>JBBPYN010000021.1:0-92600 GCA_038199875.1 Rubrobacterales bacterium
CTGCGCGAGCCCTCGGATTCGGACGGCAAAGGCCGCTGGCGAGAGAGAACCCCGGCTCTGGCAGCGGGGTTGACCGATCACGTCTGGTCCCTCATGGAGTGGCTATCCTTCCCAACCATTCAACAAATCTAGGACACCAGGCAGATTATCGGCATCCCGCTATTGATCTCCGCACCGTTTTGCGCATTGGCGGCGCAAAGAGTGGCGAAGTGCTTTTCGCAGAGGGCAAGGACCGAGTCACCGTAGGTTGCGGAATACTCTCGTTTCCTGGCGCTTCGGCTTCTCCGCTACTTGCGCCCGTCTTTAGCTATCTCTTCGAAGAGGGAGTCGTAGATCTCATCCCGTCCGACCTTCCGCAAGGGTTGGCCTTTGGAGAAGATCACACCGTCGTCCTTGCCGCCGGCAACGCCGTAGTCAGCGTCGCGGGCCTCACCCGGACCGTTTACCACGCAACCCATGACGGCAACGGTGAAGTGATCCTCGAAGTGCTTGAGTCCATCCTCGACCTGGGCGGCCATCCCGATCACGTCGAAGCCGAGCGTGCGGGCGCAGCTGGGGCAGGCGATGACGTTGGGACCGCGGTGCCTGAGGTCGAGTGCGGAGAGGATCTGGTATGCAACCGGTATCTCCTCGACGGGGTCCTCGGCGAGCGAGATGCGAATGGTGTCCCCGATTCCATACGGCAGGAGCTGTCCGAGGGCCGCAGCGCTCTTGATGGCGCCTGGCAGCTTCGTGCCTGCCTCTGTGACGCCCAGGTGGAGCGGCGCGTCCGAGTACTCACGGAACTTCCTGTTGGCCTCGACCATCTCGGGGACGTGGCTCGCCTTGAGGGAGACCTTGAAGTCGAAGAAGTCCATCTCCTCGGCGATCTCGACCTTGTGCAAAGCGCTCGCGACGAGCGCCTCCGCTTTAGGTAGCTCCCAGAAACGCTTCTCCACCGAGCCTGAGTTGACCCCGATGCGCATGGCCGTGCCCGCCTCCTGGCACTTCTCGATGACCTGGCGGTAGCGGTCGTCGCTCCCTACGTTACCAGGGTTGATCCTGACGCAGGCCGCGCCAGCGTCCGCCGCCCCGAGCGCCATGCGGTAGTCGAAGTGGATGTCGGCGATCAGGGGCACCGGCGAACGCCACACGACCTCCCTGAAACCCTTGAGTGCCTTGGAGCCGTTTACAGAGACGCGCACGAGGTCTGCGCCGGCGGCGTTCAGGTCGTAGACCTGTTGCACCGTCGCCTCGACGTCGTAGGTCATGGTGTTCGTCATGGACTGCACCGCCACCTGGGCGCCGCCGCCTATGGGCACGTCGCCCACCATTATTTGCCGGCTCGTGACCGGGCGTTCGCGCACTGCTGCCTCTGTCATCTCACTCCCATAAGTCTCGTTATCCCTATCTTAATCCGGGATGAACGGCTGTCCAGTGAAGAGTTTACTCAGGTCGGCGTAGGTGGCGAACAGGAATAGGGCGAGGACCAGGATGAGGCCGAAGGCGGCGATCTTGCCCATCGTCTGCTCGCTTACCGGCCTGCCCAACACCTTCTCTGCTGCGATAAAGAACAGGTGCCCGCCGTCGAGCGGTAATATCGGGAGCAAGTTAAACAGCGCCAAGTTCAGGCTGATCAAAGCCAGAAGCGGCAGAAAGAAGCCCTGGCTGACCGCCGTGCTTCCAACAGAGGCGATGCCTACAGGACCCGTCACGTTCTCGTAGAGACCCTTCTCCCCCGTCACGAGTTGCCCGACGAAAGCCCCTAGCCTGACCGTGATCTCGGCGCACCTCTGCGCCGCGAGGCCGAAGGATTCGACCGGGCCGTACGTGGTCGTCACCAACGCGGGACGCACACCAAGGAGCGCGCGTTCTTTGTCCCCGGGGTCGGCACCCAACGTTCCCTCGAAGGTCTTGCGTGACCCGTCGCGCACGACGGTTACGCTCACCTTCTCCCCCGGCTCCCTCCCAACCATCTGGCGTTCGAAATCTTCCCAGCCCTTGATCCGACTGCCGTCGAGCCCAACGATGCGGTCTCCTGCCTTGATCCCAACGTCTTGCGCCATCGAGGCAGGCTCGACAGTCCTCACCTCGGGCTTCACGTCGGTGACGACGCCCTGGAACATGTAGACACAGGCCAGTATGAGTACCGCTGCTACGGCGTTGGCCGCTGGACCGGCGAGGATGATGAGCGTCCTCCGCCACGCGGCCTTGGCGTGATAGGTATCTGGCCCCTCCTCCCCGTCTCCCATCCCGGCCATCTTGGCGAACCCGCCGAGCAGGATGATGCGGAAGGAGTAGACGGTCTTGCCGATCTTCTTCTTGACGAGCGCGGGCCCGAAGCCGACGGCGAACTCGGGTACCCTGACACCGAGGGCCTTGGCCGTAAGCATGTGCCCGAGCTCGTGAATGACTATGAGGAAGATGAGCCCAAGCAGCGCGACGATGACGGTCATCGTTCCTCCACCCGCCTCAGCGCCTCATCCCTCGCCCACCGGTCAACGGCCTCTATAGCTTCCATGCTCTGCATCGCACCGAAGTCAGGCACACTTTCGAGGACCTCCTCTATTACATCGGCTATCGGAAGGAATCCTATCCTGCCGTCAAGGAAGGCCGCGACGGCGACCTCGTTGGCCGCGTTTAGCGCTACAGGATATGCCCCACCGAGCCGGCCCGCCTCGACGGCGAGCGGAAGGCACCTGAATACGTCGTCGCGGGGCTTCTCGAAGCTCCAGTTTGCCCCGCCGAAGGGCACGGGCTCGGCACCCACGTCAACCCTCTCCGGGTAGAGGATGCCGAAAGCTATGGGCAGCCTCATGTCTGGCAACGCGGCGTGCATCACCACCGAGCCGTCCTCGAAGATGGCACCCCCGTGCACCACCGACTGGCGGTGCACGACGACCCGCACGTCCTCGTAAGGAACGCCGAAGAGGTGGTGCGCCTCTATCACCTCGAGTCCCTTGTTCATCATCGACGCAGAATCGATCGTGATCTTGGGCCCCATCCGCCACGTCGGATGCTTGAGCGCATCCTCGGGCCCGGCTCCGACCAGCCGCGCCTTCTCGAACGAGAAAAATGGCCCCCCCGACGCCGTTACCAGGATCTCCCTTATCTCCGATGCCTTCCTCCCCTCAAGACACTGGAAGATTGCCGAATGCTCGGAGTCTACGGGTATTATGCGGTTACTATCGGCGAGGTTCATTACCCACTCGCCTCCTGCTACGAGGGATTCTTTGTTCGCGAGGGCTACGCGGTTGCCAGCCTGGAGGGCGCCCACGGTGGCAGCGAGGCCGGCGAAACCGACTATTCCGTTCAGTACGATGTCGGACGGCGCACCCGCGAGTTGCTCCGCGGAGCCTGGGCCTGAGAGGACTTCGGATGCGAGGCCTTCTAGTTGGTCCTTCTCGGTTGACTCCAGGGCGATGTACTCGGGCTCGAACTCGGCCGCCTGGCGGGCGAGGGTCTGTGCGTCGCGCGCCGCTGAGAGGCCGACGACCTCGAAGCGGTCAGGGTACTTGCGAACAACATCGAGGGCTTGCGTGCCGATGCTGCCGGTCGAGCCCAGGATCGTGAGTCGGCGTCTCATAAGGGTGTTGGGTCCAATCTCATACGAGTAGGGAGATGTAGTATACCGCGGGGGCCGTGAACAGGAGGCTATCCACCCTATCAAGGACGCCCCCATGGCCTGGGAGGAAGTTACCCAGGTCCTTTACGTCGAGGATACGCTTCAGGGAGGATTCGAAGAGGTCTCCAGCCTGGCTCGAGACGGAGACCACGGCCCCGATAAGCAGGGCCTTAGTCAGGTTGAAGTCGAGGAGTTGGGAGGAGAGAGGGGCAACGACGAGGACCGTCAGGAGGAGGCCGCCAGCGCCGCCCTCGATGGTCTTCTTCGGGCTCAGGGAGGGGAACATGGGGTGACGGCCGAAAAACCGCCCCGCGAAGTAGGCGCCCGAGTCGGAGATCCAGGGTCCCACCACGGCTATGAGGATCAAAACGACCCCGTAGCGGGAGCGTGGAAAGAGGCCGAGATGCGCGAGCGGCGCGCCGACCCAGAGTGACATCAGGAGGACGGCAAGGACCGCGCGCAGCGTCCTCGTCTCGGGCTTACCGGCGAGCCAGATGAGCGCCCACGGCAGGCCTGCTAAGGCCCCTGCGAGGATGCCCGTCTCGTGGTAGGGGATGGAGAGGAGCAGGGGTAGGGCGCCGGCCCCGAAGGCGGCCAGGAACGGGAGCGGCTCGAGGGCGTGCGCGAGCTCGTAGGCAGCCCCTGCTATGACCACGAGGAGGACGGCCAGAATAGCCCACTTCCCTATCACGATGGCCGCGAGCGTGAGCGGGGCGAGTACCAGGGCGGTGACGGTCCTCCAACCGAGCACGCGGTCCTATGCCCCGCCCCGGCGCCTCGACCTGGACGCGAAAGAGTCGATGGCTCGCAGGAATTCTTCCGGGGAGAAGTCAGGCCATAGCGTGTCGGTCACGTAGAACTCCGCGTAGGCTATCTGCCAGAGCAGGAAGTTCGAGACGCGCAGCTCTCCGCTGGTCCGGATCACCAGATCCACCTCAGGCACGTCAGGGGCGTAGAGGTAGCGGGCGAAGGTCCTCTCGTCTACGTCATCAGGAGAGAGGCCGTCCGCGACGATCCGGCGTGTGGCGTCGACGATCTCCGCGCGCCCGCCATAGTTGAGCGCGATGTACACGTCGAGCCTGTCGTTGCCCGCGGTCAGTTCCTCGGCCTCCCTCAGGGCTTCGAGCACCGAGTCAGGCAGACCGTCCCTTCTTCCGAGGAAACGGAGCCTGGCCCCGCGTTCGTTCAGCTCCGGCACCTTGTCGCTGGCCGTATCCAGGAACAGCTTCATGAGCGTCTTGACTTCCCGCTCAGGACGCGCCCAGTTCTCGGTCGAGAACGCGTAGAGGGTGAGCGTCTTAACGCCAGCCTGTCCCGCGGTCTCGAGCAGGGGCGTCAGCACCGAGACACCGGCCCTGTGGCCTGCGGCGCGCGGGAGCCAGCGACGCTTCGCCCAGCGCCCGTTGCCGTCCATGATGATTGCGACGTGGCGTGGGACCCGCGCGGGGTCGGCGGCGCGCTGCTCGGGGACCTCGGTGGGGAGTCGGTTCTCGACAGGTTCCAGCAGTTAGACCTCCGAGAGCTCGGCTTCCTTGTCGGCAAGGGCAGCCTCGACCCTCTTGACGTAGCCGTCGGTGAGCTTCTGCAGCTCCTCCCCGGCCCTGTGCTCGTCGTCCTGGGAGATCTCACCCTCCTTGCGCAGCTCGTGGAGGTCCCTCATCTCGTCGCGGCGCACGTTCCTGACCGAGACCCTGCCCTCCTCGGCCATGCTACGGGCCATGCGGATGAGGTCGCGGCGACGCTCTTCGGTCAACTCGGGTATGGGGAGCCTGAGTATCTTGCCGTCGTTCTGCGGGTTGAGGCCTATGTCGGCGTCCCTGATGGCCCTCTCGATGTCTTTCAGGGAGTTGGGGTCGAAGGGGGTTACGGTCAGGAGACGCGCCTCTGGCGCCCCGATGTTAGCGACGCTCCTAAGGGACATTCTGGTCCCGTAGACGTCGACCTCTATCCTGTCCAGAAGTGAGGGGTTCGCCCTGCCCGTGCGGATCGTCGCGAAGTTGCTCCTTACGGACTCGACGGCCCCGCCCATCCTGCGTTCTGCGGCCGTGAGATCTATAACGTCAGACATATCAGCCTCCTCCGTTCGCCGTGCCCCATACCAGCGACCCAACCTCTTCCCCCTGCAAGATACGGCGCAGGTTTCCCTCTTTGAGTATATCGAAGACGACTATGGGCAGGTTCTCGCCGCTACAGAGCGTGGCCGCGGTGTGGTCCATGACTGAGAGGTTGTTGGAGAGCAAGTCCATGTAGTTGAGCCGGGGCAAACGCACCGCGTCAGAGTACCTCAGCGGGTCCCTGTCGTAGACCCCGTCGACCCGGTTCTTCGCCATCAGGAGGGCATCGGCCCCGATCTCAAGCGCCCTCAAGGCGCCGCCGGTGTCGGTCGTGAAGAAGGGGTTGCCTGTCCCGCCGCCGAAGATGACTACCCTGCCCTTTTCCAGGTGGCGTATCGCCCTCCGCCTGATGTAGGGCTCGGCGACCTCCTGGATCTCGATGGCCGTCTGGACCCGCGTCTCGACCCCGCGCCCTTCGAGGGCAGCCTGCAACGCCATCGCGTTGATGACGGTGCCAAGCATGGACATGTAGTCCGCCGTCGCCCCCTCTATGCCAAGCTCGTCGGCTACGTGCGAGCCGCGGAAGATGTTGCCGCCTCCAACGACGACGGCCAGCTCGGCCCCAGCCTCGACCGCCTCGATAACACCCTTCGCCGTCGAATCGAGGCTTTCGGGGTCGATCCCGTACCCACCTTCGCCCGCCAGGCTCTCCCCCGAGAGCTTCAGGACGACGCGCTTGACGGGGCCGAGCTCAGATGGCCCGGCCCCGTCGATCTCGCCAGTGAGTTTGGCCGACTCGTCCAAGGCCGCCGCTAGAGCTCGTAGTGGACGAAGCGCCGTATCACGACGTTCTCGCCGACCCTCTGGATGGTCTCCTGCAGGAGATCCCCCACCGTCTTGTCCATCTCCTTGACGTAGGGCTGGGTGGTGAGCGCCTGCTCGGCGACCCACTTCTTCATCCTGCCCTCGACGATCTGCCCCGCGATGTGCTCGGGCTTGCCCATCTCGGCGACCTGCTTCTCGACCACCTGCCGCTCTTCTTCGAGCGCTCCGGCCGGGATATCCTCGGGCGAGACGCACATCGGCCGCATGGAGGCCACATGCAGGGCGACGTTGCGGGCGAACTGCTTGAACTCGGGCGTCCGCGCGACGAAGTCAGTCTCGCAGTTGACCTCGACGAGCACGCCGACCCGCCCGTTGAAGTGTACGTAAGCCTCGATGAGCCCCTCGGTCGCCGCCCGGCCGCTCTTCTTCGCGGCAAGGGCCTGGCCCCTCTCCCTCAGGACCTTCCTGGCGCCCTCGACGTCACCGTCCGACTCGTCCAGCGCACGCTTCACATCCATCATTCCAGCGGCAGTCTCCTCCCGGAGCTGCTTGATCTTCTCTATCGTACTAGCCAAAGTTCCTACTTCTCCTCAGTGTCTTCGCTTTGCTCCCCCGGTGCCTCATCCTCGACACGCTCAGGCTCTTCTACAGGCTCCTCCGCCTCGAGCTCCGCGGCAGCCTCCGGTTCCACCGCTTCGATGTCTATCTCCGTAGCGGGATCAGGCGCGACCACTTCGACATCGACCTCCTCCGCCTCAGGCTCGACTTCGACCTCTACGGTTACGTCTGGCTCAAGTTCGGCCTCGGGTGCTATGTCAGGCTCGACCGCAGCTTCTGGCTCCGCCGTAGCCTCGGTCTCCGCCTCGGCTTCAACTGCTGCGGGCTCGGTTGGAGCCTCAGCCTGGGTATCGGTGCTGCCGTTGGTCATTGTGGCCTGCTGCACCTCCGCATCGACGGCGGCGGCTTCTATCACGGGTGGGACGGGGCGTTCCTCGACCTGCGCCTCCTCGCCCCTGCCTTGTATGATCGCGTCGGCGACGAGCCTGGAGAGCAGGCTGATCGCACGTATCGCATCGTCGTTGCCGGGGATGACGTAGTCCACGACCTCGGGGTCGCAGTTGGTGTCGGTCAGGGCGAGCACCGGGATCTTGAGCCGGTTGGCCTCCTTGACCAACAGCTCCTCGCGCTTGGGGTCTATGACGAAGACCGCGCCGGGAAGGCGTTCCATCTCCGTTATACCCGCGAAGTTGCGCCTGAGCTTCTGATACTCCCGGTTTAGCGCAAACCAGTCCTTGCCGGTCCTGTCCTCCTCGGGCGTCTCGTCCACCCTTACGGTCAGGTCCTTGAAATACTGGATGCGCGGCAGGATGGTCTGGAAGTTGGTGAGCATGCCCCCGCTGTAGCGCTCGGCGACGAAGGGCTGCCCACTCCTGAGCGCCTCCTCGGCGAGCGGTATCTGGGCCTGCTTCTTCGTCCCCACGAAGAGGACCTCGCGGTTCGCCTCGGCGACGCCGCGGACGAAGCTCAAGGCCTGCCCAAGCAGCGTCAACGTCTGGTCCAGATCTATAATGTGTACCCCAGCCCGCTGGGCGAAGATGTAGCGCTTCATCTTGGGGTTCCAGCGCTTGGCCTGGTGCCCGAAGTGGACGCCGGCCTCTAGCAACTCTCGGATTCCTACGCGCTCGGTCGTGCTCTGCAAGATCTCTACCTCTCTTTTCAGGTGGTTGGTATCCTCCGCCCGCGCCTCGCAATCCGCCTCCTGAACTCTCAGCGGACCACCACCCGGGTCCGAAGAACCCTACGGCGGGCGTGCGTAGTTGCGGACGAGACTCAAACGCCTCCATCACGTCCGACCAGAGATCTTAGCACACGGGCATGGATGCTACTAGCTGTCGCAAGGGGCTCGTTCTGAGATGTGTGCCTCCTCAGAGAGGCTGTGCCTGAGCCGGGCTAGCGCCGCGTGAAGTATCTGTGAGATACGGCCCTCGGTCAGGTTCAATACCCTTCCGATCTCCCTGAGCGTCAGGCCCTCGTAGTAGTAGAAGGTCGTAACCACACGTTCCTTCTCACCGAGACACCCTATGGCGCTGAGCAGCCGCGCCCTGAGCTCGGCAACCTCCGCAGCCGAAGCGGGGTCGGTCGCGGAGTGGTCCCCGATCAGGTCGTGCAACCCAGCGACTGGTCCCTCCTGGTACTCCGCGTGGGCTTCGAGCGACCTCACGTGCGCCCGCGCGTACTGCTCGAGGAACGTCCGATGCTCTGTGACGCTGATACCGAGGCTCCCGACCAGCTCTGACTCCGTCGGCGCGCGGCCGAGCTTCTGCACGAGCTCGTCCCTGGCGCGTTCGATCTGGTGGGCCCTGAGTCGGGTACGGCGCGAGAGCGGATCCACCTTCCTCAGCTCGTCGAGCATTGACCACCGGATCTTGGAGATCGCATAAGACTCGAACTTGCTCCCGCGCCCCGGGTCGTAGGTTTCGACGGCGCCAAGAAGCCCGACCAGCCCGGATGAGATGAGGTCCTCCTGATCGAGAGGCCCACTCATACGGCCCGAGACCCTACTGGCGACGTACCTGACGAGCGGCGAGTAATTGACGACGAGCCTGTCCCTGAGCCCCCTGACCTCGCGCTCAGCCGACCGAACTTCCACGCAGGACAGGCCACCCGCGGCCAGCCGGCGCCTAACTTCGAAGTACCGGGACCAGAGCGCGCCGAGGGTACGTCGCGTCAAGGTGCAGCCCTCCTCACGTAGGCTCCCACGGCGTCGCGGCTCACGAAACCCTTGAGCTCGAGCAGAGCCAGGGCGGGAAGAACCTCTGGCATCTTTACCCCGCTTCGCTTCGCGACGGCGTCGACCCCGCGAGGTTCGAGACCAACCCCAGAGAGTACGGCAGCCTCCGTCTCGGGCAGGCTGGCAGGCGGGACGTCAAAGGAGCCGTCCCGCACCGTCTCTCCGCCCTGCGGCGCCACGGCCTCCACGAACTCGGGGATGTCCCAGAGCACGCCGGCGCCGTCGGCGAGAAGCCCGTTCGAACCACGACACTCACGGACGCCTGGGGGGCCTGGTACGGCCCATACGTCCCTCCCCGCGTCGAGGCCGTGGCGGGCTGTTATAAGGGCGCCGCTCTGCTCGGGAGCCTCGACGACGACCACCGTCGCCGCGAGCCCTGCGATGATCCTGTTCCTCGCGGGGAAGCGCCAGGCAAGCGGCGCCTCACCAAGGTAATACTCGGAGACGAGCGCGCCGCTGCACCTCACCGAGTCGAAGAGGCTCCTGTTGGTCCTTGGGTAGACGACATCTATGCCACACCCGAGAACGCCAACCGTCGGGCCCCCGGCCGCAACGGCCCCCTCATGCGCTGCGGCGTCCACCCCGAGAGCTAACCCGCTCACCACGCACACGCCCCGCTCGGAGAGTGCCAGCCCGAGTGCCCTCGCGGTCTCGATGCCCGTCGCGGACGCTTTGCGCGAGCCGACGAGCGCGACGGAGACCGTCTCTGGCACCGTGCCGTCCACGTAGAGCGCCGGGGGCGGGTCGGGTATGCTCCTGAGCGAGTTCGGGTACCCGTCGTCAGCGAGCGTGACGACCTTGATGCCCCTCGCAGCAAGGCGGTCTTCCACAGCACCGGGGTCGAAGCCCCTCTGCAGTTCGTCGAAGGCGCGCACGGCTTTCTTGGAGACCCTGGTCCACTCCGCCAGATCGGCGAACGGCGTCTCGAGGACGGCCTCGGGGGCCAGGTTGCCGAGCCGCGAGACCATACTGCTCCCGATCCTGGCCTGCAACAGGGAGAGGAAGAGATGCTTGGCGCGGTTGCTAGAGTGACCTCTATCTTCCAACGAGGCCCGACCTCCGGTAGTTTAGCGCCTCCGCCACGTGCTCCGCCGCTATCTCGTCTTCCTCTGCGAGATCGGCGACGGTCCTCGCCACCCGCAACACTCTGTCGTGCCCCCTTCCCGATAGCCCCATCCTGTCCACGGCCCGCGAGAACAGCGTCTCCGCATCACCCCGCAGCGCGCACACCTCCCGCAGCCGACGCCCGGTGAGCATGGAGTTGGGTGAGCCCTGGCGCCTGGTCTGGGTCTCGCGTGCCCTACTAACCCGCTCCCTGACGAACCGGGATGCTTCCGCTCGCTGCTCCTCGCGCAGTTCCTGCAGCGTGAGGCGCGGGACGTCGACGAAGATGTCCATCCGGTCGAGCAGGGGACCGGAGATGCGTCCCTGGTAACGTTCGATCTGTCCTGCCGTGCACCTGCACGCCCTCCTCTTGTCACCCGCGTGCCCGCAGGGACATGGGTTCATGGAACAAAGCAGCGTGACCCGCGCTGGGTAGCTAAGCGTGGCCGCCACGCGCGAAATGGTCACATGGCCGTCCTCGAGGGGTTGGCGCAGGGCCTCGAGCGCGGTCCGGCCGAACTCGGGCAACTCGTCCAGGAACAACACCCCGTGATGCGCGAGCGACACCTCGCCCGGCCTCGGATTGCTCCCGCCGCCGGCGAGCCCTGCCGTGGAGACAGTGTGGTGTGGCGCCCTGAAAGGCCTCCGCCTTGCGAGCGTCCCATTGCCCTCTCCGCTGGCACTGTGGACTTTCGTCACCTCGATCCGTTCCTCCATCGTGAGCGGCGGCAGTATCCCCGGCATCCTGCGCGCCAGCATCGTCTTCCCCGACCCTGGAGGCCCGCTCATGACAACGTTGTGTCCTCCGGCCGCGGCTACTTCCAGCGCTCGCTTGGCGTATCGCTGCCCTGTCACGTCGGCCAAGTCTTCTCCCTCAGCACCGTCACACCCGTCCTCGGGCGCGGGCTCGGCGGGTGCCAATCGCGTTGAATCGCCGAGAAAATCCACGGCATCCCTGAGGGTCCGCATTCCGAACACGGCGACGTCACCGATCACTGCGGCCTCGGGCGCGTCCCTCTCGGGGAGCACGAGACTAGGTAAGCCCTCCCTCCTGGCACCTTCGGCCATAGAGAGGGCCCCCTTGATGCCCCGAACGCCCCCGTCCAGGGAGAGCTCGCCAACCACGCCAGCCCGCTCCAGGCGCTCCGGCGCCAGGGCGCCGGAGGCGGCCAGAATACCCAGAGCTATCGGAAGGTCGAAGGCAGGACCCTCCTTCCTGAGGTTCGCCGGGGCGAGGTTGACGATCACACGCTTCATCGGGAACTTGAAGCCGGAGTTGGAGATCGCAACCCGCACCCTCTCACGCGCCTCCTGCACGGCCGCATCGGGCAGCCCCACGATCGAAAACCCGGGTAGACCAGGACTCACATCAACCTCTACCTCAACGGGGAGCGCGTCTATACCGAACAGACTCAGGCTCCGCGCCCGGCACATACTCATCAGCGATAGTCCCCACAAGCCACCACTTCACCCCCGATTCACCCTCTCGACCATGAAGGCCCCAAAAGAGCACCGCCGAGTATATACTAGTTTCGTGGTTTATACAATACCATTGTATATAATATTATACAAGGAACACCGTAGCATCCGTCGCAAGGCCCGAAGCAGCGTGCTGACGAGGCGCTGCAAGCGCCGTGCTGACAAGCGGAGCCCGACGGGGCGCGGCGTTCGCGAACGCTCTAGAAGGCGTTCTTCACGTGGCGTATGCGAACCTTATTGTCGTGGGCGAGGATTCCGATTACGTCGAAGCGCAGGGTTTCGAAATGTGGGTCGCGGTGGGAGAGGTAATGTACGGCGAGGGAGCGGAGGGTTCTTTGTTTGCGGGAGGTTACGGCTTCGAGCGGGTCGCCGAAGCCGGTTCCGCGGCGCAGTTTCACCTCGACGAAGACCAGGGTGCCGTCTTTGCGTAAGATCAGGTCGATCTCCCCGTAGCGCGTCCTGTAGTTGCGTTCGACGAGGGTGTAGCCGCGGCGGGCAAGGTAACGCAGCGCGAGGTCCTCACCCCACGCTCCGGATGCCTGTCTTGTCAGTCCGCTACTCCTGCGTAGCTGAGACGGTGGACCCTGCATGGGCCCAGTTCCACGAGCGCGTCCCTGTGCTCGGTCGTTCCGTAGCCGCGATTGCGCTCGAAACCGTAGCCGGCGTGGTGTTCGGAGAGCGCGCGCATCGCATCGTCGCGTACGACCTTGGCAACCACGCTCGCCGCCGCGACCGCGGCACTCTTCGCGTCGGCCCTTGGAAGGCACTCTACGTCAGGACCGAGCGACAGGTTGCCGTCGGCGAGCCGGCACCCCGCGCTGGCCTTCAAGGAGGAGAGTGCCCCGGTCAGCGCCTCGCGGTTCGCCAGGCCCACGCCGTGGCGGTCGATCCACCATGCCGGGAAAGCGACTACAGAGACGGCCTCAGCTTGGCGAAGAAGGGTGCAGAAAACCCTCTCCCTGAGATCCGGGCGCAGCGCTTTGGAGTCGTTGATATCGGGGATCTCACGCCCGCCAAGGACCACTGCCGCCGCGACGAGCGGCCCCGCGAGGGCGCCGCGTCCAGCCTCGTCGGCCCCTGCCAGAGGTCCGCTGCGTTCCAAGACCCACGCCGCATCGAAGGCGTAGAGAGAGCTTTCCCCGGGCTGGCGAGCTCCTGACACCCGTTGCGCTTACTTCGCCTTTTTGACCCTGGCCTTCTTGCCCACTTTGTCGCGGATGTAGTAGAGCTTCGCACGCCGCACGGCGCCGCGGGAGGCGACTTCGATCTTTGCGATCTTCGGGGAGTTGAGAGGGAAGATCCTCTCCACGTTCACCCCGAAGGAGTTCTTCCTGACCGTGAAAGTCTCGTTGATGCCGCCGCCCTTGCGCGAGATACACAGGCCCTCGAAGACCTGCACCCGCTCGCGGTTACCCTCGATGACGCGGTAGTGAACCCGCACCGTGTCGCCCGGCTTGAACGCAACGTCCCGCTGCTGCAAATTCTCACTCGTTATCATGTACGTCTCCTCTCGTGGGTGAATGATCTCCAGGCTAAGAAGACCTTCCCGGCCGCGTTTTGTCTTGAGGCGCGCTGGCGCCGGGCGCGAATCTCCTTGATCGTCGGATGATAGCATGCCGAAGACCGCCTCTCCATGACGCTCTTCACCCTTGCCTCCGGCTTGCCAAAAGAGTAGCATGCCGACAGAGACATATCGAGCAGAGAGTATCATTCTACCGGCAGGGCCTGGCCATGGACACAAACCAGCCTCCCCAAAGCACCGTGCTTCTCGAGACCGGCCAGGAGGCCCTGTCCAGGGGATCCTGGGAGGATGCGCGCTCGGCGTTCGAGGACGTGCTGGGGTGGCGCGACCCGGATCTGGCGAGGTTTTCATCGGGCGTGGCGGATCGGTCGGCGGAGACCGCCGGGGTGTTGTTCGGGCTGGGAAGCGCGCTGTGGTGGCTGGGAGAAATTAGGGAGGCGGTGCGTTGTTGGGAGCAGGCGTACGCCGCGTTCCGTCCTATCGACCCGGTTCAAGCGACCAACGTTGCCCTTCAACTCGGTTTCGTCTACCAGGCCAACCTCGGTAACGATGCCGCGGCGGCCGGGTGGGCGGCTCACGCAGCAAGGCTGGTCGGCGAGTTCGACCTCGAGCCCATGCGGGGCTGGGTGCTGCTCCTCGAGGCCACTAGCTGCTCTGATCCCGACCAGGGCATGGACTTGGCCAGCGAGGCACGGCGCCTGGCCGTCGAGTTTGGGGACCGGGACCTCGAGCTGTGCGCCTTGAGCCAGATCGGGACCATCTACATAGAAGGGGGCAGGATCGACGACGGCGTGCCCCTTATCGACGAGGCGATGGCCGGCGCGCTCGCCGGCGAGGGCCAACTCGACACCGTGGTTTTCACCAGCTGCCAGATGATCCAATCGTGCAATCGCTGTGCGGATTTCCAGCGGGTCGTACAGTGGGTGCGGGCGGCGGACCGATTCATCGAAAGATACGGCTGCCCTTTCCTCAACGCCAAGTGCCGGGCCAACTACGGGGGCGTCCTGTTCGCCACCGGAGACTGGAACAGGGCTGAGGTGGAGTTGCGGGCGGCCCTCCATCTCTCGGGTGACGCCATGCCGCCGGTGCGCGCCGAAGCCCTGGCCAGATTGGCCGAGTTGAGGTTGGCCCAGGGCAGCGTCGAGGAGGCAGAGCGGCTCGTGGCGGGCCTCGAGGACCACGAGGCCACCGTGCCGGTGTTCGCGCGAATCCATCTGCTCCGGGGCAGGCCAACGATGGCCGTCGCGACGGTCGAGCGCCGGCTGGCCGCGATCGGGGAGAGCCGGCTGGAGAGCGCCCTGCTGCTGGAGCTGCTCGGACAGGCCGAGCTCGGCCGTGGCCGGTTCGAAGCCGCGGCAGAGAGAGGACGCAAGCTCGCCGAACTGGGCAGCACTTCGGGTTGCAGGGTCATGGTCGCTCACGGCGAGCGCCTCCACGGCCACGCCCTTGCGACCGGCACGGAGGCGACGGCGAGGCGGCATCTCGACGCGGCGCTCCGCGAGTTCGTCCGGCTCGAGATGCCGTTCGAGACGGCGCGCACGCGCCTTCTAATCGCGCAAGCCCTTCGGGAACTCGAGCCAGAGCTCGCCGAGGCGGAGGCGCGGGCCGCACGCGGCATCTTCGAGGACCTTGGCGCGAGCGAGGAGGCCGGTGCCGCGGCCGGCTTGCTGCGTCAGATAGAAGGCATCATCCGCAGACAGGCCGGCGAGACCTCCTACCCGTCCGGCCTCAGCCGACGCGAGGTAGAGGTCCTCCTGCTGGTGGCCCAGGGACTGAGCAACCAGGACATCGCCGAGCGGCTCGTCCTCAGCAAACACACCGTCCACCGGCACGTCTCCAGCATACTGGCGAAGCTGGACCTCTCCTCCCGGGCTGCCGCCGCGGCGTACGCAGCCGGGCACGACCTGCTCCCGTAGCAGCGTCCCGCCCATTCCCGGTAGCCCATGTTGGCTATGCCCCCGTTCCAGAAATTGGCCCACATGGGGGATGTCGGCCGGGCAGAGTGCTTGTATCTTGTGAAACAACAAACGGTCGCGCAACGACCGTCGGGCAACGGAAAGGAGAACGTCGATGTCTGCCGAAACGAACAAAGCCCTGGTGCGCCGGGAGTTCGAGGAGATGTTTAGCCAGGGGGGCAATCTCGACGCCGCCGGGGAGCTTTACGCTCCCAACTACGTACTCCATGAACCCACAAGCGGAGAGGTACGAGGCCTAGAAGCCGCCAGGCAGTTCGCCGTCACCTATCGCGAAGCGTTTCCCGACCTCCAGACCGCTATCGAAGACCAGGTAGCCGAGGGCGACAAGGTAGTGAGCCGCTTCAGTGGCAGGGGCACACACCTGGGCTAGACCGAAGACTTTGGCCCCGCCTCGGGCAACCGCATCGAGATAACGGGCATCACCATCGATCGGTTCGCCGACGGCAGGATCGTCGAGGAATGGACGAACTTCGATGCCCTCGGCATGCTGCAACAGATCGGGCTCATCCCCGAAGCGGGCGAGCCCGAGGCATAGCGCCCGGACGGATCAGGAGCCCGACCCTCTGGCGGGCGTCGGCAAACCCCGTAACGAAGGAGGACGACCCGTGTCCGAAGAAGTGCTCGGGAGCACGCAAGAAATCGACGAGGCGAAGGTGGAGGCATTCGCGGAGCAGATGCTAGGCGTGCTCAACGGCGCGATGCTCGCCTTGATGACCAGCGTCGGCCACCAGACGGGGCTGTTCGATACGATGGCCGACCTTCCGCCCTCAACCAGCGAGGAGATCGCCTCGGCGGCGAAACTCAACGAGCGCTACGTGCGCGAGTGGCTCGGCGCAATGGTCGTCGGCGGCGTCGTCACCTACGACCCTTCCGGGAAGACCTACCGACTCCCGCCGGAGCACGCCGCCTGCCTCACGCGCGCCGCCGGCCCCGACAACCTTGCCAACGTCGCGCAGCTCGTCGCGTTGCTCGGCAACGTCGAGGGAGGTATCGTCCAGAGCTTCCGCAACGGTGGCGGCGTGCCCTACTCCGCGTACACGCGTTTCCAGGAGGTTATGGCGGAGGATAGCGCACAGGTCTACGGCGCGACCCTCATCGGCGGCACGCTTCCCATCTTTCCCGGGCTGGTCGAACGCCTGGAGGGTGGGATCACTGGCGCGGACATCGGATGCGGGCAGGGGATCGCGCTCAACCTCATGGCCCAGGCCTTCCCGAACAGCCGTTTCGTGGGCTACGATCTCTCCGAAGAAGGAATCGCCGCCGCCAGGACGAAAGCGGAGCTGCGGGGACTCGATAACGTTCGCTTCGAGGTCAAGGACGCGACGAGGCTCGAAGAGAGGGATCGCTACCAGCTCATCACGGCGTTCGACGTGATCCACGACCTCGCTCACCCGGCGGAGGTTTTGAAGAACATCTACCGGGCGCTGGAGCCCGGCGGGACCTTCCTCATGGTAGACCCGGCCGCTTCGAGCCACCTGCACGAGAACCTCGAGCATCCCATGGGTCCGTTCCTGTACACCGTTTCGACCATGCACTGTATGACGGTCTCGCTGGAGCAGGGGGGCGTGGGCCTGGGTACGGCGTGGGGGGAGCAGTCGGCGCGCCGGATGCTCGCCGACGCGGGCTTCGCGGACGTCGATGTCAGTCAGGTCGAGGCCGACTTTTTCAACAACTACTTTCTGGCCAGGAAGGGCTAGCGGGAGACAGCTCACGGCAGCCATCACGGTACGAGCCATCCGACCCCATCTCGTAGCGGCCCCACGCCCGCGGAAAGTACCCTTCGGTGAGGGCTAGAGCGCCCTCCGGGCGGCTCTCAGGCGAGACTGCTCTTCCCTCCAGGCGCTAATGCGCGCGTGGTTCCCGGACAAGAGCACGTCCGGCACTGGCGCACCATCCCAGTCGGCGGGCCTTGTGTACTGCGGAGGTCCGATCGCCCCTTCTTCGCCGAACGATTCCCCAACGAGACTCTCGCTGTTCCCGAGCACGCCTTCCAGACGCCTGATTGTCGCGTCCGTGAGCGCACAGGCCACGGTCTCCCCGCCGGACAACACGAAACGGCCGAGGGAGACCACCTCGGTCGCAAGCGCCGTCCCGACACGCTCGTCCACGCCGCCGTAGCGACCGCAGACGATGGTGAGGTCCTGGCCACCCGCGACTTCGTTGATGTAGCCCTGATCTATGGTACGTCCCCAGGCCTCCGTGAGCACGACCCGGCGCCTATGCCTGACCCCCCTGGCAGGTACGCCGTAGACCGCCTCGAGTGCCCTCGCCACCACGTCCACGCGGACCACCATCCCGGCACCACCCCCGAAGGGCATGTCGTCGATGCGCCCTCCTGGAGCGTGCTCTCTCAAATCGAAGCTCCGGTAGTTTACGATTCCGTTCTCTATCGCCCTGCCGACCACCCCGACTTTCACGGCGGCGTCGACCACCTCGGGGAAGACGCAAAAAACGTCAATGTTCTTCATCGGCCTAGCTTTCGGGCGGCCGGATCACGACCCGCCTGGACTCAAGCTCGACCTCGGGCACATGCTCCAGGGTGAAGGGAACGTAGAGTTCCTGGCCTTCCTTCTCGCGTATCACGATAACTTCGTGGGCTGCGGTCTCGAAAGTATCGTCGACGGTGCCGAGAATCTCACCAGCATGGTTTACCGCTGTCAAACCGACGAGGTCAGCCACGTAGAAATCACCCTCCTCCGGTGTGTCTAGCTCCACGCGGTCGAGCAAGAGCTCTTCGCCCTGCAAGGCGCTCACATCTGCCCTGCTCCCTATACCTTCCACATCCACAAGGAACCCCTTGGGTGTCTGCCTGACGGCCGAGATACGGCGTCTCGCCCCCGCGACAACGGGCTCGACACCTCTCCTCAAATGCTTGCCGGTTCCGATGGCCCGCACCCTCATGGTGCCGCGCACCCCATGCCCTGCAACGACGACCCCGATCACGACCGGGTCGAGGAGCCGGGGGGCTGTAACTTTATTGCCATCGAGCCCGGGGTGGGGAGCAGTATTCCTCGACATCCTACTCCCTACTCCCTGGCCGCGAAGCGGCCCTTCAGTCAGGAACCTCCACCGAGACCCGCTTGCCCTGCTTGACGGAGGCGGCTTTGACGACCGTCCGGATCGCCCTGATCGTGCGTCCCTGGCGGCCGATCACACGCCCCATGTCACCGTCGGCCACCCTGAGCTCCAGGTCGACCCGCGAGTCCGTCTCGGTCCCCGAGACCTCGACGCTCTCCGGTTCGTCGACCAGGTAGCGGACGAGGACTAGAAGCAAGTTCTCTAGCTGCTGCACGGCCGGCTAGAGGACACCGGAGATCTTCAGCAAGTTGCGCACCTGATCCGTCGGCTGCGCCCCCTTGCCGAGCCACTCTCTGGCCTTCTCCCCGTCTACCTTGATATCAGAAGGTTCCTGCTGCGGATCGTAGGTCCCGATCCTGTCGATAAACTTTCCGTCGCGCGGGCTACGCGAGTCAGCTACGATTATCCTGTAGAAGGGATTTCCCTTTGAACCGTGCCTCGCAAGCCTGATCTTTACCGCCATACCTTCTCCTCTCGAAGTGTTACTCTACCTGCGCCCCGAAAGACCCGGGATGCGCGGCATTCCGCCGCCCTTGCCCATCTGGCGCATCATCTTCTGCATCTCGTTGAACTGCTTGACGAGCTTCTGGACGTCCTGCTGGGTCGCGCCAGCGCCCCGGGCAATCCTACGCGCCCGGCTCGGGTTCTGCAACAGCTTGGGGTTGCGCCGCTCCTTGATGGTCATCGAGGTGATCATGGCCTCGACCCTGCCTAGTTGCCTGTCGTCTATCTCTACGTCCTTGAGCTGCTTGTTCAGGCCAGGGATCATTCCAAGAAGCCCGGAGAGCGGTCCCATCTTCTTGATCATCTGCATCTGCTGCAAAAAGTCCTCGAACGTAAACTTCCCGCTCATGAGCTTCTTGCCCTGGGCCTCGGCCTCAGATTGGTCCATCTGCTGCTCGGCCTTCTCGATGAGCGTGAGTACGTCGCCCATCCCAAGGATGCGCCCAGCCATCCTGTCTGGGTAGAAGTAGTCGAACTCGCCCATCTTCTCGCCCTCTGAGGCGAACTTGACCGGCCGCTCGGTCACGGAGACGACGGAGAGCGCGGCCCCGCCACGGGCGTCGCCGTCGAGCTTGGTCAGTACCATCCCGTCAAAGTCAGCGTACTCCTGGAAGGCCTGAGCCACCTCGACGGCGTTCTGGCCCGTAACCACGTCGAGCACCAGCAGGACCGAGTGCGGCTTCGACACCTTCCTGACGCGACGGATCTCCTCCATCATCTCCATGTCGACGACCTGCCGGCCAGCCGTATCCACGATGACGAAGTCGTATCCCGCGTCCCTGGCCTCTTTGATGCCACGTTCTGCGATCTCCTCTGGCTTAGGCCCCGTGCCCTCGTCGTACACGGGCACCGAGAGCTCGCGCCCAATCTGCTGCAACTGGTCGATCGCAGCAGGCCTGTACGTGTCGCACGCCACGAGATAGGGGGTCTTCCCGAGCTTCCGCACGAACAGCGCCAGCTTGCCCGCCGTAGTGGTCTTGCCGTGGCCGTTGAGGCCGGCGAGCATTACTACCGTCGGCGGCCTCGATGTGAAGGAGAGCTTGTGGGCCGTGCCGCCCATCAGGTTCGCGAGCTCCTCGTCCACGATCTTGACGACCTGCTGCCCAGGACTGAGCGCCTTGGAGACCTCAGCCCCCGTCGCCCGCTCGCGCACGTTGGAGACGAACTCCTTCACGACGCCGTAGTTCACGTCGGCCTCGAGGAGGGCCATGCGGATCTCACGCGTAACCTTCTTTACCTGGTCCTCGGTGAGGTTGCCGCTGCCGCGGACCCCGTCGAGGGCCTTGTTGAGCCTCTCACCTAAAGTATCGAACATCTACAAATCTCCAAACAATGCTTCCGCGAACTCGCGGGCGTCGAACGGGTGGAGGTCCTCGACCTTCTCCCCGACCGAGATGAGCTTGATCGGCACCCCGACCTCGTTGGCTATGGCGAGCGCTATACCGCCCTTGGCTGTCCCGTCTAGCTTGGTCAAGATGATCCCGGTGAGCCCAGCGACCTCCTTGAACATCTGGGCCTGCCTGAGCCCGTTCTGCCCTGTGGTCGCGTCAACGGTCATCAATACCTCATGCGGCGCCCCTGGTAGCTGGCGCTGCACGACCCTCTGTACCTTGTCCAACTCGGCCATCAAATTGACCTTGGTGTGCAGCCGGCCCGCCGTGTCGATCAGAAGCACGTCAGTGCCCTCGCTCCTTGCAGCATGTATCGCCTGGTGGGCGACGGCGGCCGCGTCGGCGCCGCGCTCGCGGGCCACGACGGGCGTGCCCGTTCTCTCGCCCCACTGCTGCAACTGCTCGATGGCCGCGGCCCTGAAGGTGTCCCCGGCGGCGAACATCGTCGTCCCCGGCAGGAAACGCGAGAGCTTGCCTATCGTCGTCGTCTTTCCTGTCCCGTTTACGCCGACCATAAGGATGACCGTCGGCGTGTGCGAGACGTCGAGTTCGACAGGTCCCTCCAGCATACGCTCTGCGTGTTCGATCATGAGCTCCCGCAACTCGGCACCACTGGTAATGTTCCTCTCCAACGCCTCTTGCTCCAGCTCGGCGACGAGCTTCGCCGTCGTCGGAACCCCGACGTCGGAGGAGATCAAAATCTCCTCGACCTTCTCCCAGAACTCCTCGTCCTCGACGTCCCTGAACTCGGCGACGGCCGCATTCAACTGCCCGACAAACGAAGCGCGGCTACGGCTGAGACCCTGCCTGAGCCTGCCAAACCACCCAGCCGACTCCTGAGCCTCGACGATACCTTCAGCATCAGACGCTTCCTCGACCGCCGTCGGCTCGGGCAAGGTCTCCCCGACCTCACCTGGCTCCGGCTCCTCGACCCCCCACACATCCTCGGGGGCTGGCTCTTTCCTCTCTGCCTGCACCTCTTCCGCAGTGGGTACGTCTTCGACCAGCGGTTCTTCGGCGGGCGCAAGGTCAACCGCGTGGTGGCCGTTGCCCTCTTCGACGGGCTCGCTGGCTACCGCCTGGCCCTTTGCCTGCTCTTCGTCTGAGTTTCGTCTGAAAAAATTACGCCACGAACGCGCCATAGGCGACTTCTTACTCTCCCTGCAAACGCTTCGACACAACAGTGGTGGCCCCGGAGGCATCCTGAACAACCCCGTAGAGCACGTCCGCCGCGGCCATCGTCCGTTTCTGATGGGTGACCAGCAGATACTGGCCGTTTGCCCGGTGAGAGTCTACCACAGAGAGAAATCTGGCCAGGTTGAGATCGTCGAGCGCCGCCTCGGCCTCATCCAGGATGCAGAAAGCCCCAGAACTCCCGCCTGGCTGGCTGAGAAACACGCTGAACAGGAACGAGAGCGCGAGCAGCGCACGCTCACCCCCTGACAGCACGCGCAACGGGCGCCAACCCTTCCTACCGAGCCGCAGTCCGATCTCAACTCCATCATCCGAGAGATCCAGGACCCCCGATGCACCAGCCAACATACGCGGTACCATCTCCCCAAAGGCCTTCCGAACCAGCCCGAATGTCTCCGAGAAACGCGTCTCTATCTCGCTGTCAACCGACTGTATTATGCGGTTGAGCTCGGCGGCGGCGTCCTCCGCGTCTGCCCTCTGGGTCGAGACGAACTGGTGGCGTTCGCGAAGTTCCCTCTCCTGGGAGACGGCGAGGAGGTTTACATCCCCGAAGCGCTTGAGCCTGCGGGCGAGCGTGTGGCGTTCTTTGTCGGTCCCTTCGTCGTGCTTGCCTGCTTCGCGGCCGGCGGCCTCCATGGAGGCGCCCCACTCTGACTCTATCTCGGCGCCGGCTTCGGCCGCCGATGCCTCGGCCCTGGATACTTCCTCGGCGATCCGCTCGGCTCGTGCGCGGGCCGTGGCCAGCTCGCCCGCGAGGTCAACGGCCCTGCGCGAGAGCAGGTTCCGCTCGCCGGAGATCTCGTGCCGCGCCTCGGTGGCCTGGACTTTGGTCTTACGCAGGCCATTCCTCCGTTCCCTGACCACGGCTACGAGCTTTCCGCAGGCCCGTGAGACGCGGCCGGCGAAGGACTCCGTCAGGTCGGTCTCGATGGAGGCAGCCCGCTCCAGTCGGCGTGAGATCTCCGCCTGCCGCCCTATGCCCGCCGCGAGGGTCGCGCGTAACTCCGACACCCGCCGGTCCGAGTCGGACGCCGCGACGCGTGCCTCGTCGGCGGCTGATGTGGCCGTCGTCAGATCCTGGTTGGCGCGATCCGCGGTCTCCGCGGCTACTGCCAGCGCGAGTTCCGTCTCGGAGGCCTCCTGAGAAAGGGTTGCGGACTTCCGGCCGCGCTCCAGGAAAGCATTGCGCGAGGCTTCTGCGGCGGCCCTGCGTCGGGCGGCCTCGCGTGAGATCCGGGTGCGCGTGCGGGCGGCGCGGCCCGCGAGGGAGGTGAGATCCTGTACCGCTCCGGCGAGCGACTCTAGGCGTGCCGAGACGTCAGAAAGGTTCTCTCTCACGTCGTAGAGGAGCCCACCAGGACCGTTCTTCAGCCCTTCGAGATGTTCCATCCAGGCGGCGAGCCGCGCCTCGCGGGCGAAGTTGCCTGACCCCGACCTCAGGCTTACGCCCGTCCGCGTGAGGCGGAAGCCGTCCCGCGTGACGGCCACGTACCCGTTCGCGTTCGCGCCGTCGTCGGGACGTTCGACGACGAAAATACCCGTAAGGAGGCGCTGCACGGCCTCTTTGTAGCGGGCATCGAGCACGTCGACGCATTCGATCAGGGGTTTTCCCGGTACCACCCCGTTCGCCGCCATGGCCCTGGCATCCAGACGGACGGCCACGGGTTCGGCCTGCGAGAGAAGCTTCATCCCCTCGTCCAGGTTCTCCGCAAGCACGCCGGCGCCGTACTCGCCCAGGGCGGCCTCGACGGCGACCTCATAGCCGGGGCGGGCCCTGATAACCTCGTAGAGCCGCGTGCTCGAGCCGGTGGGCGCGGTCTCAAGGAACGCGCGCACCCTCGACTCGGCCCTCCCTACGGCAGCCGCCAGCGCGCCGCGGCGGCGGCTGATCTCCTCGGAGTAACCATCCACCAGCCCGAGCGCCTCATCGACCTCGTCGGGCAATCCCCGGCTCGCTGCCGGGACGTCCGCCTGTTCCAGGCCCGAGGTCACGGCCGCCAGCTTCGCGAGATCCTCCTCGGACATCGCGCTGACCCGCCCGTCTGAGGCGAACCCGGCGATGCGGGCACGCAGGCTGTCGAGCTTCCGCGACAATTCAGCCCTCTCGCGTTCGGTAGCCACATTCACCTCCCCAGCCCGCGCGACGGCCTCCTTTAACCGCTCAGACTCCTCCCGTTTTCCTGTACGCTCGGCTTCGAGCATGCTGCGCTTCTCTTGCAGGCTCTCCACGGTGCGTGAGACCCGGCCCAGCTCCTCTTCCAGGCGAGAGATGGCGAGCCGCCTCTCCCCTTCACGTCCACGGCCCGTCTCGAGGCGCAAGACGGTTCTGTCGGAGCGCAAGGCCTCTGTCCGCAAGTCCTCGGCGGCGTCCTCGAGGCCTTCGAGTCGATGTTCCGTCTGCCTGAGGTCGGCTTCCAGTTGCCGCAGCCGGACTTCGACCCCCCGCTCCTCTTCGCGGATGTCCCGCTCGCTCGCGGCCAGGCTGGCGACCTGCGCGTTGGCTTCCTCCAACTTCTGTCTCAGGCCGTCCAGCTCCTGCGTTGCGATCCTGTAGAGATGGGCAAGGGAGAGCTCGCGGTAGCGACCCTCTATCTCCCTGTATTCGCGGGCGGCCGCTGCCTCCCTCTCTATCCTGCGCAACTGGCCCTCCAGCTCAGCCTCGAGTTGGCGGCTTCGCTCCAGTTGCGTGTCGGCCCTCTCCAGTCGCCGGCTTGCCGAGACCCGCCGTCTCCGGAACACGCCGAGTCCAGCGGCCTCTTCGAGCGCCAGGCGGCACGCCGCGGCCCCGCCAGCCACGATCGAATCGACTGCGCCCTGGCGCAGGATGCTGTGGCGCCCCAGGCCCACCTCGCCGGCCACCGAGCGCACGTCCGCGAGCCTGGCGCGGGAACCGTTGATCCTGTACTCCGTCTCGCCTGCGCGCGAGATGCGGCGCGAGATCGAAACCTCGTTGTAAGGGAGTGAGATCCTACCCTCATCGTTATCGAGCACCAGCGTAACCTCGGCGGCGCTCGCCGCGGACAGCGTCTCGGATCCAGAGAAGATCAAATCCCCCATCGCCCCAGCCCGCAATACCCCGGGGCTCTGCTCCCCCAACGCGAAAAGCACGGCGTCGGTAATGTTGCTCGTCCCCGAACCGTTTGGTCCGACGATCGATGTGATGCCCCCTTCCAGCGGCATCCTGACCGGCCGGGCAAACGTCTTGAAGCCCTTGATATAGATCGCCGACAGCACTAAGCTTGCATTTTACGCAACTTTTGCACGCAACGCACGAAGAAAAGCGCAGGAAATGAGGATTCAGCGTGCTTTCACGCTATGCGCTTACGTGTACCTCGACGGTGGAGCGTGGGACGGGGCGAATGCCCAGTATTTCCAGGGCCGTGCGGGCGGCGGTCTGCTCGCTCTCCTTTATGGAACTTCCCGTGCCCGTGGCGACTTCTTTGTCTTCCACGGAGACCCTGGAAGTGAAGCCTGGCCTGTGGGCCGGTCCTTGCTTGGATACGACGCGGTAGGTTGGTCTCAGGCCGTCGGCCTGTAGTGTCTCTTGCAGAAGCGTCTTCCAGTCGCGTAGCTCGTTGGTATCGACCTCTGCGGGGTTGAAGATCTCATCCAGGGTCCCAAGCACGAGGTCCCTGTCTATAAGGTAAGCCGCCCCTATTATGGCCTCGACGGTGTCAGCGATGACCGAGTCGTTTATGACGGAGCTCTCGATGATCTCCTCGATACCCTCGCTCCGGCCGACCGTTGCCAGGAAGGACTTCCTTACCAGGTGGGCCCTGATGCGCGTGAGGTCCCCCTCCAGAAGCTCGGGGTAGCCGTGGAAGACGAGCTCGGCGACGCGGCTGTTCAAGACGGAGTCCCCCAGGAACTCGAGCCGGCCGTTCGACTCGTAGGGGTCGGCGACGCTCGGATGGGTCAGCGAACGCTGCCTCAAGGGTTCAGGAAGGATCGCTATGAGGTCTCTTATTGACATCTCGTGCTCTATTCTACACTTGTGAACGCGATCACGACGTTGTGCCCGCCGAATCCCATGGAGTTGGAGATAGCGGCGTTCAGGTCAGGTGCCTCTATTGGCTCGCTTCCGACGTAGTTCAACTCCTCGCAGTCTTCGGCCAGGTTCTCGAGGTTGATGGTCGGGGGGACGATCTTGTGCTTGAGCGCGAGGGCGCACATGATGCCCTCCGTGGCGCCTACAGCGCCGAACGAGTGCCCCGTCATGGACTTCGTCCCTGATACCAGGGCGTGCGGTACGACCCTCGAAATCGCCTTCGTCTCGGGGCCATCACCGGTGGGGGTGGCGGTGGCGTGGGCGTTCACGTGGCCAACGTCCTCGGCGCTCAGGCCTGCGTCCTCGAACGCATGCACCATGGCGCGTTCCACGCCGCGGCCCTCCTCGTCTGGCGCGGTCACGTGGTAGGCGTCGGTCGTGCGGCCGTAGCCTGCGACGGCGGAGATAGGCTCAGCGCCGCGGCGCTCGGCGTGTTCCTCGCTCTCAAGCACCACGGCCCCTGCTCCCTCGCTCATCACGAAGCCGTCGCGGCCCTCGTCGAAGGGGCGGCTCGCGTGGGCCGGGTCGTCGTTGCGGCGGCTCACGGCGCGTATCGCGCAGAAGCCAGCCATCGAAAGCGGTGTGATCGGGGCTTCCGAGGAACCCGCTATTACCACGTCGGCGTCACCGCGCCGGATCAGCTCCAGTCCCTCCGCTATAGCCTCGCCCCCCGTGGCGCAGGCAAGGACGGGGCACTGGCTCGGCCCTCTGGCGCCAAGTGCGATCGCGAGTTGCCCCGCCGCCATGTTCGGGACCATCATCGTGATCAGGAACGGGCTGACCCTTCCTGGTCCCCGCTCGTGCATGACCCTGTACTCGCGCTCCCAGGTCGAGAGCCCCCCGATACCGCTGCCCATCACGATCGCGACCCGCTCAGGACGCTCCCTGATGAGGTCAACTATCCCTGCGCTCTCGGCGGCCTGCACGCCTGCGGCAATGCCGAGCTGGGCGAAGCGGTCCATCCTGCGGGCCTGCTTCTTGCTCATGAAGTCGACTGGGTCGAAGTCCAGGCACTCGCCGGCGATGCGCGAAGGGTAAGGGGACGGGTCGAAGAGCGTGATCTCCCCTATCCCGCTCTTGCCGTGCAGGGCCGCATCCCAGAAGTTTTCGACGCCCGTCCCCAGGGGTGTCACGGTCCCTGAGCCTGTTATGAGCGCACGCGCCCCCCCGTTTGCGGCAGGATCGGTCACGCGGCCTGGTGCTCCATCACGTAATCGACGGCCTCCTCGACCGTGGTGATCTTCTCGGCGTCCTCGTCAGGGATCTCCATCCCGAATTGCTCCTCGAGCTCCATGATGAGCTCAACCAAATCAAGGGAGTCGGCCTCCAGGTCCTCACGGAAGGAAGCGTCGGACGTGACGTCGTCCTCGTCTACCCCCAGCCTGTCGGCGGTGATCTCCTGTATCTTGCCGAGTACCTCTTCGCGATCCAAACCGTCTCTCCTCTCCAGGGCTTATACGAATAACTATGACAGGTCCAACGATAGCGCGTAGTGTAAACCGAAAACGCCTTACTGCATAGTCATACCGCCGTCCACGGCCAGGGTCTGGCCCGTAAGGTACCCTGCGCCCTCGCCAGCCAGGAACGCGACGACCTCTGCCACCTCCTCAGCCTCCCCGAACCGGCCGGCTGGTACCTGGCCCCTGATCTGCTCCTTCACCTTCTCCGCAAGTGCGCCCGTTAGCTCCGTCTCGACGTACCCTGGCGCGACGACGTTGGCCGTGATGCCGCGCTGCGCCACCTCCCGCGCCACGCTCTTGGTAAACCCGATGATACCGGCCTTGGAGGCTGCGTAGTTGGCCTGACCGGCGTTCCCCACAAGCCCGACGACCGATGAGACGTTGACGATCCTTCCCCACCTCGCCCTTATCATCGGCCGTAATGCGGCCTTCGTGCAAAGATAGGTTCCCTTGAGGTTGGTTGCTATGACATCGTCGAACTCTTTTTCTTTCATACGCATCATGAGGTTGTCCCTGGTCAGGCCTGCATTGTTGACGAGGATATCGACGCGCCCGAAGGCTTCGCCCACGCCATCGAACAGCGCCTTGACATCTTCGGGCGAGGCGACGTCGCCTTTGAACACCTCACACTTCACCCCGGCCGCCCGCACTTCCTCAGCCGCCTCCTCCGCGCTCGCGTCGTTCGAACGGTAGGAGATCGCCACGTTCGCGCCCTCGTTCGCAAGACGCAACGCCACGGCGCGTCCTATGCCCCTGCCGCCGCCCGTGACGAGGGCTACGCGCCCATCCGCGATCACGAGATCTCCTCCCTATCAGCGAAAGCGAACATGAGCTCGGCCTCACAGACCCGTTCGTCGCCGACTGTTGTCCTACCCTTGCCCCGTCCGACCCTGCCTTTGAGGCGGACGATCTCGACCTCCATCCTTAGCACGTCGCCGGGTAAGATCTGCCTGCGGAACCTGACGCCGTCGATACCGGCGAAGAGCGCGAGCTTGTCGCTGTGGTCTCCGCCCGCCATTACGCCAACAGCCCCAACCTGGGCCATCGCCTCGATGATGAGCACGCCTGGCATGACGGGGTAGTCGGGAAAATGGCCCTGGAAGAAAGGCTCGTTCTGGGTGACGTTCTTTATGCCGACAGCCCGCACCCCTGGTTCGAGCTCTTCGATCCTGTCGACCAACAGGAAAGGGTAGCGGTGCGGTATGAGATCCCGTATCTCCGCCGGGCCGAGCGGCGCTTTCACGAGAGCACCTCTCCTGCCGTCCGGCCGACGACATCCTTTCTCTTGAAGTCCCGCAGCATCCTGGTCAGCGTACCGTCCTCCCCTGCCTCGAAGATCTCACGCACCCCCAACTCAAGCAGCCGTTCGACTACGGCCACCCACCGCACGGGCGAGAGCATCTGGTTGCGCAACGCATCACGCACCGCGTCCGCCGTCGTCAACATTGCCCCAGCGGTCGCCCCGACCATCGGGATCTCTGGTTCTCGAAACTCAACCTCTTCCAGGAGAGTGTCCATCTCCCTGGCCGCGGCCGCCATGAGCGGCGAATGGAAAGCGCCGGCCACCTGCAACCTGACCTTCCGTCCGCGCAGGCCATCCGTTATCTCCTCCAGCGCGTCCTCGCGACCCGAGAGTACGATCTGGCGCGGCGTGTTGAAGTTAGCCACGACGATGACGCCGCCTGAGGCCTCGGTTGCCCTGGCGACCTCGTCAGCATCGGCCCCGATCAGGGCCACCATCCCACCCGGGTTCTCCTTCGATGCTTCGTTCATCAGGCGGTCCCTCTCGGCCACGAGCCGCACCCCTGCACTCAGCCCGAGGCTTCCGGCTGCGTGCGCGGCGGCGTACTCGCCCAGCGAGTGGCCGGCCACCACGTCGGACTCTATGCCCGCCTCCCTCAAGCGGTAAGAGATCTCGACGGAGCTGGCGAAGACGGAGAGCTGGTACGGTACATCTTGGTCTCCTACATGATCGAGCACGGCGTCGCGGGCGGCGCCGGGGACCTCACCGCTAACGCTGCCCTGCCCGGGGAAGACCACGGCCCTTTCCATCTTGCCCACCCCTAGATCCTGTACAGGTTCGCCGCCCACGTGAGGCCGAACCCGAAGCCAACGGTTATTACGTACTTTCCTGGCTCCAACGCGTCGTAGATGTCCGGGTAGGAGAGCGGGATGCTCGCCGCAGAGGTGTTCCCGAACCTGTCGAGGTTGATCACCACCCGGTCCTCGGGCACCTCCATCTTGCGTATCGCGGAGCGTATTATGCGTGCATTTGCCTGGTGGGGAATGACGTACTGGACCTCATCGGGCGAGAGCCCGTTGCGGGAGAGGAGCTTCTCGACCATCTCAGGCAGTATCTTGACGGCGAACTTGAAGACCTCGCGGCCATTCTGGAAGAGCTTGTCCTCGTCGCCAGGGTGACCGGCCCGCCCTAGTGGAGCCCCGCCGCCGTCGGCCCCGAGGATGTGGTCCACGAAACCCGAATAGCCGTCACCGGCATCTAGTATGACCGCGCCGGCGCCGTCACCGAATAGGACCGCGGTCGAGCGGTCCCCGGGGTCTACGATGGTACTCATGGCGTCAGAGCCGATGAGCAAGACCCTTCCGGCAGCGCCGGAATAGAGCATGGAAGAGGCCACGGAGGCCGCGTAGGAGAACCCGGCGCACGCAGCGGCCAGGTCCATCGCGCCAACGCCTGAGGCCCCGATCTCCTCTCCCACGAGGCAGGCGACCGAAGGCATGGACTCTGGCGCCGTAGAGGTGCCGCAGATCACGAGGTCGACCGATGCGCCTTCGACGCCCGCGTGTTCGAGCGCCCTCTTCGATGCATCCACGGCGAGCGTCGCTGCGTTCTCGCCCTCGCCGACGAAGTGGCGCTCCTTGATCCCGGTTCGCGTCGAGATCCACTCGTCCGTGGTGTCGAGAACGCTCTCCAGATCGCCGTTGGTTACGACCCTGCTCCCGAGAGCCCTTCCAACACCGACGATCCTGCCGGCCGCACCGCCGTTCACCCCGACCCACCCTCAGGCAAACTCACGTTCTGTGTAAAGAGCGCACGCTGCAGATCCTCCGTCAGGCCCAGGCCAGTGCGCGAGATACTGAGGATCGCGTTCTCCACGCCCTTAGCCTGCGAGTTCCCGTGCCCGATGACGACCGAACCCTTCACGCCGAGGAGGAAGGAACCGCCGTAGTTCTCGGGGTCAACCGTATCTCTCACCCCGCGCAGCCGCGGACGAAGGACACCAGCCGCGAGCTTGCTGAGCACATCTCCCGTCATCGCGGAGCGGACCATGCTGAGGATCTCTCGCGCCACCCCCTCGGCCGTCTTGAGTACGATGTTACCCGTAAAGCCGTCCGTCACGAGCACGTCGGCCGTCCCGCTTGCTATATCCCGCCCCTCGACGTTCCCGACGAAACGAACCTCGGACTCCTCCATGAGACGGTGCGCTTCCCTGGCGAGGTCGTTGCCCTTCCCCGGCTCCTCGCCGACGTTGACGAGCCCGACCCTGGCTTCCCCGTCCAGCCTGAAGTAACGTTTCGCGAGCACCCCGCCAAGAATAGCGAAATTCAAGAGGTCTTGCGGCCTGCAAGAGACGGTGGCCCCGGCGTCGAGCAGCAGCACGGGTGAAGGGAAAGGGAGCATCGTGGCGATCGCAGGCCTGCGGCACCCGTCGAGGCGCCCCATCCTCAGCAGACCAGCCGCCACCGTGGCACCTGTGTTCCCCGCCGAGAATAGCGCATCGGCCTCCCCGTCGCGGACCATCTTGGCCGCGACCGCGACGCTGGCGTCGGGGTGGGCCCTCAGCGTCGCGGAAGGCTCCTCGTCCATGCCAACTGCCTCTCCTGAGGCCCGCAGCGAGACGTTCGCCGGGGGATCATGGCCCAGTTCAGGCTCGATGACCTCGGTCTTGCCGACGAGCAACAACTCGTCTTCCAACAGGACTCCGGCGGCGGAGAGGGTGCCGGCGACGACCTCCCGCGGGGCGTTGTCACCGCCGAGGGCGTCTACCGCGATACGCACTGGCGGGCCTCGTCGGGAACCCTCTTAGACATCCTCCACGGCGACCGCGGTGCGGCCCTTGTAATAACCACATTCGCGGCACACTCTGTGCGGGACGTGCGGCTCGCCGCAGTTCGGGCAGGCGACAAGGCCAGGGCCCGAAATCGCGTGGTGCGCCCGGCGCTGGTTTCTGCGCGCCCTTGACGTCTTTTTCTTCGGTACGGCCATGAGAATACCTCCTGGTTGGTTCTCTGAGTTCTTATCTACAATGCCGAGACGAAAAGCCCGCTCAGGCCCCGCCACCGGGGATCTACCTCGTCGGCGCCATCCTCGGGTTCGACCGGCTCAGTGCCCGGCGAGAAGACCTGCATCGGAACCTCGTTCGGCAGGGCACGCTGCGTGTAGCGCGCCAGGTCGAGGGTCCAATCCTGGACGGCGACCTCGGGGTCGTCAGGTCCAGAGACGAGTTCTGAATCGCCAAACTCCAGCTGCAGCTCCGTGGGCTCGAGAGTACGGTCGCAGGTAGTCAAGACCGTGGCCCTGACCTCCACGTCCAGGTGCAGGCCCTCGGAGAGGCGCGTGACGCCGACGTCTGCCTCGGCTTTCGTAACCTCGTGGTGGCGTCCGTAGAGGTCGAAGGGTTCGACGGAGAACTCGGCACGTTCATCGTACCTGTCTCCGACCTCCGCGCCGGGTCGCCTGAGAGGGATCATTCGGTTCATGAGCCTAGTCTACCGCGAGTTATTGTTCCTGGACGCCCTGCAGCTTGGTGCGGCCCCTCTGCACGGCCTCGAGGAGCTTGCCGAGGTTGTCCTCCAGGTTCGCGAGGACCTCGTCGGCGTAGTCCTCGGCGCCGAGGCGAATCTCGCGCTCGCGCCTGCGGGCGTCCTCCATGATCTCCGCGCTTCGCTTCTCGGCCCTCTTGAGGACCTCTTCTTCTGAGGTGATCTTCTCGGCCTCATCCTGGGCGCTGCGGATGATGCGGTCGCTCTCGCTGCGCGCCTCGTCGAGCATCGCCTGGCGCTCCTTGACGATCCAACGCGCTTGCTTGAGTTCCTCGGGTATGGTCTGGCGCATCTGGTCTATGATGTCGAAGGCGGCGTCACGGTCGATCATCGCCGTGTTGCCGAAACCGGGGAAGCTCCGCGCGTCCTCGACGAGTTCTTCCAACCTGTCTATCAGTACCAGTACGTCCATCTTCTACAACCTATCCTTCGCCTACGATCCCTGTATCTTATCGTCCTTGCCTGAATATATCTGCCTTACGGTCTCAAGTATGCCGTCGGGCACGAGCCCGCGCACGTCCCCACCTAGCGATGCTATCTCCCTGACCGCGCTCGAGGAGAGGAAGCTGTGCTCGGCAGAGGCCATTATGAAGACCGTCTCTAGCGCAGGGAACATCGTCCTGTTGAGCTGCGCCTGCTCGAACTCGGACTCGAAGTCCGAGACTGCCCTGAGGCCTTTTACTATAGCCCTAGCGCCCTGTTCTCTGGCGAACTCGACCAGGAGGCCCTCCATCACCTCGACGGAGACGTTGCCCACGTCGGCGGTGACCTTCTCGATCAGCCGCGCCCTCTCGACGGCGGGCAATCGAGATTCCTTGCGGCGGTTGGCCCCTACGGCCACCACGACGTGATCGAAGATCCCGGACGCCCGCCTGATGACGTCAAGGTGCCCCGTGGTTACGGGGTCGAAGCTACCGGGACACACAGCCACGATCATTGTCAGCTCGGACCGCCCAAGTATGGTTATGAACGTGCCGCCGAAGCGGCGCGTTACCCCTTTCCTGCCTCCCGCGACCTCAACCGGAGCCTCGCCGCTCTCGATCACGACCCTTCCTCCGGCCGCAAGCAGAGAGCGTAGCCGGTACAAGATTCTCCCGACCTCCGCCGCCGCGATTCTATATGGTGGGTCCGCGAAGATCAAATCGAAGGTTTCTTTACGTTCTTCGAGATGCCCCAGTACGCCCTCGACCTCGCCGACGATTACCTCTGCTCCTTCCACTAGATGGGTCCTGTGCAGGTTCTCGAGGATCACACTCCTCGCCAGCCTGTCCCGCTCGACGAAGACGGCCCGGTCACTGCCGCGGCTCAGCGCCTCTATCCCGAGCGCGCCCGTCCCTGCGTAGAGGTCGAGTACCCTTCCCCCTTCAAAGAACTGTCCCAGGGAATTGAACAGGCTCTCACGCACGCGGTCTGCGGTGGGCCGCACGCCCTTCGGGACGGTTGCCAGGTTGGTGCCGCGGGCCGACCCGGCGATGATCCTCAAGGTCGCTTCGCTTTCGGGAGTAGGGAATGATGTGGTTCGCTACTCAATGTGCGTTAACCACTACTCCCTGAAGAGCCATTCGACGTTGGCGCCGAGGAGTTCGCGGATCTCACGCCGCAGCGGCCTGTGGTCGGGGCGCTTTAGCGTAGGGTCTTCGGCAACGAGCGCGAACGCTTCTCGCCTGGCTTCGACGAGGATATCCACGTCTCGCAGGAGTTTGGCCACTTTCAGGTCTGGCATGCCGCTCTGACGGCTTCCGAAGAGGGTTCCTTCGCCCCGGATCGCTAGGTCTACTTCGGAGAGCTTGAAGCCGTCCTGATGCTCAGCGAGCGCCTCGAGGCGCCGTTCAGAGTCGTCGGTTTTCGGGGCGCCGACGAGGAAACACTTCGGGGGATGCAGGCCACGGCATACGCGGCCCCTGAGCTGATGGAGCTGGGAGAGCCCGAAGCGCTCAGCGCCCTCGATGACGATCGCACTAGCGTTCGGCACGTCGACCCCTACCTCTACGACGACGGTCGCAACGAGAACTTCGATCTCTCCGGCCCGGAACAATGCCATGACCTCCCGCTTGTCCTGCGCCCGCATCCTGCCGTGCAACAGCCCGACGCGCCTCTCGGGAAATACTTCCTCGGCGAGCTCCTCCCTGAGCTCCTCAGCGGCACGCACGTCGTCAAGCACCTCCGACTCCTCGACGAGCGGGCAGATCACATACGCCTGCCGCCCGTTCTCGAGCTCCTCACGGACCGCCTCGTAAGCCCCGAGCCGCTCCGCAGGGTCGATGATCATCGTCTCGACCGGCTTCCTGCCAGGCGGCAGCTCGTCTATCAGGGAGACCTCTAGATCGCCGTAGAGCGTGAGGGAGAGCGTCCTTGGTATGGGGGTGGCGGTCATGACGAGGGTGTCAGGCGTCGTCCCTTTCTCGCGGAAGACCGTCCTCTGTCCTACCCCGAAGCGGTGTTGCTCGTCCACGACGACGAGCGAGAGGTCTTTGAAATCCACACCCTTCTGTATGAGGGCGTGCGTCCCGACGACGACGTGGGCCTCACCGGCGGCTATGCGCTCCAGGGCCATCCGCCGCTCCGCCGCGCCCTGGGAGCCGGTGAGGAGGACGATGTCGACCGGAAGATCCGCGAGGGCACCGGAGATCGATAGATAGTGTTGTTCGGCGAGGACCTCGGTCGGGGCCATAATCGCACCCTGTCCCCCCGCTTCGACGGCGGTGAGGAGCGCGGACACAGCGACCACGGTCTTGCCGCTCCCCACATCTCCCTGCAGGAGGCGGCGCATGGGTCTCTCCTTGCGCATGTCTTCGAGGACCTCCGCTATGACCTGCTCCTGGGCTCCGGTCAGGCCGAAGGAGAGGCTCTTCAGGAACGGGTTGAGGAGGCTGCCGTCGCCGCGGTGGGTGCCGCCGACCTCCGTCCTCTCGACGCGCGCCTTACGGGCAGCGAGACCGGCCTGGATCAGGAAGAGCTCGTGGAAGATCAGACGCCGCATCGCCGCCTTGAGACGTGCCCGCTCCGTCGGAAAATGGACCTCGTGTATAGCGTCGTGCAGGTCAGGCAACCCATGCTGCACAAGTACTTCGGCGGGAAGCGGGTCGAGAATGCGGCCTGCCGCTTCGAGGGCGCGGTGGATGAGCGTCCGCATTCTGCGGGTCTGAATGTTCTTGTTGACCGGGTATACGGGAACGAAGCGTCCGGCGTGCGGGCCTTCATCGCCCCCTGCATCCTCGACGACCTCGATGTTCTTGGCGGCGATCTGGATGCCGTACCGGCTCTGGACCTCGCCCGAGACGACGACCCAGACATCGGCGTGGAGCTGGTTGAGAAGCCAGCTCCTCCCCCACACCGTTACAGGGATGTATCCGGTGCCGTCGTAGAGCTGGGCGGAGAAGCCGGGGGCACGTCCCCTGACGGGCCTGCCGACGGGACGGGTCGAGACGACCGTGCCGAAGATCGTGGCCCGCTCCCCCACGCGCAGCTCGGAGATCTTCTTCACGTTGGAGAGGTCTTCGTGGCGCGAGGGGTAATGCGAGACCATGTCGGCCAGCGAGGCTATGCCGAGGTCGCCGAGCGCGGCCTCTATCCGCGGCCCCACGCCTGGAAGTTCGGTCACCGGTCTGGAACGCAGATCCGTCAGGGTCGTCCGGGCGGGGAGCATGGCCCCCCGCGCGTCGCCGGCCCTAGAGGTGGGCCACGCCATATGCTCCCAGGCCGACGTGAGAACCGACGACGCCGCCGATCTCGGCGACGAGCTTCTCCTCCACGCCGAGGGTCTCCGCGAGCTCGGAGACGAGCTCGGGCGCCGCGATGTGCCCGAAATACAGCGGGCGACCGGCTTCGACGGCTGGCCTTACCTCGTCTACTATCGCGGCCATCTGCCGCTTGCGTCCGCGCGTGCGCTTGAAGGGCGCGACCTCTCCGCCTGCAACCTTAAGCACAGGCCTGACGTCCAGCGCCGTCCCGACCAGCCGCTGGGCCCTGCCGATGCGCCCGCTCTTGGCCAGGTACTCGAGCGTACCAACGGCGAAGAGCACGTTCGCCCCCCCGATGGCCCTCTCCGTGACGTGCCTGACCTCGTCGAAATCTCCACCCTCGTCGATGCACTTCAAGGCTTCCAGCAGGATCAAACCAGACCCCATCTCGGCGCTCCTGGAGTCGAGCACGTGGACCGGACGGTCGACCATCTCGGCCGCCTGCATGGCCGAGCCGTACGTGCCGCTGAACTCTGCCGAGAGCGTGAGCACCAGGATGTCGTCGTAGTCGGAGAGCGCCTCGTAGGTCTCGACGAAAGCGCCGGGGGCTGGTTGGGCCGTGGTCGGGAACACGTCCGAGTCGCGCAGACGCTCGTAGAACTCGGCGTTGGACATATCGACCTTGTCCGTGTACGTCTCATCCGACCCGAAGTGGAACGTGAGCGGGACCATCCTGACGTCGGGCCGCTCCAGGACGCCCGGGGCCAGGCTCGTGGTCGAGTCCGTAACTATCGCCGTAGTCACTCGGCCACCATTTGCAGCGGATAGAGGGGCTGCCCGCCGTCCCTGACCTCGATCTCGAGGTCCTCGTCGAGGTCCCCGATCCCACGAATGATCCTCTCCAGGTCCTCATCCTCGAGATCCTCACCCTCGAGAAGCGTCAGGAAGTCGGCGCCCTCGCCCACTATTTTCCGCGCGAGTACCAGCGCGGCCTCGTAGACGGTCTCCTCTATGGCGATGAGCTCCCCGGAGAGAAACCCAATGTACGCCCCCTCGGGAACTTCGCGGTCGCCGATGCTGGCGTCCCGCACGGAACGCGTAACCTCGGCGGCGCGAAGAGACTCGCAGATCTCACGCATCTCCCCAACTACCTCATCGGGCTCGCCTTCGCCATCATAGCCAACCATGACGGCGAGCCCAGCGGCAATGCTCGTCGTCGGCACGACGTGCACGCGCGCCTCGACCAGCCTGCCGACCTCCTCAGCGGTAGGGACGATGTTCTTGTTGTTGGGCAGCAGGACGACGGTAGAAGACCCCGTCTCCTCGACCGCGTCTGCGAGGTCGGCGGCGCTAGGGTTCTCGCCCTGTCCGCCCTCGATCACGACAGCCCCCATCTGCTCGAGGAGGCCTCGATTGCCAGCTCCGCGGCTAGTGGCGACGACGCCGAGCCTGGCGGCGGGCCGTGGCTCTCTCTCGCGGGAGCGGACCTGGGCCTCCATGTCGTCGACCTTCACCCCGGCGAGGCGGCCGAAGCCTCCAGCGTAAGAGAGGGCGGCGCCAGGGTCCTGGGTGTGCAGGTGGACCTTCACCACGTCGTCGTCGACGACCACGAAGACACTCCTGCCCGAAGTGTAGATGTGCTCCTCGAACTCGTCAGCGTCCCCGTCGAAGCCGTCGACGAGGAACTCCGTGCAGTATCCCCAAGCCTCATCCTGGGCGTGGATCGCATCGAGGTCTGGCGCGCCGTCCGGGTCTGCATCGGGAACCTCTATCGCCTGCCCCGTAACGCAGGCGTAGAGGCCATCGAGGACCACGGCCACGCCAAGTCCTCCGGCGTCCACGACCCCAGCCTCGCGCAGTAAGGGGAGCAATTCCGGGGTGCGGCGCACCGAATCATGCGCCGCCTCCCTCGCCGCCGCTGCCACGGTAGTCAGATCCCTCTCTCCCCCTTGAATGCTCTCCCTGGCCGCACGGGCCGCGTCTTTCATAACGGTCAGCATCGTACCTTCGACTGGCTCGCGGACGGAGGAGTAGGCCCGCTCCTTGGCCCCTTCCAGCCCGGCGGCGAAGGTCTCTCCGTCGAGGGATGTCCTGTCGGCGAGGACTTCGCAGGCGCCCCTGATCATCTGCGAGAGAATGACCCCGGAGTTGCCCCTGGCGCCCATCAGTGCGGCCCTGACGACTGCCTTGCTCGCTTCCTCTGGGCTACCGTAGGTCTTGCCGTCAGCCTCGTTCACCGCCGACTCGAGGGTGAGCAGCATGTTCGTGCCCGTGTCCCCGTCAGGCACGGGGTAGACGTTGAGGTCGTTGATCCTGGTGACCTGCGCTTTGACGGCCGCGTGGGCCGCGGCGACCATGAAGGCCACCTCTATCGCCATCGCGAAAAACCTTCCATTGCTCCTCTCATCGGGCTTCCGGCAGCCCACTCTAGGCTAACGTCGGCAATCTGGTACAATCACCGCCCGACGTCCGGAGACGGCTTGCGAGTCGCGTATTCCGGGGTCCCCAAATTCGACCGGTATCCTAGCACAGGAGAAGTTTCGTGGCGAAAATTTGCTATTCGTGCGGTAAGAAACCCGACTTCGGCAACGCGCGCAGCCACTCGCTGAGGGCGACGCGGCGGCGCAGGGACCCGAACCTGCAGAAGGTCCGCATCCAGGAAGGCCGGGCCACCCGCCGCGAATGGGTCTGCACATCCTGCCTCAAAGGCTTCAAGGTACAGAAGGCTTCCGTCGGAGCACGCGTCGGCTGACGAGCGTGGGCCGAAGGCCGAAGCGTGCAGAAATTGCAAAGAGGTCAGGAACCTCTTTGCAATTTCGTCATCAGGTCGGCCATCTCTATCGCTGAGGCGGCCGCTTCGAAGCCTTTGTTTCCCATCTTGGTGCCGGCGCGTTCTATGGCCTGCTCGATGGTCTCCGTTGTGATGACGCCGAAGATGACAGGTACTCCCGTCTCCAGCGCCACCGACGAGGTGCCGCTGGCGGCGCCGTTTGCGACGTAGTCGAAGTGGGCAGTTGCGCCCCGGATCACGGCGCCCAAGCATACGACGGCGTCGTAGCGGCCTGAGATCGCCAGCTCTCTGGCGGCGACTGGTATCTCGTATGAGCCGGGCACCCACGCGACGTCCACGGCAGCGGAGTCGCCACCGTGGCGCCGTATCGCATCAAGGGCCCCTTCCAGCAGGGCCTTTACCACGAAGTCGTTGAAGCGGGCCGCTACGATGGCGAAAGACCTTCCCTCCGCCGAGAGGTTCCCCTCGATGTAGTTGACTCCTTCCACGCGTGCCTCCTACAGAACTTTTCGGATTCGTTGGAGAATCCTGATGGCTGAAGCCATGGTTGGCGTACAGGACGGTTCGCGAACCGCCCCTACACCCTAAAATTTCTCGAAGACGTGGTTGAGTTTTTCGCGCTTCGTCTTCAGGTAGCGTTCGTTGTGGCCGTTTGGCTCCATCTCGATCGGCACGCGCTCGGTGATCTCAAGCCCGAAGCCCCTCAAGCCCACGACCTTGGTCAGGTTGTTTGTCAGGAGGCGTATGCGCTTGAGGTCGAGGTCCTTTAGGATCTGGGCCCCCACCCCGTAATCGCGGAGGTCGGGCGCGAGGCCGAGCTTCTGGTTGGCCTCGACGGTGTCCATCCCCTCGTCCTGGAGATGATAAGCCCTCATCTTGTTCAGTAGGCCGATGCCCCTGCCCTCCTGCTGCATGTACGCGATGACGCCCTCTCCCTCTGCGGCGATATGCTCCATGGCGGCCTCGAGTTGCTCGCCACAGTCGCAACGCAGGGAGTGCAAAGCGTCGCCGGTAAGGCAGGCCGAGTGGACCCTGACGAGCACGCCTTCCTTGCCCTCAGGTTCGCCCAAGACGAGGGCGACGTGGGTGAGTTCGTCTATCTCGTTCTCGTAGGCGCGCAGGCGGAACTCCCCGAACGGGGTGGGCAGCCGCGTCTCGACGGCGCACTTGACCTGCGTCTCGTAGGCGTGACGGTACTCGATAATCTGGGCCACCGTCACCAGCTTGACGCCGTGCTCCTTGGAGAACTTCTCGAGGTCGGGCACCCGCGCCATCGTGCCGTCCTCTTTCATGATCTCGCAGATCACACCAGCCGGCTTCATGCCGGCCAGCCTGGCGAGATCGACGGCTGCCTCGGTCTGGCCAGCACGCTGCAACACGCCACCCGGCTTGGCCCGAAGCGGAAAGACGTGGCCAGGCATCACCAGGTCCTCAGGGCCTGTCGCCTCATCAACGGCCACCCTGCAGGTGTGGGCCCTGTCGGCGGCCGAGATACCCGTGGTTATGCCCTCCTTCGCCTCGATGGAGGCCGTGAAGGCCGTACCCATCCTTGAGGCGTTGTGGGTGACCATCTCAGGGATGTCGAGGCGGTCAACGATCTCCCCCGCCATGGGGAGGCAGATCAAACCCCGCCCGTGGGCGGCCATGAAGTTGATATCGTCGGCCGTGACGAGCTCCGCTGCCATGGTCAGGTCGCCCTCGTTCTCGCGGTCCTCGTCGTCGCACACGATGACCATCTTGCCCTGCTTGATGTCTTCGACGATCTCCTCTATCGGACTGAACGGCATCTCCTAAGCTCCTCTCAAAAAAGTCTCTACCATACGCGGCTCGAGTAGCCGCTCTACGTACTTGCCTATAACGTCAGCCTCCAGGTTTACCCTGTCGCCCGCGCGGAGCACCCGGAGGTTCGTGTTCGCACGGGTCTGGGGCAGTATCGAGACCGTGAACGTATCAGGCCCGACCGAGACGATGGTCAGGCTTATGCCGTCCACGCAGATGCTCCCCTTCTCGACGCAGTAGCGGAGCACCGCCTCGGGCGCCCTGAACTCCCAGATCTCCGCCCCACCCTCGGGCCGTACGCCGAGCACCTCACCGATGCCGTCGACGTGCCCCTGCACGATGTGGCCACCGAACCTGTCTCCCGAGGCCATCGCCCGCTCCAGGTTGACGGCCCTGCCCTCGCGAAGGGCGCCGAGCGCGGTGCGCCTGAGCGTCTCCGGCATGGCAAAGAAGGTTAGCGTCCGGCCATCGGCCTCGCCCACCGTCAGGCAGACCCCGTTTACCGAGACACTGTCGCCGGCACGCGTGTCCGCTGTGACCCGGTCGGCCGAGATGCCCAGGAGCAACATCTCGCCACTCGCCATAGACGAGACGAGGCCCACCTCCTCAACAAGCCCGGTGAACACGTTCCTCCTCTCCTCCGAGGCCGGGATACAGCGTCACGGCGACGTCAGTCCCGACCTTCTCGACCTCAGAGACCGAGAACTGCAGTGACTCGGCCACTTTGGTGGCCCTCAGGGCACCAATCATCGGCACACCCTCGGCGCCGAGGATCTTTGGCGCGTAGAAAAGGGTCATCTTGTCCGCGAGGCCGTGCCTTACGAAGCGCGTCGCCGTCTCGCCTCCACCCTCCACGAGCAGACCCTTGATCCCCCGCCCGCCAAGCTCTTCGAGCACGAAATGGAGGTCCATACCCTCCTCAGAGCCGGGCGCGGCGACGACCTCGACTCCACTTCGTTCGAGGACTTTCTCGCGACCGTCCAGCGCAGGCTCGGTGGAGAAGACCACGACGGGAGCCTCTTCGGTGCTCCTTGCGAGCTTGCTCTCGGGGCTCGTTGTCAGGTTGGGATCCATGACCACACGGGTTATACGGGGTGGCCTGAGAGGGAGATCACGCGGCGTGAGCATCGGGTCGTCGGTCCGCACGGTGTTGGCCCCGACCAGCACGGCCCCTGCCTCGGCCCTGAGCCCGTGCGCCCGCGACCTCGTGTCCTCCCCCGTGACCCACCTGGAGTCGCCGCCGGACGCCGCGATCTTGCCGTCCAGCGTCGTGGCGAGCTTGAGGTGGACGAAAGGCCTACCCGTCCGCATGTGGTGGAAGAACTGTTCGTTCTGCCGCCCGAACTCGGGCGCGTCCTGCACTTCGACCTCGACGCCGGCCTCGCGCAGAAGTCCTACGCTACTGCCCCGCATCCTGGGGTCAGGGTCGAGGTGGCCGACGACGACACGCGAGATTCCGGCCCGCAGGATGGCCTCGACACAGGGCGGTGTCCTGCCGTGGTGATTGCACGGCTCCAGCGTCACGTAAAGTGTGGCGCCTCGCGCCGCCCTCCCGGCACCGTCGACTGCCGCTACCTCGGCGTGGTCCCCGCCAGCCCTCGAATGCCAGCCCTCACCTAACACCTCGCCCTCATGTGCGACCACGGCCCCCACAAGGGGGTTCGGCGCAACCGTGTAACGCCCGCGCTCGGCGAGGCAGCGGGCAAGATCCATCATCGAATCCCGCAGCTCGTTTTCCTTTCTCCCATCCGGACTCTTACCGTCGGCGCCGGATTACGGCTCGAAAACGAACCTTCACCGGCTCAACCTCCAAGGAGGCTCGCGGGCTCCCCGTGTAGGGGCGAATCGCCCCTACACGGGCTCACCGCCGGTGCGGGAATTTCACCCGCCCCCGAAAGTTAGCAAGGAAACGCTATCACAACGTCGTGACTTCAACAAGGAAATGCTTCGCAAGGAAACGCGAAGCGTTTCCGCACGCTCCGGCTTCGCCTCCGCTTTCAGCACGGCGCTTCGCGCCTTGTCGGCACGCCTGCTTCGCAGGCTTGTCAGCACGCTCAGGCTAGCGCCTTCGCTTGTCAGCTCTTGGCTGTTTTCGTTCCGGCCTCGATAATTTTGCGCATCTGGGTGGCTGGGTCGCCATTGAAGACTGCGGAACCTGCGATTAGGATCTGGGCGCCTGCTTCGGCCATCAGGGGCGCGGTTTCGGCGGTGATGCCTCCGTCCACGGCTATGGGGACGTCGGTCATCTCCTTGACCCGCCTGACTTTATCGACCATCTCGGGGAGGAAGTCCTGGCCACCGAAGCCAGGGTTGACGCTCATGACGTTCACGTAGTCGATGTAAGGGAAGGCCCACTCTATGAGGTCTGGTGGGGTGGTCGGACTCAGGGCGACGCCTGCCTCGCAGTCTCCTGACTGGATCAGGGTCAGGGTGCGGTGCAGGTGGGTGGCGGCCTCGGGCTGGACGCAGATGCTGGCCACTCCAGCTTCGATGAACTGGGGGATCAGGCTGTTCGGGTTGGTCATCTGGAGGTGGGCGTCTATGGGAAGGTCTACGGCGGCGGCTAGCGAGGTGGCGACGGCCGGGCCAACGGACAGATTGGGGACGAAGTGGTTGTCCATCACGTCGAAATGGACGAGGGTGGCGCCGCCCCTCTGGGCCCGACGCACCTCTTCGGCGAGGTTCGCGAAGTCCGCCGCGAGTATCGAAGGGGCGCCGACCACCCTGTCACCTAGCTGTCCGAAATACGTCAAGGGATCTCCCTCCTGGGGCAACGCGGCAGAGGAGAGCACTCTACAAAACGGCCACCGGGATGACCCAGGGGGCTGCTGACGTTCTCGAGCGAGGCCTGGCTATCGGGGCAGCTTCCCGAGGTCGACGGCGTACAGGTCGTACCTGACGCCTGGCGTATCGACGAGGGAGAAGCCGGGGAGGCGGTCGAGTGAGCCTGCCAGTGGTGAGCCCTTCTCGGCCATCACGTAGTCCACGTGGTTGCGGCGCAGGATCTCCATGCCTCTCTCCAGCGTGGTCCCGCTGTAGAAATCCCGCACGTCGATCGAACCCTGGGGAACCTCGATCTGGCCGGGCGCCCGCTCCTTCAGCTCGGGGAGAACCCTGAGAACCAGACTGCCCCTGCGACTGACGACGTTTGCCTCTGCAGAGTAGGCGGGGATGCGGGCGCCCTGAAGATCCGGCGCCATTACTACCTCAGGCGAGTGAACCTCGTCGCGCAACCAGGGATAGATGGGATCCGAGGGGTAGTACCCGGACTCGCGACTCGCCTCCCTGTGCGCCGCTATTGACTCCCAACCAGGACGCGCTTGCGGTATGGCGGCGACCACTAGTCCGAGAACCAGCAAGACCGGCAATGCCCGTGCGATGTAGCGACCCGGCCCGAGACGGGCCAACCATCCTGCGACGTAGTCCGTTGCGGTCCACAGGAGCCAGCCCAGCGCAAGCATCGCGGCTAGCTGTATGGGCCACGCCAGGCGCCAGATCTGGCCTGGGAGCACCACGTTGTCACCGAGGAACGTCGCGATCTGGGGTACGTAGACCACGAGCATCGTAACGTAGAGCGTTCCGAGGAGCAGGCGCGCCGCCAGGCTCCGCCCTAGACGCCAGAGCAGGAAAGGAAGCCCGATCAGGAAAGCGGTGGCGATCACGGGGTCGAGGAGGAGCGAGGGATGCATGATGTACGAACCGTCTGCCAGCTCGAGGATACGGTTTCTTTCAGGGCTGACGAAGATCATATTCCCCAGCACGTCCGGGTCGCCTGAGTTGATGTCCGAGTCGGCGAGCGCGTTGGAGAGGGGCTCGTCGGTAACCAACGAGGCGAGGCCAGCGGGAACGGCGATGATCGTAATGCCTGCGAGGCCCATCGCCGAGATCCTGCCCCATACAGCGCGGCTACGCGGCTGTGCCGCAAGGTGCAGTACTGCGAAGCCAGCCATGGAGATGCCTATGATCGCAAGCCCTATAAGGTGTATCGCCATGACGGTAGCGCACAGAAACGCGAAGCCCCAGAAGTACCTCTCCCCTCCGCCATCGAGGAAGGCGAAAGCGAAGGCGAGGGCGAGGGGAAAGAATAGGAATTTGGCGACCAGTTTGTCCTCAGGCAGGCGCTGGACGAACTCGCCCCCCCACGTAACGCGCGACTGGCTCAGGTGGATCAGGAAGAAGAGCGCGTAGAGGCAGCCGGAGAAGAGCGCCGCCCTCTCGCTCTTGAACAGGACGCGCGCGAGTGCGTAGAAGACCAGGAAGGCCACGACCACTAGCGCGGGGTTCAGGTAGGAGAAGACCAAGTGGACCGGGTCGACACCTGATACCTTCGCGACCCCGGCTTGCTCCAGTATCCAGCCGTTGATTTTGGCGCGCGAGAGGCCAACCTCTCCGCCGAAGAACGGCTCCACGGAGGCGAGCCTGTCCCCGCCCAGGTACTCCCTGACCCAGGAGAGGTAGATCCAGATATCGCCGAAGATGCTTGGGGCTGTGGTTCTGGCGATGTAGGCCAGCGCCGCGACGAGTGCCACGAACGGCGCCCAGAGAATTCCTCCACGATCCGAGAGCGTGAATCCGGGCTCCTCCCCAACCGGCCGCTCGGGGCGGAAGGCCGCGACCGCCGCCGCGAGCAGCGAAAGCGCGACGATCGCGGCGCACACCCGCAGGTAAGTGCCCATCGTGCTCTGTAAAATGAGCATGGGCACGCCCGAGAGCGCGAAGAGCCCGACGCTCGTTACGAAAGCCGCGGGCGCCAGCGCGGCCCCCGAGAAGTATTCATCCCAGAACCACCGCGCCAGCACGGTCCCCGGGGTCAGGAACAGGACCAGTGTAGCCAGCAACAGGGCCCCAGGCGCACCTGCGAATACCTCGCGTAACGGGCCGATAGCTCCGAATGCCGCTATCCCCGCGAGCGCGACACCGGCCTCGAACCATCGGATATGGATGCGGTCTTTGCCCACTATCTCCTCACAGTATGATGAGAGGCCTGCGTCCATTTGCGCACCATCAGGCACTCACCAGGCATCGTAGGTAGCCAGCGGGCACAAGATCCCCTACCAGGTCGTCTTGTCCGTCGAGACCCAAGACGCCTGCTCCGACGGTTTGACCGCTTCAGATGCACCGAGTACCCGGCCCGAGCTGTCTTCGGCCTTCACGGCGACGTACGGCTCATCCGTGTTCAGCGTGACGACGGTCTCGAATCCCTCACGAGGGACGGACCCCACGGACTCCAACTCGTCCGGTTCTGGACCGGCGAGTAATTGCCAGGTAGCCACCTCCGTGGCCCCGTTCCAACTAACGTAGAGCGCCACCTCCTCTCCAGATCCTGCCCCGGCGACGACCACGGGTGAGTCTTCAGGCAATCCTCTCCACGGGAAGCGGAAGGCCCTGTAGGACTCGACCGCGGCGCGAAACCTGGCGTCAAAGAGCAGCTTGCCGTCGTGGCTGAACTCGGAGAAATAAGGCTCGCTGCCCCACCCCACGAAGTGGTTTCCGTTGGGCAGGACCTGCACGTTGCCCTGGGTGGCGGCCAGTGTCTCGTGGGGACGCGTGTATTCGCCGACAAGCGTAGACTTCATGGCATCCTCGTCGACCTCGACCACGATGCCGCGGGACTCCACGTCCTCGGTGACGCCGCCGTTGTCGAAGACCGTGATCCTGCCGTCGGGGTGGCGACGGGCGTCGTGCTGCCAATCGGTCCTGGTGCCGTATCCCATGGCGAAGTCGCTCCGCTTGCCGCCAAGTCGCCACACGACCTCGCCCGTCTTGCGATCGACCTTGTAGACGGTGGAGGTCCTGCGGGCCGAAATGGTTACGTATCCATCTGGGTGCGGATCAATTGAATTTATGTGGAAGTAGTCGAAAGACGTCTTGAGGTCGGGCGGCGGTTGGTAATAAGACTCGTCGAGCTCGACGTGATCGAGGCTGTGCCACTCGAAGATGACCTCCCCGCTCTCGATGTCGACCTCCTGCGCGATGCCGTCAAGGACCACACCGTCCACAGGACCGCCGACACCGGAGAGGTCCATCGCCACCTTGCTGTAGACGGTGATGAGCGCGGTGTCCTCAGGTGTAATGAGAAACTCATGGTGGTCGCCCATAAGGCCGTTGCCAGCTCTTACCCTCTTGATCTCCCTGTAGTGGTGGTCGGCTATGACGTACTCGCCCTGACCATAGCCGGTGTGGTGGCCTACCCACCAGGTAAGTACCGTCTCCCCCTTGTACGCCTGGACCTTGAAGTCGAAAGCGTCCGCCTCATCATCCAGCAGCGGATGGAACCACACAGGCTCACCGCTGTCGTCGACAATCAGGGGCGCGTCCTGGGTGGCGGCTACCTCTCCCGGCCCCTTCTTGGGAGAGACGAAGATGTACCCAGGGGTCGTGTTCGGGGTACTGACGTTCACCTTGATGGCTGGCGGGTGGAGGTCCGGGCGCGAGCGGAAAGACCTCACGGCTCCTGGCGCACGCGGTGCAGCGGCGGCCCTGGTGCGCGCGGTCGGGCCGCAACCGAGGGACCCAGACAGGGCGATCGCGGCTGTCCCTGCCGAGATGGCTCCGAGGAACCTGCGACGTGTGATTCCCGCCCCGAACCTCTCGTTCTTTGCCCGCTTGCCCAACTCCACCCTCTCCTCTGTCACCAGCGTCGGCTTACCTCAGGGACAAAACCCCGCCCACGTTCTGGCGGGCACGAGCGCCCACACGGATCGACCAACCCCGGTGATATTAGCACGCTCCGGCTTCGCCTCCGCTTGTCAGGTCGCAGCGTGAACTAGATGACCGTTAGAAGGATCTCCTGGACCGTGGTTATGCCCTGCGCCGCCTTGGAGAGGCCGTCCTCCCTTAGCGGTATCATGCCGGCCTTGCGTGCCGCGCTTCCTAGTTCATCCGCGGAGACGCCCTGCAGGATTAGACGCCGCAGCGCTTCGTCGACAAGCATGATCTCGTAGACGCCGATCCTGCCCGCGTACCCGGTCCCTGCGCACCGCTCACAACCCACGGCCGTGTGGAAGTCCTTATGGACTTCGGCGAAACGGGCGCCTTGCAGCCCGAGCTCGCGGATGGCACGCTCGTCCATCCTGGTAGGGCGTTTGCAGCGTACACAAAGCCTCCTGGCGAGCCTCTGGGCGATGACGCAGTCCACTGCCGAGGCCGTGAGGAATGGCTCGACCCCCATGTCCGTCAGGCGCGTGACGGCGGCAGGGGCGTGGTTGGTGTGCAGCGTGGCCAGGACGAGGTGTCCCGTAAGCGCAGCCTCGACGCTCGTCTTGGCGGTCTCGCGATCCCTTATCTCCCCGATCATCACCACATCGGGGTCGCAGCGGAGGATGCTCCTGAGCCCCATTGGGAAGGTCAGGCCGATCCTGGGGTTGACCTGGACCTGGTTGATACCGTGCATCCTGTACTCCACGGGATCCTCGACGGTGACTATGTTCCTCTCGGGGGTGTTGATCTCGCCGAGGGTTGCGTAGAGTGTCGTAGATTTGCCGCTGCCCGTTGGGCCGGTCACGAGAATCGTTCCATAGGGCCGCCGGAAGACCGCCTCGTACTGCTGAAGCATTCCCTGAGAGATTCCGAGGCCCCGAAGGTCGGTGTTTATGTCTGCGTTGTCGAGCAGGCGCAGCACGACTTTCTCGCCGTGGGTGGTCGGCAAGGTAGAGACCCTCAGGTCCAACCTCCCCTCGTCCAACGTGGCTGAGAAGCGTCCGTCCTGCGGAAGACGCCGTTCGGCAATGTCGAGGCTGGCGAGTACCTTGAGACGCGCCACAACGCCGCCCTGCAACGCGGGCGGGACGCTCATTACCTCTCTCAACACACCGTCTACCCGGAACCGCACTACCAGCTCCCCGCCGCGGGGCTCAAGGTGGACGTCCGAAGCTCCATCACCAGCCGCCCGGCGCAGGATCGAACCGACCAGCCTGACCGTGGGCGCTCCCGAGGCCTCCCGATACTCCCTCAGCTCTACGTCCTCGCGGTCTTCCGCGGGGGCCTCGGTGGAAGCTTCCCCCAGAAGCTCCGCGACCTCATCGCCCTCGCCGAACACCCGGCCGAAGACCCGCCGCAGGTCATTACCGGCCACGACCACGGGGCTTACGGGGAAGCCGGAGAGCATCTCGAGGTCCTCGAGCGCATGGAGGTTGGCCGGGTCCTTCATGGCCACCTTGAGACGACCGCCCTCAACGCGGAGCGGCAACATCCCGTACCGGCGCAGGAGCTTTTTGTCCACGAGACAGGCGGCTTCAGGGTCGACATCGTCGACGCTCAACTCGACAAAGTCGAGGCGCAACTTGACGGCTATGGCCCTCGCGAGGTCCGACTGTCCTACGTAGCCCAAAGAGAGGAGTACCTTCCCCACCCCCTGCCGCTGCCGTCTCCCGAGCCGGTACGCCTCCTCGAGCTGCTTGCCGGTAATCACCCCGCTGGACACAAGGATCTCCCCGATCCCACGCGAGGCCCCCGCGACCGACGCGCCGCTACGAGTGTTCATTGTCAGGTACCGGAACCGTGTCGCCGTCGACGCGATGCATGAGAGAATTATCGGCGTCCCCGTCGAGAACTTGAGTGCCGGAAGCCTCGCCGTGACGTCTGGTTTTCTGCCTACGAGTTAGACCCGAAGACCCTGCTGAAGCCTGATGCCTGAAACCTGTAGCCTCGGTTTGCGGAGCAAACCGCTCTAGCGTCCCGCCTTCGCCCGGAGGAAATCCTGGTAGTCGCTAGTAAAGAAGTGCTGCTTGCCGCTGGCCTCGAGTACGTAGTAGAGGTAGGTCGTATGCTCGGGGTTCAGCGCGGCCTCAAGGGACTCGTGGCTCGGGCTGCAGATGGGTCCAGGCGGAAGCCCCTCGTTCTCGTAGGTGTTATAAGCCGAGTCTACCCGCAGGTCGGCGAGCGAAAGGTTCGCCTTTGGTTTCTTTAGGGCGTATTGGATCGTCGCGTCGATCTGGAGCGGCATGCCGCGGTCCAGGCGGTTGTAGATCACCGAAGCCACCAGCGGCTTCTCTTGTGGGGTGGCTGCCTCGTTTTCGATCAGGGAGGCCACGGTCACGAGCTGGTGCTCCGACAGGTCGAAACGCTCCTTCGCGCCCCCGAGGTTCAGGCCTTCTGTCTCGAGCAGGTACTGCCCGAGTAGCCTGTCGACTATCTGCCCGGCGGTGACGCCCTCTTCGAAATCGTATCTGGCGGGAAAGAGGTACCCTTCTGTGGTCTTGATGCCGGGATGTTCGAGGAAGGCGTACCCGTAGTCTGTCCTTCGAGCAGCCTCCTCGAATTTGGCGGCGGAGACCGGGCTGCCCGCGGCGACGGTCCTGGCTGTCTCCTTGAGGTTGAGCCCCTCGGGGATGGTGACCGCTATCGTTGGCGCAGCCTTCCCCGCGGCCAGCTTGCGGAAGATCACATCGCTATCCTGTCCTCGATCGAAGGTGTAGCGACCGGTCCTTGTCTCCGTCCCGTATCCTTCGTACCTGGCCTGCAGCTTGAAGACGAAGGCGCTCTTGATAACCCCCGCCGCTTCGAGCTTCGCTGCGACGTCCGAGAGAGTGTCGCCCTTGACCACTTCGACCCTGACCGGTCCTTCCTCGGCTTGCCCGCTCTCGACCCCCGTAGCCGCTGAGTAGATGAGGTAGACGGCCGCAAGAACGGCGAGCACGAGAAGGACGCCGAGCACGGTCGGACCCGCGTTGGAGCGCCGTTTGCGGCTGATCCTTCTCGGTCCGGTGCGCTGCAGGGCGTCGAGCCTGGCGTCGAGCTCCTCACGGTCGCCCCGCTTACTCTTGTCGTAGCGTCTCAAACGTTCCTTCCAGCTTCGAGGTACTCCTGCAACATCCTGGCGGCCGCCAGGTGATCCACCCTCACTGTCCCCCTCTTGCCGCCCGCCCTCCCTGTGCGTCTGCCCCCTGAGGCGAGACGAGAGGTGAGCCGCTCGTCCCACTCCACAAAGCGTATGCCGGGGAACTCTCGTTTCAGGCGGTCTAGTGTAGCCAAAACTTTGCGGGCCTGGAATCCGACCTCCCCGCCGAGCGTCCTCGGCACCCCCACGACGACCTCATGCACGCCCTCATCTTCTACGAGCCTGCGCAGGTACTCAGTGAGCTCTCCACTCGGTATCACGTCGAGGGGGCTGGCAAGGACGCGTCCAGGGTCGGAGACGGCGACGCCGGTGCGTACTTCTCCTAGGTCAAGGGCGGCGATGCGCCCGCGGTCGGCCTGGTGCAGGGTCTACTCCGCGCCCGCGAGACGCTGCGCGAGGATCTCGCGCACCCGCGCGAGCGCATCGGGGATGGCTTCGAGGTTGCCGCCGCCGGCCTGGGCCATCGTCGCGCCCCCGCCCCCACCTCCGCCAAGCACGCCCGAGACCTCGCGCACTATCTCCCCAGCCTCCACACTCTGCGACACGTCCGGGTGCAAATTGGCGACGAGCACGGCCTTGCCATCCAGCGCAGCGGCAAGAACCACGGCGGAAGGACCGCCCAGGCGATTCCTGACGTCGTCGGAGATCTGACGCAGCCCCCTTACGTCGGCGGCGACGACCTGGCCCGTGACCACCCTCGTTCCGTTGACCTGCTTGGCGCCTTCCACGAGGTCACCGACCTCCTCGAGACCCTCCTTCAAGGTCTGCTCCCTGGCCGCCTCGCGCGACCTCCTTACCTCCTCGCGCAGCCGCCCAACGGCGCCTGGGAGGCCTGTGATCTCGACCTTCAGGGCGTCCGAGACCTCCTCAGCCGTCTCGGTGGCGCCGGTCAGGTAGTAGAGTGCCTCGCGGCCGGTGATGACTTCGATGCGGTAGAGGTCGGCGCCGTGCTTCCTGTTGGAGAGGATCTTGAAGGCCCCGATCTCGGCGCTCCCGCGCACGTGCGTCCCGCCGCACAGCTCGCGCGAGAAACCATCAACCTCGACGACCCTGACCAGATCTCCGTACTTCTCGCCGAAGAGCATCATCGCGCCGAGGTTACGAGCCTCCCCTAGCGTCGTCGTGTAGTATCGGACCGGCTGGTTCTCCGTGATCTTCTGCAACGAGAGCTCCTGGACCCGTCGGATCTCCTCGTCGGTAACCTTTCCCGTGTAGCGATAGTCGAACCGGAGCCTGTCGGGCCCGACGTAACTCCCTGCCTGCACTACGTCTTGCCCGAGCACCGCCCTCAAGGCCCAGTGCAAAATGTGCGTCGCAGTATGGTTCGCCTCTATCTGCTGGCGGCGTACCCGGTTTATGGAGGCCGTTACGGCATCCCCAGCCTCGAACGCGCCGCGTTCGACCCTGGCCCTGAGCACCTGGTAGTCACCAGCCGGTATCGCATCGAAGACCTCGAGCTGCCCGTCGTCCGAGGAGATCCAACCCTCATCAGCCACCTGCCCGCCGCCGGTCGCGTAGAACGGGTTCTCGGCCAGAACGACAAACACCTCCCCATCGGCGTCGGGGACGGGCTCTATCGCGACTACCCTGGTCTCTACCTGCTCGCGCGCGTAGCCGACGAAGTGGCTCCGGATCTCCTGGTCCCTGAACGCGGCGACGACCCGCTCGTAACCCTGCGTGGCCTCCCTGGCGCGATCCCTCTGGTCCCCCATCGCAGCCTCGAAACCCGCCTCATCGAGCGACAAACCCCGCTCGGCGAGAACCTCCCGCGTAACCTCGACAGGGAACCCGTACGTATCGTGCAACATGAAAGCGACGCCACCCGGGAAGTTCCCACCACCCATCCGCTCTATCTCAGAGACAAGCAGCGACATCCCAGACTCGTAGATCTCCACAAACCTCGCGGCCTCACCGGCGACGATACGGGCTATGTCCTCCTTCGCCGCCTCAAGCTCCCCGTAGAAACCGCCCATGTAATCGACCACGACACCGGCGAGCCCGGCCAGCTGCCCAGGGCTCATGCCCAGCCGCGAATGGGCCTGCAACATCGCGCGGCGTATTATGCGGCGAAGTACGTACTCGCGGCGCTGGTTCCCTGGCCTGACGCCGTCAGCGATCAGGAAGGCCATGCTTCTTGCGTGGTCTGAGACGATGCGCATGGCGCGGTCCGTCGCATCGGCTTCGCCCAGCTTTATGCCTGTGTAATCGCTTATCTTTTCGAAGATCGGCGCGTAGACGTCTGTGTCGTAGATGTAGAGGACGTCCTGGACCGCCGCCGTGGTCCGTTCCAGGCCGAGGCCCGTATCTATTCCTGTCTTGGCCAGTGGGGTCAGGCTTCCGTCCTTGCGCTGCTCGTACTGGTTGAAGACGAGGTTCCAGATCTCGAGGAAGCGCGGGTCTCCTTCGTCGCCGCCGGGACCGTACTTCGGGTCATCGGCGGGATCGCCTTTCGCGAACTCCTCGCCGTAGTCGTAGTAGACCTCCGAGCAAGGTCCGCACGGGCCGCTCTCACCCGGAGGCCCCCACCAGTTCTCGCTCTTGGGGAGGCCGAAGATCTTGTGTTCAGGCACTCCTACGTCCATCCAGAGCCCTTTGGCCTCGAGGTCCTCGGGAGCGTCCTCGTCGCCCTCGAAGATCGTGATCCAGAGCCGTTCCTGTGGGATTCCGAGGTCTTCCGTGAGGAACTCCCAGGCCCAGTCGATCGCCTCCTTCTTGAAGTAGTCCCCGAAGGAGAAGTTCCCGAGCATCTCGAAGAACGTCAGGTGGCTCTCGTCGCCGACCTCCTCGATATCCTGGGTACGGAAGCACTTCTGGGCGCTCGCCGCCCGCGGGGTTGGCGGCCTGTCCTGGCCCGTGAAGTAGGTTATGAACTGCTGCATCCCTGCGGTCGTAAGCAGGACCGTAGGGTCTTCGTGCGGGATCAGGGACGAGCTCGCGTACTGCCGGTGGCCCCGCTCGATAAAGAAGTCTAGAAACCGGCGTCGTACCTCGCTACTCTGCATGCGCCCCATCCGTAGTGAACGTGTTGGTCCCGCGCTCGTTTTCCATGTGTTCGAGCTCCACACGCAGGTCTTCGAGGGCCCGCCTGAGAAGCCGGGAGACGTGCATCTGGCTTACACCGATGTGGTCCGCTATCTCGGTCTGCGTCTTCCCCTCGTTGAAGCGGAGCTTGAGGATCTGCTGTTGCTGGCCTTTGAGGCTGTCGATCGCCTCCTGCAACAGCAGCCTCTCTTCGAGGCCTTCGATAAGGGACCTGTCGTCCGCCTGGAGGTCGACGATCGTGTCCCCTTCAGGCTCGTCCTGGCTTACTGGGGCGTCGAGGCTTGCCGTGTTGTAGGCCCTCCCCAGGGTCAACGCTTCGGCGACCCCCTCGACGTCCGCATCGAGGGTCTCGGCGAGCTCCTGGATGGTGGGCGGACGCCCCGTCCTCACCGTCTCGTCCCTGATCACCTCTTTCACCGACTGGCGCAGTTCTTGCAGGCCGCGCGGGACGCGCATAGCCCAGCCCTTATCGCGGAAGTAACGTTTGATCTCACCCAGGATATTCGGGGTCGCGTAGGTAGAGAACTCGATCCTCCGGTCCACGTCGACGCGGTCCACGGCCTTTATAAGGCCGACGGAGGCGACCTGGACCAGGTCGTCCAGTGGCTCCCCGCGGCCCGCGAATTTGCGGGCCAGGAACTCGGCCAGGGGAAGTTGTTCCTGTATTACCCGCTCCCTGGCGCTCTGGTCGCCACGCTTGTGGTAGCGGACGAGCAGGCGCCGCGTGCGCGCCTTGTCGGGTCTCCTGTATCGGCGGCTCACGACACCAACTCTACTACCGTGCGCCAGCGTTTGTGTTCGCTCCCCTCATCGAGAGGCTCCTCGACCTCGGCCAGCACACCATCGCCTGCGAGAGAGAAGCGGAAGCGGGTCGGCGTATCAGCGGCGTGAAAGCCTTCAAGGACCTCCACGGCCTCCTCCAAGCCCCCGACCCCTACCCTGGCCCGTGCCACCATCCCAGCGAGCACGAGGCCAACGCAGGACCGCAACTCATCGTCTGGCGGTAGCCTGAGGTACGCGTACTCCTGGCTGTGATCTTCGGTCAAGCCAATCCCTCTCTCAGCGTTGCTCGGTGACTTCTTCGGATACTTCCGTGGTCTGTGCGTCGGGCGTGTCGTCCGCCACCTCCCCGGCGTCGGGGGGCGCCCCGCGCGCGGAGTGGTGCCCGCCGCCGTGTTCTTCGAGGTCGTGCAGGATCTCCTCCCTGCGCCGCGCGGAGGCATCCCTGGCCGCCGATACCGCCCGCTTGTAGCGGCTGCGGACGTTGTCTGGGAGGTCCCTGGCCGCCGCGGGGAGCTTCTTGCGTACATCCCCGTTCGTCGCGTAGATCGTTCCTGCCACCCCGATCACGACGCCGGCGACGACCCTGCCCCAACTCGCCACCGCTACTCCTCCCCTTCCGGAGGTTTCTCGCCGCCCAGGAAGGTGCTGATCCCACGCGAGAGGCCTGCCGTAGCCGAGGAGACTTTGATCACCCCGCCCCTCACGCCGCGCGTTATGACGGCGGTCGTCTGGTCGAGCTCACCCGTCATGCCGGCCACGTCACCCACCGCGCCGTCGAGCTGCGAGAGCTGGCTGTTTATGTTGTCCAGCGTGATGTGCGTCTTCCCGAGAAGCGGGACGACCTCCCCCGAGACATCCTTGATCGACTGCTCTGTGGTCGAGAAGATGCTGGCCAGCCTCAAGAACATCCACGCGAGAACGAAGAACGCGACGGCTATGCCTGCGAAGAGCAACCCCTTCATCAACTCTACAAATAATTCCAAACCTTACCGCTCCTCAGTCCTGGACCCTGGGAACCCCGATTATAACTGCGATCGCGAAGATATACCGCCCTCAAGCGCCCCTGCGCGTAACGACGCCTCCTCCGACGACCTGCTCCCCGTCCCCGGTGTAGAACACGGCGGACTGGCCCGGAGCGACGCCGACTACGGGTTCGTCGAGATACGCCACCCACCCACCGCCGGACGCCTCCTCGAGGGTGCAAGGAACAGGCTTGCTGTTATACCGGACTTGTACGCATGCGGCCTCACCAGGGTCAAGGAACCAGTTGAGGTCCCTGACCTCGACTTCGCGCACTTCCAGATCCTGCTTCCTACCGACGACGACCTGGCCGGAACTGGGACGAACTTCGGTGACGTAGAGCGGTGTCGGCGCAGATATCCCGATCCCGCGCCGCTGTCCGACCGTGAAGTCGACGACGCCGGCGTGCCGGCCGAGCACCCGCTCTTCTCGATCGACGATGTCGCCTGGCTCGGCGGCCACCTTCTTGCGGACAAACCCGCGGTAGTTCCCGTCTGGGATAAAGCAGATATCCTGGCTCTCGGGCGTGTAGGCGACGGCGAGACCCCTCTCCTCGGCGATGGCGCGCACCTCCGTCTTGCAATACTCGCCGAGGGGGAAGATCGTACGCGACAGGAGATCCCGGGGTACTGGCCACAGCACGTAGGTCTGGTCCTTGCTCGCGTCCACTGGCCGCGCGAGCGTCGGCCCCTCCTCGACCCTCGCGTAATGCCCCGTCGCGACGTGCTGGTACCCGAGCTCGTCCGCGAGGAACGCGGAGGCGTGGAACTTGACGTGGGCGTTGCACGCGACGCACGGGTTTGGTGTCATGCCCTCCTTGTAAGAGCCGACGAAGTCCTGCATGACACGCCTGTCGAAGAGCTCTTTCAAGTCGAGCGTGAAGTGCGGCAGGCCCATCCTGTGCGCCGTGTCGCGGGCGAAGAGCACCGTGTCCGGCGAGCAACAAGAGCGGCTGCCCTTCTCGCCGTCATGCAACCGGAACGTTACGGTGGCGACGTCGTAGCCGGCCTCCTTCAGCAGCAGGGCCGTGACCGCGGAGTCGACGCCCCCGCTCATCGCCGCGACGACGCTCCTGCCGCCTGCTCCTTTCTTCCGCTCTCCATTCAAGAGCATCCCGCCCGCTGTGCGGTTGAAGTGGTCCTCGAAGGCCTTGTGAAGAGCGTCAAGGACCAGCGTGAGCGCGTGCTCCTTCCCGGCGGGAAGGGGTCCGCCAAGGGCGTCTTCGATGTCTGACTTCGAGACGCGGGCAGCTTCGATCAACGGCTTGCCGTCGACCAGTTCGGCAAGGGCCGAGCCTGCTGCTATGCACGCCGCGCAACCGTACACCTTATAGCGGACCTCCCGAAGCACGTTGCCGGAGATCCCGACCGTAAAATTGGCGACGTCTCCGCACGCAGCATCGCCCGACTCGCCCCTGCCAGAAGGGTCGGCTATCTCACCTGCATTGCGCGGCCGGACGAGATGGTCTACGACTTGTGGTCTGTAACTATCGGACACCAGTTACCTGCCTTTAGCCCGCGTAGAGCGGGGAGAGTTCCCTTAGTTGCGCGACCGCCGTCGAGAAGGCGGCGAGGAAACCGTCGACCTCTTCCGCGGTGTTCTCTTTGCCGACCGTGATCCTGACGACCGAGAAGGCGTCGCGCTCGGGCATACCCATCGCGATCAAGACCTCAGACGCCTTGTGCCCGCCTGAAGAGCAAGCCGAACCACTACCTACGGCGTAACCGAGCGAATCGACGAAGAGGACGAGGCTCTCGGCCTCGACGCCCGACACCATGAGGTGGACGTTGTTGGAGAGCCGCCGCCCACGATGACCGTTGACCCGCACGTCTGGTATCTCTTCCACCCCGGTCATGATACGGTCGCGCAGAATCCTCTCGTGCTGTATGCGCTCGTCCATCTCCCCGCGGGCCAGCGCCGCGGCTGTGCCAAGCCCGACTATACCGGCCACGTTCTGGGTTCCGCTCCTCAGGCCCTTCTCCTGGCCCCCGCCGCAGACGACGGGATCGGGTGAGACACCGTTACGCACGTACAGGGCGCCTATACCCTGCGGGCCGTAGAGCTTGTGCCCTGAGAGGGCCAGCGTCGAGACCGGCGTGTCGGAGACGTCGATGTGGACCCTGCCTGCGGCCTGGACGGCGTCGGCGTGAAACGGGATACTCCTCTCGGCGCAGGCCTCCGCGAGCTCCCGTACGGGCTCGACGGTACCGACCTCGTTGTTCGCCCAGATAGCGGCGGCGAGCGCCGTATCGGGGCGTAGCACGGCGGCGAACTCGTCAGGGTCGATCAGGCCATCGGGGTCGACCCCGATCCATGTCACCTCGAAACCTTCCGTCTGCAGACGCCTCGCGTCCTCCCTCACGGCCGCGTGCTCCACGCACGAGACGACCACGTGCCGCTTCTCAGAAGGGCCCGACCGCGCCAGGCCGAGGACCGCTATGGCGTCGGATTCGGTCCCGCCGCTGGTGAACACTATCTCCTCGGGAAGAGCACCGACGAGGGAGGCGACAGAAGCGCGGGCCTCTTCGATGGCGTCGCGCGCAGCGCCTCCCAGGGCGTGCAGGGACGAAGGGTTGCCGCGTCGTCCAGAGAGGTGCGGCAGCATCGACTCAAGGACGCGATGGTCCAGCGGCGTGGTGGCGGCATTGTCCAGGTATACCCGGTCGGTCATTATCGGTCCTAGTTTAACCTAACCGGCCGAAATGTCAGCCGTAGGGAGCCTAGATAACGATGGTCGAGGCGACCGCGCCGCCTGGGTCGAGGAGGGCGATCTGGTCTCCAGGCGCGAGGTCCAACGCCGTCCCTCCCTCGAACGTGCCTGCCACCTTCTCGCCCCCGTCGTCAACGACGTCGGGAACCCGTCCGACCGAGACGCTCTCGCCGGGCTCCACCCTGATATCGCTGTTGATCGTGACGCCGGGCGCGCCTGGCGTTACCTGGGCTGTCTCGGGGTCGAGGACCCGCAAGGTGAAGCCCTCCAGGTTGACCTGCTCCTCGCTGCGGTTGCGCACGGTGAAGAAGTCGATACCACCGCCCTCGTCGGTGGTCTGGACCTGGTCGAGCGTTACGTTCGCATCGCTGGTGTTGTCCTCTACCTGCACAGCGGCGAGGTCGAATAGCGCCTGGCTCAAAACGGGCTCTGGCGTGTATCCCTGGTAGAGGTTGGTGATGACGTAGTCCTCTCCGCTCGGCGCCAGCATGGCGACGAACGGCGTGATCCCAACCCCAAGCTGCGCCGCGAGCGTACCGTACTCGCCAGGCTGCAGGCTCCCCTTATCTTCGACGGGTCCGGGGGCGGAGATCTCATAGGAGAAGAACTCGATGGTCGGATATCTGCTACTCAGCCGCTCCATGGAACGGTCCACATCGCGGTCCACCGAGAGGCCCCTTGGGTAGGAGAGCGAGTCTTCGTCCAGCTTGTAGAACTGGACCACGATCCTTGCCCTCCGCCCGTACGCCTCCTCGAAGTTGGGCGGTACCGGTTGGTCGGTGTTGAGCGTGAAAGGCAAATCCTTGGTGCTCTCCGCCTGCCCCGCCCCGACGCCGGTCGTCGTTTCGACGGGAGGGCTCGACGCGGCTGGAGCCGGGGTCGGGGTTGGCGTGGTCTGGGTCTCTCCGCCGCCGCATCCCGCGATGACGAACACGCAGGTAAAGACGAGCGCCAGATACACCCCGATCCCAGCGGGTGATCCTACCTTGCCGTTCCCTCGGATAGTCTTCTCCCCTGACTGCTCCCCGGAGACCCGGCACGACTCCACAGGCCTCCTGCTCGACTTGCGCTAAGTTAAGCACGGTCGCGAAAACACCGCAACGCGTCGTGCATAAAACGGTGGGCTCCGTCGGCGCAATTTTCGGCTAACATTCGTGGACCGGGCCGAATAAGGGTCCGTCGGCGACCACAAGGAGAACCAAGTTGCATCCCAAGGAGCGGAACAATCCTTACAGAACGCACAGCGCGGGCGAGCTACGCAAGCCCAACGTCGGCGAGGGCGTCAGGCTCGCGGGCTGGGTACACAGGCGCAGGGACCACGGCGGTCTGATCTTCATCGACCTGCGCGACCGCTGGGGCATCACGCAGATCACCTTCCACCCTGAACGAACGGAGGTCTTCACCCGGGCCGAGCGGCTCAGGCCGGAGTGGTCGATCTCCGTGGCGGGCGAGGTCGTGGGACGTCCAGAGGGCAACGAGAACCCGGACCTGCCGACGGGTGCTATAGAGGTCGAGGCCACCGGGCTCGAGATCCTCAACCCCTCTGAGACGCCACCGTTCGAGATCGAACGCGACAGGCCCGTGGACGAGACGCTCCGCCTGAAGTACCGTTACCTCGACCTCCGCAGGGAGGGGATGCGTGAGAAGATCCTGCTCCGCCACCGTGTGGTCAAGTACATTCGTGACTACCTGGACGCGCGGGACTTCGTTGAGATCGAAACCCCGCTCCTCACTGCCTCCACTCCGGAAGGCGCCCGCGACTACCTTGTCCCTGCCCGCCTGTACCCCGGCCAGTTCTACGCGCTGCCCCAATCCCCCCAGCAGTTCAAGCAGCTCCTGATGGTCGCTGGCTTCGAACGCTACTTCCAGATAGCCCGAGCCCTGCGCGACGAGGACCAGCGGGGCGATAGGCAGCCGGAACACACGCAGCTTGATCTGGAGATGAGCTACACGACGCAGGACGAAATCCTCGACCTCACAGAGGGCCTATACACCGAGATCGTCGAGCAGCTCACGGAGAAGAAACTCCTCGCCAAACCCTTCCCCCGCCTCACCTACGCTGAGGCGATGGACCGCTTCGGTACGGACAAACCGGACATCCGCTTCGGCCTGGAGCTAGGAGACGTCTCCGAGATCGCCTCTGGCTCGGAGTTCAAGGTCTTCAAGGGGGCCGTGGAATCTGGCGGCTCGGTTCGCGGCATAGCCGTTAGCGGGCTCGGGGACCTGACGCGGCGCGAGATCGACGACCTCACCGCGGTCGCGGGCTCGGGTGGCGCGAGGGGTCTCGCCCACTTCAGGGTGCAATCGGACGGCCTGAAGAGCCCCGTCGCGAAGTTCTTTTCGGAGGCGCAGCAGCGGGATCTCAGCGCTGCACTCGAGGCCGAAGAAGATGACTGGATGTTCTTCGTCGCGGACAAGAACCCCGTAGTGTTCGAGAGCCTGAGCCGACTTCGGCTCCACTTGGGGGACCGCCTCGGGCTCGCCGATCCTGACGTGCTCGGCATGAGCTGGGTGACGGACTTCCCGCTCTTTGAGTGGAACGAGGACGAAGGCAGGATCGAGCCGATGCACCACATGTTTACCATGCCGCGTGAGGAGGATGTGCCCCTGCTCGACTCGGACCCCCTGCGGGTTATCGGGCAACTCTACGACCTCGTCGCCAACGGCACCGAGCTTGCTTCGGGGAGCATCCGGATCCACCATCCCGATCTGCAGCAGAAGGTTTTCGGCGTGACCGGCATCGGACCCGAGGAGGCGCAAAGGAGGTTCGGGACGATCCTGACCGCCTTCCGCTATGGGGCGCCGCCCCACGGTGGGATCGCACCAGGCGTTGACCGCTTCGTTATGCTCCTCACCGATCAGCCGAACATCCGCGAGGTTATGGCTTTCCCGAAGACCCAGGCCGCCCGCGACGAGATGATGGAAGCCCCTGGTCCCGTCTCGGAAGAGCAGCTGAAGGAACTTCATATCTCGCTGCGCCGCCCCCCCGAAGGCGAAAGGGGCACCGACCCCGCAGCCCACCCCGGCGAAGGTAAGAACTAGGGGCATGCACAACGGAGAACGCCGTACCGCTCCCGTGGCTCTGACCTTCGACGACGGGCCAGACCCAGTGTGGACCCCGCTCGTGCTCGACGCCCTGGCCGGAACACGCGCCAGCGCCACTTTCTTCGTCGTGGCGCCGCTTGCGCAACGCTACCCTTACCTCCTGACCCGCATGCGGGAAGAGGGGCACGCCGTGGCCTTTCACTGCACGCGGCACGTCCGCCACGACGACTCGACGCAAGCGGAGATAGGAGCCGACGTTGAGCATAGCCTCCTTACGCTGGGACGATCCGTCAAGTACTGGCGGACCCCGTGGGGCGTCGTAACCCCGGCGACCAGGCGGGTAGCCCGAGAACACGCGCTAACGCTCGTCGGTTGGACGGCGGACACGAAGGACTGGCGTGGAGATCTGCACGAGGAGATGCTCGGCCGGATAGAGGGCGAGGTTCTGCACGAATCTATCATGCTGATGCACGACGGGGTTGGCCCGGGGGCGACGCGTGACGGCTGCGCAGAGACCGTTGCCCTCGTAGAACCGCTCGTCTCCCTGGCCCGTTCGCGTGGCCTCGAACCCGCAGCGCTGGACGAACTCGACCATCCTCCGCCCGACCGGAACCCCGACTTTCCGGCCGTCGATAACGACCTGGCGCGGTTCCGTCGTGTGTGATCTTTCTCGTTACGGGGAAAGGTGCTCCCTTAGATTACAAACGTTATGAACATTTCTAGCCTCGACAACAGAGAGGTCTCCCGTGGGAGCAGCCGTGCGCTCGAAGCCGCGCTGGCGACGATCTCCGCGGGCGCGGCCGCGAGAGACGCCAACCCTTCGTTTCCCGAAGAGCCCTTCCGGCGGCTCGCGCCCGCGGGGGTGCTCGACATCCCACTTCCAGACCACGGGCGCCGGGCTTCTTTCACGGAGGAGTGGCACGTGCTGCGGGCCGTCGCCAGCGCCGACGGCTCCGTGGGCCGCATACTCGACGGCCACTTCAACGGCGTGGAGAGACTCTCGCTCCTTGCCCCCGAACCACTCCGTTCGACTGAGCTCGAGGCCGTGGCCGCAGGCGAACTACTCCTCGGGGTGTGGGGCGCTGACCCGATACCAGGGGAAGGTGAACCGGCAAGGCTCGTGGAAGGAAGTGAGGGGTCGACGCTCGCCGGCGTCAAGACCTTCTGTTCCGGATCTACGGGGGTGAACCGGGCTCTGGTGCTCGTGCGCCCGGATTCCCCGGGACCACCGCACCTCGTTTACGTCGACCTCTCCACAGGCGTCGAGGTAGATGCTGGCTGGTTCAAGGGTGCCGGCATGCGGGCATCCGAGAGCCACCGCGTCGTGTTCGACGGGGCGCCGGTGCTCGCCGTCCTCGGTGAGCCGGGCGAGCTACTTCGGGAGCCTTACTTTAGCCGCGACGCCGTCCGCACGGCCGTGACGTGGGCCGGTATATCCGACTCCGCCGTCGATGCGGCGCTCGACGTACTGGTAGCCAAGGCTGACGACGGAGAACCAGATGACGTGGTCTCGCTCGCCGCTGGCAGGATGCTAACGGCCAGGGGCACCATAGATTGCTGGCTGGAGTATGCGGCGGCACGCGCCGATGCCGACCCGTCCTCCCTACCGCGGTTCGCGACGCAACTGCGCCAGGGTATTGCCCAGGCGTGCCGGGAGATCCTGGATGAGGCCGCAAGGGCCGTGGGCTCACATCCTTTCGCCGTCTCCGGGCCGCTCGACCGCGCCAGGCGGGACCTCGAGCTTTTCCTGCTTCAACATCGCCTTGAGCCCGCCCTAATGCGGCGCGGGAGACAGGCCATCACGCAGAGGCGGTCTTGAACGAGCGGCTCGGACGCGAGTACTTCGAGGGCCTATACGCCGAGTCAGGAGATCCCTGGTCCTTCGAGACGAGCGAGTACGAGCGTAAGAAATACGAAAGGACCCTGGCCGTGCTCGGTGGGCGCAGGTTCCACAAGGCGTTGGAGGCGGGTGCTTCGATCGGCGTCTTCACCGGTATGCTCGCGGACCGTTGCGACGACTTACTCGCGGTAGACGTGTCGGAGCGGGCCGTCGAAGCCGCGCGCGAGCGCCTGTCTGGACGGGGACACGTCAGGGTCGAGCGGCGCACCCTGCCAGAGCAGATGCCAGAGGGCCCGTTCGACCTGATCGTCGCCTCCGAGGTTTTGTACTACTTCCCAAGGGAAGAAATGCTTGCGGTGCTGCAAGCCTTCGAGCGCGAGCTGGCACCTGGAGGCGTCCTACTCGCAGTCCACTGGCGTAGGGAGACGAAGACGTACCCACTGCAAGGAGATGAGGTGCACGAGCTGCTCATACGGCATACACGACTCAACAACAAGGAAACCATCATCGAGGCGGATTATCGTCTCGATCTCTTCGAAGACGGGTCGTGAATAGCGGGGAACATCTTGTGATCGTCGGCGGCGGCCCCGCCGGCCTCGCTACGGCCCGGGCTTACAGGGAGACCGGAGGCGAAGCCCACGTCACGCTCCTGACGTCCGAGCCGTACGCCCCATACAACCGCCCCCCACTCACCAAGGAATACCTCAGGGGCGAGGCGTCCCGCGAGGACCTCCCTATCGAGGGCGAAGCCTGGTACGAGGAGAACGGCGTGGACCTCAGGCTCGTCACCAGGGTGGCCGGCCTGGACAGGGAGAGCCGAACCGTGATGACGGATGAGGGCGAAGAGCTACCGTATGACGCCTGCGTGCTGGCAACGGGCTCCGAGCCGATACGTCTACCCGTTCCTGGCGCCGCCGACCCAGAGATCCTGACGATGAGGACCGTCGAGAACTCGACGCGCCTCCAGGAACGGGTCGGAAAAGGTCACAGGGCCGTAGTCGTGGGGAGCGGTTTCATCGGGTGCGAGGCGGCGGCCTCGCTCTCGTTGCGGGGCGCTGAGGTGGTCTTGATCAGCCTCGAACAGTCGCCACAAGACGGGCGACTCGGCGACGAGGTCGGGGCGCGTATCGAGGGCTGGCTAAGGGATTACGCCGTAGACCTCCGCCTCGGAGCCAGGATCGAAGGCCTCGAACGCACGGGCACTGGCTATGCAGTCAGCCTCGAAGACGGTGCCACGGTCGATACGCAAACGGTCCTGTTCGGTACCGGAGTGGCGCCCCGGACCGGGCTGGCCGAGGACGCTGGCCTCGAGGTCGACGGTGGCGTAGTCACCGACTCCTCGATGCGTACGAGCGCGCCTGGGGTCTTCGCGGTGGGGGACATAGCCAGGGCGTACAACGAGTCAGCGGCGCGTCACCTGAGCGTCGAGCATTGGGGCGATGCGCTGGAGCACGGCCGCATCGCGGGGACCGTGCTCGCCGGCTCGGAGGCGGCGTGGAGCATGGCCCCCGGCTTCTGGTCCACGATCGGCGACAAGACGCTCAAGTACTGGGCCTGGGGAGACGGTTGGGACGAGCAGACCTTCGAGGACAAGGGCGAGGCCTTCACTGTCTGGTATGGCAAAGAAGGTAAGCTCGTCGGGGTACTCTCTCATGGCACGGACCAGGATTACGAAGAGGGGCGCGGCCGGATCGAACGCGGAGAACCCTTCCCCAGATGACCCTCTCGCCCCCGGAACCGGCTCTCAGGGCCTGCGTCGTCGTGCCAGCCCGCAACGAGGAAGACCTCATCGCATCCTGCCTTCTGGCCCTCGCCACGCAGAGGGACGTCGAACTGGAGGAGTACGAGGTACTGCTCGTACTCGACCACTGTACAGACGGAACAGAGGCGCGGGCCCGTGAGATCGCCTTGGAGTGCCCCCGCCTGAGACTTCACTTTCTCGATGGTCCCGCGGAAGGCTCAGGCGCGGCCCGCCGGGTTGGCATGGACGCCGCGCGCGACCGGCTCATACGGGTGGGCCGTCCAGAGGGTCTCATCGCGTGCACCGATGCCGACACGGTGGTGGCGCGAGACTGGATCGTCTCCCAACTTCGTGCGGTCTCTGGGGGGGCGCGCGCGATCGGCGGCCGCATCGAACTGGCCGACGACGGTTCGCTGCCCGAGGGCGTCAGGGCCGAACACGCGGAGCAAGGACGCCTGCGTTACGAGCGGCTTCTCTCAGAGCCGTACGGCCCCGGGAAGGCGGAGCACTGGCAGTTCTCGGGGGCCTCCCTCGCCCTGACCGCCGAGGTCTATGCGGAAGTTGGGGGCCTCGAACCGCTAACCGATCTGGAAGACGAACATCTCGAAGGCATGTTGCGCCACCACGGTATCCCGATCGACCGCCTGCTCTCCGTGAGGGCAATGACATCGCCCCGCCTGCAAGGACGGGCCAAACGGGGCCTCGCCCACGACCTCGCCGCAGCAGCCGCGAGGCTCGAACGGGCGAGCAGCCGAGCCTGCTAATCGCCCTGCTGCAACTCTCACAGCGCCTCTCGCCAGGCGATGATCGTGAGGATCAGCACGGGGAGGAGCACGAACGCCACCACCGTGGTGACCGCGAGATCCTCATCACGCCAGGTCACTACGAGGAGGCCAGCCACCACGGCGGCGCATACGGAAGCAACCAGGGCGAATAGCAGATTCACGCCACACCTCCCTTCCGCCGTCTATCGGCTGTTGCCCCGACATCCGGCTGCCGGACAAGTTTGCCATTCGTCGACGAGCCAGTGAGGCCATCCGCTTTTGGCATCCTACCGGGCCCGGCTCATCCGGAAGCCCGGGTCCTCGCCACCCTACTCGTTGGCCTCCTCGATACTTGCAACCGCGGTCCATGGGTAGAAGCGAACCACTTCGCCGCCCTCGACCACGATGCCACGATCACCAACCCCGAGCAACACCCCTTCTGTGTGGGTGGACTCGCTGTGAGCATGTCCCACCCTGACCCGCCGTCCAACCCAGACCTCGGGGATCTCCCGCTCCGACATGCCCGCCTCCCTGGAAAACGCCGTCAGCTACGCCCACAGCATAGCGAAACGCGTCCCGCTCATGTAGTGAACCTTCGCGGGGTCACTATTAAGCCCTTGCGTCAGGAGTTACGCCTTCTCCTCGCGATATTCCTGGATGCTGGCATAGACTTCGTCGGGGAACTGCAGTTCTGAGTAGGGGTTGCAGGCGGCGTAGATCCTCTACCGGCATAGATAGTGCTCCTCTCGTTTGCGTACGTCCGAACTATACGGAGAACCTGTTTTCTCGACGTGAAACCGACTACTACGAGAGCCCCCGGACCAGACGCAGTAAAACATCACCCGCCAGACCTCATTGGGCCAGAGCGGGGCCCCGCACCACGGACAGAGGGGTGGCGTCAGGTGGTGACGGCGCGCAGCAGGTCCTTGGCCCCGTCGGGCACGGACCGCTCCTCGCCGGAAGCCATGTCACGCACCGTGGCAACCCCCCGCGCGAGCTCGTCCTCGCCGAGTATGACAGCGTAGGATGCCCCGACCCGGTCCGCCTGCTTGAACTGCGCCCGCATGCCCCGTCCACCGTAGTCCAGGTCGGCGGAGATCCCCTCTTCGCGCAGGTCGCTGGCAAGTTTCATCGCAGGGATTCGGGCTTCCGGCGCGAGGGTGACGAAGAAGACGTCCAGGCTGGTGTGCGCCTCCTGCGAGGCGGAGGCAAGCAGCATGCGCTCCACGCCTGAGCCGAAGCCGATCCCGCCGAGGTCGGGCCCACCGAGATCGGAGATGAGGCCGTTGTATCGACCGCCGGCCCCTACGGTGTCCTGCGCCCCGAGGGCGCCGCTCTTTGCCTCGAACACCGTCATCGTGTAGTAGTCGAGGCCGCGCACGAGGCCGTCGTCGATCTCGTGGGGGATGCCGAGCGCCCCCAGGCCCTCCAGTACGGCAGCCAGGTGAGCCGAGGCCTCATCGCTCAGGAACGAGGTGATCCTCGGCGCCTCCGCCAGAACGGCCTGGGTCCCTTCGTGCTTGGAGTCGAAGGTGCGCAGGGGGTTCGTGTCCATGCGCGCCAGGGAGTCGGGGTCGAGATCTCCGCTGTGCTTCCGGAGGTAGGCGCGGAGCTCGGGGACGTAGGCCTGCCTGGTCACCGAGTCCCCGAGGTTATTGACGTGGACGACCTCGTCCTTCACGCCGACGGCCCTGTGGATGGCGTAGAGGAGTGAGATCACCTCGACGTCAACGAGCGGGTCCGAGGTGCCAAGGGCCTCAACCCCGATCTGGGTGTGCTGCCTGTAGCGGCCCCTCTGCTGGCGCTCCTGGCGGAACATCGGACCGATGTAGAAGAGTTTGATCGGCTGGGCCAGCTTGTACAGGTTGTGCTCGATGTAAGCGCGGACAGCCCCTGGCGTCCCCTCCGGCCTGAGTGCCATCTCCCTCTCGCCCTTGTCCGTGAAGGTGAACATCTCCTTCTGAACGACGATGTCCGAGCCCTCACCCGCCGACCTGGCGAAGAGCCGCGCCTCCTCGAAGATCGGCGTGCGAACCTCGGAGTAGTTGTAAAGGGCGAACAACTCACGAGCCCTGTCCTCGACGAAGGCCCAGAGATCCGGCCGCTCGTGGGGTTCCCTGCCACCCCGAAAGACATCGTAGGTACCCCTCGGTCCTCTGTAGTCCGTCACGAGAGACCAGGCGGCAGGTAAGGATTGGTCTTCAGTTCCTCGGCCGCCGTGAGAACGGGGCCGTGGCCCGCGTACAGGCGCGTCTCCTCCTCCCAGAGCGGCATCACCCTGCGGATGGACTCTTCGATCTCCTCCCACGAAGCGCCCTGGATATCCGTCCGGCCGACGCTCCCGGGCAGGATAAGGTCGCCGACTATCTGGTCGTGGCCAACCACGAACGTGACCGAGCCAGGAGAATGCCCCGGCGTGTGAAAGACCCTGATGCCGAGGCCGGCAACGTCGAGGGATAGCCCGTCCTCAAGAGCCTCATAGTCCCCAACCTTCCCTTCTGCATCAGCAGGGTGCATGTACACGGGAGCTCCCGTCTCCGTGCGCACGAACTCGAGGGCGTTCACGTGGTCGGCGTGGCCGTGCGTCACGAGGATCGCCGCTACAGGGGCGCGGGTGGCGGCAAGGATCTTCTCCGGTTCGGCCCCCGCGTCGACTATGATGTCGCCCTCCGGGGCGTGGATGACGTAGGAGTTGACCTCGAAGCCGTCCATGGAGACGGTGACCTGTTCTGTCTCGCTCACCAACACGCCTCCTAGCGCTCCAGCGGAGTGCCGTCGCGTGAGACCCTGTACACGTCGTAGACGTCGGGGATGCTCCGGATCTTGCGTATTACCTCCTCGACGTGCTGCACGCCCGCAGCCTTGAACGCGAAGCGGCTGAGGGCGGTACGGTCTTCGATGGTATCGACCCTCGCCGAGAGGATGTTCACGCCCGCGTCCGAGATCGTAGACGTGATGTCCTTTAGCAGGTGCATCCTGTCGAGGGCCTCCACGAGCAGCTCGACGGTGAATAGCTTGTCTGACCCGCGGGCCCACTCGACCTCGACGAAGCGCTCCGGGTCCCTTGCCCGCAGCGCCCTCGCGTTCACGCAGCCGGCGGAATGAACCACGACGCCGCGCCCGAGCGAGACGTACCCAACTATGTCGTCGCCAGGCATCGGGGTGCAGCAGCGGGCGAGACGCGTCAGGATGCCGCTCGACCCGACAACGCGTACCCCGGTTTGCTCGTCGGTCCCACCTTCAGGAAGTGGCAACGGGGCCAGCGCGGGGCTCTGCGCCTTTGGCTGTTGCTCTTCCTCCCTGGGGTGTACCTGCTCCACTATGCGGCCGGATACGTTTTCGGCGGAGAGCACGCCGGCCCCTATGGCGGCGAGCATGTCGTCAGGGGAGGAGTGGTTCGTCGCACGGGCCACGTCCTCGAGGATGCCTGATGGGACCTTCCCGATCCGACGCTTCTTCAGAAGGGACAGGAGCTTCTCGCGTCCAAGGCTGAGGTTGTCCTCGCGGTCGGCCTTGTTGAAGAACTGCCGGATCTTATTCCTCGCCCTACCGCTCTGGACCACGGCCAGCCAGTCGCGGCTCGGCCCTGAGTTCTTGCCCGTTATGACCTCGACCCTGTCCCCCGAGACCAGCTCGGAGTCAAGGGGGACTATCCTGTCGTTGACCCTGGCCCCTATCGTACGGTGGCCAACCTCCGTGTGGACGTGGTAGGCGAAATCTATGGGCGTCGCCCCGCTAGGAAGGCTCACCACATCGCCCTTCGGAGTAAAGACGAACACCTCGTCGGCGACGAGCTCGCCCTTGAGTGATTCCATGAACTCAGTGGAGTCGGTCGTCTCCCTCTGCCACTCCATCATGCTCTTCAGCCACGTCAGGCGGTCCACCTGTCGGTCCGTCAGGCCGTGCTTGTACATCCAGTGGGCGGCGATGCCGTACTCCGCCGTCGTGTCCATCTCTGAGGTCCGGATCTGGATCTCCAGCAGCTTCCCCTCGTTGGACATTACCGTCGTGTGAAGCGACTGGTACATGTTGAACTTGGGCATCGCTATGTAGTCCTTGAAACGCCCCGGGATGGGCTTCCAGATCGAATGGATGACGCCGAGCGCACCGTAGCAATCGCGCACGTCAGAGACCACCACCCTCAGCCCGGCGAGGTCGTAGATCTCGTTGAACTCCTTGTTGCGGCGCACCATCTTGTTGTAGATGGAGTAGAAGTGCTTGACCCTCCCGTGTACCTCTGCCTCGACGCCGGTCTCGCGCAGGTGGCGCAGCAGTTCGGCCGCAGTCCCGTTTATGAAAGCCTCCCGATCCCCACGCCTGGCGGCGACGAGGCTTTTTATCTCCTCATAGCGCCTGGGGTGGAGGGTGGCGAAAGAAAGGTCCTCGAGCTCCCACTTGATCGAGTAGATCCCAAGCCTGTGCGCGAGGGGGGCATAGATCTCCAGCGTCTCCGTCGCCTTCCTGAGTTGCGTCTCACGCTTTAGGTAGGCGACGGTCCTCATATTGTGCAGCCTGTCGGCGAGCTTGATGATGATGACGCGCACGTCGCGGCTCATCGCCACGATCATCTTCCTCAGGGACTCGGCCTGCGCCTCCTCCAGATTCCCCGAAGGCAGCCGCTTGAGCTTGGTGACCCCGTCTACGATCTCGGCGACCTCATCCCCGAACCGTCCCGCCAGCTCCTCCTTCGTCGCACCCGTATCCTCGAGCACATCGTGCAGCAACGCAGCCGCAATGGTCGTAGGATCGAGGCGCAGCTCGGCCAGTACATCGGCCGTCGCCAGCGGATGGTAGACGAAAGGCTCGCCACTCTTACGCGTCTGGCCCCTGTGCGCAGCGTGGGCAGCATTGTAGGCGTCGGCGACCAACTCCTCCGTCCCCTCGGGCCCATACGCAGCCACCTTCTCGATAAGCGAAGATATCGTTAGACCCGGCGACGCTATCGCCCTTGGACGCTCCTCTGTACGAACGGGTTCCATAACGAAATTATATCAGCAAGGCGCTTCGCGCCTTTCAGCACGCTACGCCCTGTCGAGCTCGCTTGTCAGCACGCCGCCAGGCTTAGCTAGGCGGCTTGTCAGCCAGTTGTCTCAAAGTGTTACTACGAGCGGCAAACTCTACCGCCTTAGGCAGCGGTTCCTCGTGCGAGGCCAGGCGGGCCCGGAGCGGCAAAAAGCTGAAAGCGAGGCCAGGCGAAGCCGGCCGAAGCGTTGCTGACAAGCGGAGGCCGCTACGCCGAAGCGTGCTCTCAAAGCCTGCCGGCGCGGAAGATTGTGACGAGAAGTATTGCGGTCAGGATCACGGCGAGCGTGAAGCCGGCGAAGCTGATGAGGGATGCGCCGAGGTAGGGCACGTTTGGTCCGCCGACGTCGAAAGCGCCCAGCATCGAGGACCCGACGAGCAGGGCAGCGGTGACGACGGCGAAGACGAGGCGGTTTGCGAGCACGTCGACGCTACCGATGAGCTCGTCGAGCCCACCGTGTACCAGTTGCACCTCGAGTTCCCCGTCCGCGACCTCGGTGAGTAGTTGCCTGATCTGCTCGGGATAATCTTCGACGTAGCGGGCGTACTCGAGCGCGTGCCCTTCGACGACCTCGAGCACGGCCCCAGGCCTGTAGCGCTCGGTGAGGAGTCTCCGCGCGTAGGGCCTGGCGACCTCGTAGACGTTGATGGTCGGGTCTATGGAGCGGGCGAGCCCTTCCGCGGTCACAAGCGCCTTGGTGAGCAAGGGGAAGACCGGCGGCATCCTGAGACGGTAGCGGCGCGCGAGCGCGATGAGCTCAGAGAGCGCCTGGCCCAGGGTGACCTCACCCACGGAGAGCCCCGAGTACTTGTTGAGGAACTCGCGCAGATCCCTTATGAGGTCCCCGCGTATCTCGGTGGCGTAGCGTACGCCGAGGCGTTCGAGTGCCCAGAGCGCAGCCGGGGCGTCGCGCTGAATTACGGCGATAAACAGCCTGGAGAGCGCCTCGATGTCGCCCTGGCTCATGTAGCCGACCATGCCGAAATCGAGCAGGGCAAGGTCGCCTGAGGGCGTGAGAAGGAGGTTACTCGGGTGGGGGTCGCCGTGAAAGAACCCATCCTCGAAAGCCATCTTGAAGATCGCATCAGCCCCCATGGAGGCCACGCGTCGCCGTTCGGATGGCGTGAACGACAGTGGCCTGATGTCCCTGAACCTCGTCCCCTCGATGTACTCCTCGGTCAACACCCTTGGAGTCGTGAGATCCAGGTAGACCGATGGGATAACGACCTGTGTCCCGGCGAAGTTGGCGGCGAAGCGGCGGGCGTTCTCCGCCTCGGCTGTGTAGTCGAGCTCGCGCCTGATGACGACCTCGAACTCGGCCACGAGGCCGCGTACGTCCACGAACAGCCTGCGCCTGAACCTGCGGTCGAGCAACGCGGCGAAGTCCCTCATGAGCTCGAGGTCCCCACCCACCCTGGCCGGCGCCTCGGGCCGTTGCACCTTGACGGCCACGGTCTCTCCAGTAAGGAGCACGGCCCTGTGGACCTGCCCGATGCTCGCTGAGCCAAGCGGCACGGGGTCGAAGGAGGCGAAGACCTCGTCCACAGGAGCCCCGAGCTCCCGCTCGATAATGTTCTGGGCCACCCCGGCCGGCATCGGCTTCGCCGTGTCCTGGAGTTTCTGGAGCTCCAGGAGGACGCCCTCGGGCAGAATATCGGAGCGCGTGGAGAGTACCTGCCCGAACTTGACGAAGGTCGGCCCCAGGTCGTCGAGTGCGCGGCGCAACCTCACGCCGAAGTTGGGCGCGAGGAACTCCTGCAGGCCTTTCTTCTCCCTCCGGTCCCGCCTGACATCGAAGACGAAGCCGAAGCCGTGCCTGAGGAGGACACGGCTGATCTGGGAGAACCGCCTGAGGTTCCCTGGCCGGCTCGCCCCTGGTACCCCGCCGTGGGCCACCCGCGCGGTTATGGGTTCGTCCGTTACAGGCCCGGCGGCGTCTCGGGAGTCTCCCCTGGCTCGGGCGGAAGCTCCGGTTCCCCGGCCGGCGGCGGCGCGGCGGGACGGTCCTCAAGCATCCTCACCCTGTGCTCGAGTTGTTCGATACGGAACACCAGGTCTTCCTGGTCCTCCCTGGTCTGAAGTCCCGTCCTCCTGAGGCCCTGCTGAACCGAGGCGTCCACCAGCGAACGCGCCCCCGTAGAACGCTCGCGCGCACGCGTCATCACATCGTCCACGACCGTGCGGCCCTCCTCGCGCTCGACACGGCCCTGCTCAACGAGGGAGTCTACGACCTCCTGCACCTTATCCCGCGTCGCAGCGGCCGCCCCTATCTGCAAGAGGATCAAACGCTCCAGCGTCTCGCCAACAGTCCCACGCATAACTACCTCCCGACTAAAGTGTGCACCACCTACATGATAACCAAGGCGCAAGCCAGGTTGCCAAACGGGTTAAATTTCACCCGCAGCTAAGTCGAGCGTGCTAGCTTGAGCCTCCCTGCGCGCCAGGCCTTGTACAGCGACAGGACGGGCGAGGCGATGAAGATCGAACTGTACGTACCCGCGACGATGCCGACGAGAAGGGCGAAGGCGAAGTCGCTCAGGGTAGATTCCCCGAAGATAAGGAGCGCCGTTATCGGGATGAGGGTGAAGATGGATGTGTAGATGGAACGCCTCACGACCTGACGGATGGAGCGGTTTATCATCTCATCGAAGCGGCGCCGGTTGTAGCCGACCGTGGGGGAGTTCTCCCTGATCCTGTCAAATATAATTACGGTGTCGTAGATGGAGTACCCGAGCACGGTAAGGACGGCCACGACGGTAACGAGGCTGACCTCCCTGCCGACGATGGCATAGAAGCCGACGGTCATGAGTATGTCGTGCAAAAGCGCGGCCATCGCGGCGAGGGCGAAGGCGAACTCGAACCGAAAGCTGATGAACGCGACGATGATGAGCAGCGCGGCCACCACGGCCTGCAGCGCCTGGTTCCTTAGCTGCTGGCCGAAGGCCGGGCTCACCGTCGTGACGCTGACCTCGCCCCCGAAGGCCTCGCTGAGGGAGTCGCGGATTTGACTCTGCTCTTCCTGCCCGCTTATGACCGGGGTCCGCACCTCGTAGCCGTTCTCTCCGAGGGTCGTTATGACGGCCTCTGCGGCTATGTCGTCAGGCAGCGCGGCGCGTATCTGGTCGTCGCCCAGGTTCCGCTCGGCGTTGGCCACGGTGAACTGGGCCCCGCCCTCGAAGTCTATCCCGAGGTTGAGGTTCCCTAGCGCTATCGCGACCAGCCCTGCGAGAATCAGGACGCCCGAGACCGAGAAGTAAAGTTTCCAGCCGCCGACGAAATCTACGTTTTCGAACACGCCTACCTCACCCCCGCCTGTTCCGTCGTTCCGATGCTCGTCTTCGATACCCCCATAAGGGCCGGTGAGAGGTGGATGCCGCGGTCCGAGAGGATGCCGAGGAGGGCGCGGGTGATCACGATGGCAGTGAACATCGAGAGCACGACGCCTAAGGCGAGCAACACCGCGAAGCCACGCACCGATCCACTTGAGAGCGCGAACAGGATAAACGCCGTGATCAGCATCGTAATGTTCCCGTCGAGGATGGCCCTGTAGCCCTTGTCGTAGCCGGCCTGTATGGCACTGCGTGGCGTCTTGCCGCGCCTGACCTCCTCCTTGATACGCTCGAAGATCACGACGTTGGCGTCAGCCGCGACCCCGATGGAGAGCACGATGCCAGCGATCCCTGGCAGCGTCACCGTGATAGGGATGATAACGACCAGCCCCCACAACAAGCACGCGTAGATGAGGAGCGCGAGGTCGGCGACGACGCCGAGCGCCCTGTAGATGACGAGCAGCAACAGGAGGACGAGCCCGAACCCGACGAGCGCGGCAAGGAGCCCGCTCTCGAGGGAGCTCAGACCGAGCGTCGGACCGACGGTGGTCTGCGAGATCACCTGCATGTTGACGGGAAGCGCGCCCGTATTGAGCACGGTCTCGAGCTGCTTGGCCTCGTCTTCGGGAAGCCCCTCGGGCAGGCTGTCGTTGGAGATGGAGATGTTCTGTCCAAGCGGCTCCTGAACCTGCGGCGCGCTCTGAATGTCCTGGTCGAGCGCGACGGCGAGAAGCGCGGGCTCCCCGCTCGCGGCGGCGTCGGCCACCATATTCTGGGTCAGTTCCCCCATCTGCCTGCCGCCCTCAGACGTGAGCGTGAGGCTTACGATGCGCTTGCCGGTCGTCTGGTCGAACTCGACGTTAGCCCCGTTCTGCTTCAGCGAGTCGCCTGTCATGTCGGGGTTTTTATGGACCACGTACCCGTTGACGTCGGTGCCATTGCCCTGTATCGCGGGGGTCTCTTCGAACAGGATCTTCGTTTTCCCTTTGTCGTAGGCGTCATCGTCCTCGAGGGACTCCGTTACGTCCTTCCTGGTCGCTTTGATCTCATCGTCAGGAATGTTCGGTTGCGGGTCGGCCGCAAGGACCTGGTAGAAGCCGAGTTGTGCCGTGCTCCCGATGATGTTAATAACCTCGTCGGGGTTCTTCACGCCAGGGATCTGGACTACGACCTGGTCCTCCGATTGCACCCTCACGTCAGGCTCGGCCACGCCGAGACGGTCTATGCGCTGTCGGATCAGGTCAGCGGCCTGCTGTATCTCGTCGCGCGTCACCTTGCCCCCGCCCGTCTGGGAGCCCTTTAGCTGCGCGCTCACGCCGCCCTGGAGGTCGAGGCCGAGTTTCGTCGACTTCGTCACTGGCTCGTTGATGAAGATGAAGTAGGCGGCCACCCCGAGAAGGACGACCACCAGCGCCAGCACGATCACGTTGTTTCGACGACTACCCATAAGATCGAAGATTCATTCTAGCTCATCCGCCCCCGCCCTGGTAGCGGGAGATCCAGGCCCGCGACCACGACCTGTAACGCCCAGCCTCTATCTCACGCCGCGCCCGCCGGCAGAGGTCAACACTAAACCGTACGTTGTGCAGCGTGAGAAGCCTGTGCCCCAAAAGCTCGTTCTCCCTTACGAGGTGCGCCAGGTAAGCCCTGCTGTAGCCGGTGCACGCCTCGCAGGAGCACTCGGGGTCCAACGGCCCGAACGCCCTTCTGTACCTCGCGTTCTTGAGGTTGAGACGGCCTTCTGCGGTGAGGGCCGCGCCGTGGCGCGCGAGGCGTGTCGGGAGCACGCAGTCGAACATGTCCACCCCGAGCGCAATAACCTGAAGGATGCCGGCGGGGTCCCCTATGCCCATGAAGTACCTGGGCTTCTCGGCTGGCAACATTGGCGCCGTGAAGGACAAAGTCTTCAGCATCTCCTCCCTCGACTCGCCCACCGAGAGGCCTCCCACGGCGTAGCCGTCGAACCCTACCTCGACCGTCAGCCCGAGGCTCTCCTCCCGAAGGTCGGGGTACAACCCGCCCTGCACGATCCCGAATAGCGCCTGGTCCTCTTTCTGATGCGCCTCCTTGCACCGTCGCGCCCACCGCGCCGTCCTCTTCAGCGAGTCCTCGTGGTAGCCGCGGTCCGCGTTGGCAGGCGGGCACTCGTCGAGCACCATCGCCACGTCCGACCCCAGCTCCTCCTGAACCCTCGTGGTCAGCTCGGGCGTGAAGACGTGCCGCGAGCCGTCATAGACCGAGGCGAACTCGACGCCCTCCTCAGAGATGCGTCGCGTCTCGGCGAGCGAGAAGACCTGATACCCGCCTGAATCGGTCAGGATGGGCCCGTCCCACCCCATAAAGCCGTGCAGCCCGCCGGCCTCACTTACCAGGTCAGCACCGGGTCTCAGGTACAGGTGATACGTGTTCCCGAGCACGATGCCAGCCCCGACGCTTCGCAGGTCCCCAGGCGTTAATCCCTTGACCGTGCCCTTGGTCCCGACGGGCATGAAGGCCGGCGTCTCTACAGTACCGCGCGGCGTACTCAATATGCCCGCGCGCGCCTCGCCGTCGTCTGCGACCACTTCTATGGAGACGGGCGCGCCTACCGTCGCCGTCCGCCGTCGAGGAGAAGCATCGCGTCGCCAAACGAGTAGAAGCGGTAGCGTTCCCTAACCGCCGTCCTGTACGCCTCCCTCACCAGTTCCTCTCCCCCGAAGCTCATCACCATCGCCAACAGCGTCGAACGCGGAAGGTGGAAGTTCGTCAACAGCGTGTCAACGGCCAGCCAGCGATAGCCGGGGCGGACGAACAGCTTCGACTCGCCTTCCTGCTCCCCGGTCGCGGCCCACGTCTCGAGCGTACGGGCGACGGTCGTACCGGCGGCGACTACGCGCCGCGCGCCACGGACAACCCGCGCCGCCTCCTGCGGCACCCTGTAGTGTTCGGCATGCATGGTGTGCTCTTCGAGTCTCTCCGTCCTTACAGGCATGAATGTCCCGACGCCGACGTGCAAGGTGATCCTGGCGATTCCGACTCCGGCCCGCTCTACATCGCCTAGCACCCTCTCCGTGAAGTGGAAACCCGCCGTCGGCGCGGCTGCCGAACCCTCGTTGCGGGCATAGACGGTCTGATAGCGGGTCTCCGTCTCCGGCGTTGGACGGATGTATGGAGGGAGCGGCATCCTGCCGCTGCGCCGCAGCAAGCCGGGCACGTCTGGGGCGGAGACGGCCCAATGCCCTTCGCCGAGATTATCTACCAGCTCGAGCCGCTCCCCACCGGCGGAGAGCCCGAGTCCTGGTTTGAGGCGTTTGCTCGGCCTTGCAAGTACCTCCCACGAGTCGTCCCGCTCCGGCCCAAGATCCCTCAAGAAGAGCAGCTCGACCTCTCCGCCAGTCGGCTTTTTGGCCTTGACGCGGGCTGGCATCACCTTCGTCTCGTTCAGGACTAGCGCGTCGCCCTCCTGCAAGTACTCGGGTAGGTCGCGGAACGTGCGGTGGGCTATGGTGCCTCGCCGGACGTCCACCACCATCAAGCGGGAGGCGTCGCGCGGCTCTGCCGGTCTCTGGGCGATGCGGTCATCGGGAAGCTCGTAGTCGAGCTCGGAGACGAGCACCCTAGCGGCGGAAGACGAAATTGAGGACGATGGTGCCAACGACGGAGAGCAGGATCATGAGCCCTATCGGGAAGTAGAACGTAGCGTTGCCGCGCCTGAACACGAGGTCGCCTGGCAGCCTGTCCATCCCGAGACGGCTGAGCAAGAGGAACAGTCCGCCGAGGCCGAGCAGTACGACCGCCCCGCCGATCAACAACCTTCCCAAGCCTTCGAGTCCCATACACCTATTGTATGCACGCCGCCTCCGATGTCCAAGCGAAAGCCCAGCCCGGAAGATGGTCGAAGCCGGTGCGCAACCTGGCCTTCAGGGGCGAGGGAGCTGTGTCGGATGCCGAACCTACCGGGCCGCGTTTCTCCTGATCCCCACTTGCTGTGCACTCAGCGGAATTTTCTAGCTGTAACCGTAATGTTCGCGGATGGTCCGCTGGTACTCCTCGTCCGGTACGACTTGGGGGTTCGAGAACTCCGGCGCGCTCTGCACAGTCTCCTGCTCCGCCCCCAGCGTGATCGACCCTGGGTCTTCTTCGCTCAAGGCTTCCATAGGGACCAGATGGTGCTTCCGCTCCAAGCCCAGGAAGTCGCTCGTGACGACGTCCACGAAGCGCAACTGCCCGCTATTCGATTCGACGTAGAGGTTCGCCACCGTTCCGACGACACTACCCCCGGAATCCAGTACGGATTTCTGGCGCATTTCGTGTTGCGGTGGAGCGGGATGCTCGTGCCACTCAAGGCTGATCAAGGGCATGGGAACTCCTCCTTTCACACCGAGCGCTGCGGATCCTAGCAATGCTATTGATCACTATCTTAGCTCAACAGATATAGCAAGTAGTAGTTATTCACCAACCTCGGAGATTAGCGGCGATCCGCTTGAGGAATTATGCCCGGACCTCAGCCAGCTTGACATGATACGTAGCGGGCGGATTGCGGTGATGTTCTCTGCGCTGATCGTCGCCCTGGCATTCGCCGGGTCGGGAGAGGCGCAGGAGGCCGGACAGCCGGACGGGCGAAGAACGTCATCATCTTTATAGGGGACGGGATGGGTACTTCCCACCGCGATCTCATCCGCTACGCGACAGTGGGAACGGAGGCTCAGCTCGCCATGGACTCCATGCCTTACGCCGGTAGGTCCGAGACCAGCCCCCTGGACCCCGAGGCGTTCGTTACCGACTCCGCAGCCGGAGGAACGGCCATAGCCACAGGGGTCAAGACGTTCAACGGAGCCGTGAGCATAGACGCAGATGAGAACCCGATTCCTAGCGTGTTGGAGCAAGCCAAACGGGCCGGGAAGGCTACGGGGCTTGTCACCGATAGCCAGGTGACAGACGCCACCCCGGCGTCCTTCGGCGCCCACATCGCAGACAGGGACAAGCAGAGCCAGATCGCCCGCCAGTACATCGAGGAGAGCAAGCCCGACGTGATCCTGGGTGGTGGCGAAGACTTCTGGTACCCGGAGGGAGAACCAGGCGTATACCCCGACGAGCCGAAGGAGAATCCCGCGGAGAAGAGTGTGGGCACGGAGGGCGACCTGGTCCGGAAAGCGCAGGACTCAGGATACGAGTACGTGACGGACGCCGCCGAACTCAAGGCGGCGAGCGGGCCGCGGCTCCTCGGGCTCTTCGCCAACGAGGAGATGTTCCAGCAAGCGCCCGAAGGAGAGGGCGCGGTCTACAACCCGGTGGTCCCACTGCCCGAGATGACGCGAAAGGCAATCGAAATCCTCTCGCAGGACCCCGACGGCTTCTTCCTTATGGTCGAAGAGGACAGCATAGACGAGATGGCCCACCAGAGCAACGGGGAGCTGGTCGTAGAGGCCGGACGACAGCTCGACGAGGCCGTCAAGGTCGGGCAGTCCTTTGCCGAAGGTGATCCCAACACGCTGGTGATCGTAACCGCCGACCACGAGACCGGTGGCCTCGCGATAGAGGACACCAACGAGATACAGAGCGACCCAGAGTACCCCAACGAGTCAGGCGCGGGGCGGACCTCCGAGGACGGACCCTTCCGGGTGGCGGCCTCCGACAAGAAGTTCCTGGTGGACTGGACCACGACCAACCACACGGCAGAAGACGTGCCGGTCATGGCGATGGGTCCGGGAGGCGAGAACCTGGTCGGCGTCTACGAGAACACCCACATTAGACACCTCTGTGGCAACGCAGAGGGTAAATCCCGGGGCAGGAGCGATTCGTCTGTTGGTTGGGGCTGCCAGGAGCCCCAACCCTCCCCCTTTCCCTATTCACCCGGGTGCGTAGAGCCAAGCACCAATGAACTCGAGCCCTGCGCAGAAACGTTTCGCCTGTTGGCGTCTTACCAGCGAGCAGCGGAAGTTGATCTCGTGCCGGTCCGTTCATGGACCGATTTCCCATGGACCTCCTCGCAGCCAAAGGAGCCCTCAGCCGTCTAGCTCCGCAAGCAGGCTCTCGATGTCGAGGGGCCTCGTCATCATGGTGAGTTCGCCTTCTGGGGTGCGCGGCCATTCTTCCTGCGGGCGGTCACGGTAAAGCTCGACGCCGTTGTCGTCAGGGTCACGCAGGTACAATGCCTCGGAGACGCCGTGGTCGGAGGCGGCGTCTATGGGGTAGTTGGACTCGAGCAGCCACCTGAGCGCCTGCGCCAGTTCCCGCCGCTCGGGGTAGAGGATGGCGAGGTGGAAGAGACCGGCGGAATGGGGCGGTGCGGGCTCGGCGTTGCGGCTCATCCAAGTGTTCAGACCGATGTGGTGGTGGTACCCCCCCGCGGAGAGGAAGACCGCGTCGTCCCCGTACCACTGGGTGACCTCGAAGCCGAGGACGTCCCTGTAGAACTCGAGGGCCCGCCCGATATTGGCAACCTTCAGGTGGACGTGGCCGATGCGGGTCCCCGCGTTCACTACCCGCCTGGTGTGCTTGCTCGTCTGCATCGTACCTCCTCGTCCAGGTTACAAGTCCCCTTGATTCTACCTGTGCGAGCCCAAGGTGTTGACGATCAGGACGCCAGAGAGCGTGGCGCAACCACCGATGACCGAGAGGAGCGTGGGCACCTCGTCTAGCCAGACCCATGCGATCAGATAGGCCATAATAGGGATGAGGTAGAGGAAGCTGACGGCCTTTGAGGCTGGCATGCGCGAGAACGCGTACGCGTACGTGACGTAGGCTATGGCCGTCGGGAACACGCCGAGGTAGACCATCGCTATCGTGGCTCCGGCCGGGGCCGTTGCGGCCTGGGACACCAGACCAGGAAGAAACACCAGCGACAGCAGAGTGCCGGCCCATACGGCGTAGGTCGTGAAGGCGAGCGCGCCGTATTTTTTCAGGTAGGGCTTCTGGATCACGAGGTAGATGCTCGAGGAGATGGCTGCGACCAGGATCAGGAACGCCCGCGGCGTGAGCCCGAAACCTTCGCTCTCACCGATGGAGATCAGGAACGCGCCCGAGAAGCTCACGGCCATACCTGCCCAGCCGAGCACCCGCAGCCTCTCGCCGAGGAACGCCACCGCGAGGAGAGCGGTGAAGATCGGGGCTGTGTTGATCAGGACGCTCGCAGACCCAGCACCGACCGTAACCTCACCAAAGTTGAGGGCCACGTGGTACACGGTAAAGGCGAGAAACCCGGCCAAAAAGACCGCAGGCACGTCTTGGCGCTCGGGCAGACGCATCCGCCGCCTGGGGAGCGCGAAGCCTCCGAGCACCATGGAGGCGACCAGGAAGCGGAACAACGCGATCTCTCCTGGACCGTAAGCCTCGAGCCCGACCCGTATCCCCGCGAACGCAGAGGCCCAGAGCGTGACCGTAACCGCGATGGCCACCGTTACGCCTATGTCGAAACCTGCGCGCTTCACCGGGCCATTCTAAACGAACGGCTCGTGCTCTCTAGCATCACAGGGCGCCGCTCTCTATACTCGGGGGATCGTCGTGTGATGAGCAGGCTGGGAGATGACCATGGAGACGACCGACACCAGGCACAGGAGCCGCACCATCCTCGAAGGACGCGACCGGGCACCGGCCAGATCCTTCCTCAAGGGCATGGGCTACTCTGAGGAGGACCTCAGCAAACCCATAGTGGGTGTGGCCCACTCCTGGATCGAGACCATGCCATGTAACTTCAACCACCGCCACCTGGCCGAGAAGGTGAAAGACGGCATAAGGGAGGCGGGCGGCACGCCGATGGAGCTGAACACCATCTCCATCTCCGACGGCATTACGATGGGGACGCAAGGCATGAAGACGAGCCTCGTTAGCCGCGAGGTGATCGCCGACTCCATAGAGCTGGTCGGACGCGGCCACATGTTCGACGCGATGGTGACGATCGTCGGCTGCGACAAGACGATCCCCGCCGCGGCGATGGCCCACGCGAGGCTCGGCGTACCTGGCGCCATCGTGTACTCCGGCTCCATCGCGCCGGGCCGCTTCAAGGAGCACGACGTAACGATTCAAGATGTCTTCGAAGGCGTCGGCGCCAACGCGGCGGGCCGAATGTCGGATGAGGACCTCCTCGACCTCGAGGAGCACGCCTGCCCGGGGGCTGGCGCCTGCGGGGGGCAGTACACGGCTAACACCATGTCGATGGTGCTCGAGTTCCTGGGCCTCTCGCCGATGGGCTCGGCAGGCCCGCCCGCCCTCGACGGCCGCAAGGATGAGGTATGCGCCCACGCCGGAAGGCTGGTCATGGAGCTGCTGGAGCGCGGCCTCACGCCGGAGCGCATCCTGACCCGCGAGGCCTTCGAGAACGGGATCGCCGCCGGGGCCGCAACCGGGGGCTCGACGAACCTGGTTTTGCACCTGCTCGCGATAGCGCGGGAGATCGGGGTCCCACTCGGCATAGACGACTTCGATCCCGTGAGCAACCGTACCCCCATCATCGCCGACATCAAGCCCGGCGGCCGTTATACGGCCGTCGACGTCGACCGCGCCGGCGGTAGCCGCCTGCTCGGCAAGCGACTTCTCGACGCCGGCCTTATCTACGGAGACCAGCTTACGGTCACGGGCCGCACCATCGCCGAGGAGGTCGATGACGCCGAGGAGACGCCTGGGCAGGACGTCATCGTCACGGTCGAAGAGCCGCTCAGGTCATCGGGAGGACTGGTGATCCTCAAGGGCAACCTGGCTCCCGAGGGCTGCGTGGTCAAGGTCGCGGGCTACACGCGCCTGGAGCACACGGGCCCTGCCCGCGTCTTCGACTCCGAGGAGGACGCCATGGCCGCCGTGCAGGCTGGCAACATCTCCGAGGACGACGTCGTCGTGATCCGGTACGAAGGCCCGAAGGGCGGGCCCGGGATGCGAGAGATGCTCGGCGTCACCGCAGCCCTCGTCGGCCAGGGCCTCGGCGAGACGGTCGCCCTCCTTACGGACGGGCGCTTCTCCGGCGCAACCCGCGGCCTGATGGCCGGCCACGTCGCCCCCGAGGCGGCCCACCGCGGTCCCATAGCGGCCCTACACGACGGCGACACCGTCACCTTCGACATCGAGAACAGGACCTTGAGCGTGGACCTATCGGGAGAAGAGATCGAAGCCCGCCTGGCGGACTGGCGAGAGCCAGAGCCCCGCTTCGCGACCGGGGTGATGGCGAAGTATGCGGCGCTGGTCTCCTCGGCCTCGGAGGGCGCCGTCACCGATCCCAAGTTAGGTTCCGCGGTTTAGAGGGTCATTCCTCGCCGTCTTCTCCGCGGTACCGGAGCGGGAGGACGAACCAGAGCAGCGCGAAGGAGAGAGCCAGAAGCGTCGTCACAGCAACTCCGACGCCCAGGCCGAAGCTGAAGGCGCTAACGACGAAGACCGCCCCTACCATCGCGGGCACGAGGAAGGCAAGGCCGACGATGGTGAGCGTGTTCCCCAGCGTCAAGCGCTGCTCCCTGACGCCCTCGCGCCACAGGACGCGGTGCTGCGCCGAGGACGCCATGAGGAGCGCCGTAGCGATGGCGGTGCACAAGAGCGTCACGAAAAAGGCCCCCGGTCTCCAGGCCGTCCCCACTCCCGCGAAACCAGGCCGACCGAGGACGCGTGCTCGGCCGCGGCGGTGGTATCAGGCACGGCTACCATCTCGGTGCCCAGCTTACCGGCCTCCTCGGCTATTGCCTTGAGTTCGACGTCTCGCTCGGCCGAGGTAACGTCCCTGATGTAGACGGCCAAGATTCGTCCAGGGTGCTCCCTTATCGTATGCAGGTAGATCTCCGGATCCTCCTCACCGGAGTCCCCGATCAGGACGAACGGCAGGTCCTCGTAAGTGTCCAACAACCGGCGGATCACGCCGAGCTTGTAATCCTGGTGCTTCCCGAGGACGGTCGGGCTCCAGTCCTTGAGGAAGAGCGGCCCTGGGGGGACGCCGTGAACGTTCAGGAAATCGTCGAGCACGTCGTAGATGTTCCACGGGCTGCTAGAGACGTAGAAGATCGGGTTTGGAGAGTGGCCAACTTTGCCTAGCTGTAGCGCTTTGTAAAAATCGGCGACGCCTTCGAAAGGGAGCCGCGTGTGGGCGTTGTTTCGCACCACGATCCAGGCCATCTTCAGTACGTTGGTCGCGCTCGACCTTACCACCGTGTCGTCGAGGTCACTGATCACCCCGAAGCGCGCCCCGTGCGGCACGAGCACCTGCCCCGTCGACCGTACCTCTCCCCCACCTGGTGACGGCGGAGAGAGCAGTTCCAGCTCCACCGGTTGCCATCCGGCGGGACCGTCGAGCGGCTCGGGTAACGTGAATCGCACGTCGAAAAACCCCTCCACGTCGGCCGTGGTCTCAGCTTCCAATTCCCCGAATGTGGCCCTCACCCGCGCGCCCGCGACCTCGTCGCTCGCGAAGCGTCTCGCCATGTTAACGACGTTTCGCCACGCGGCGGTGTCCCGGCCGCCGTGGGTGATCCCGCTCTCCTCGAGCACACGGCCCTTCAGGAACAATTCCCGTGACGTACCGTGTCCCCGATAAGGTAGGATCTCGAACGGATCGAGCATCCCGAATCGTCGCTTGAGGCCGAACCTGACAGCGTCGAAGCGTTCCTCAGCGACGCGCGCCGCCCCGAGTGCCGTGCGCCTCCAACCCGTCAACGATAGTCCATATCGGCTATCTCGGGATAACCTTTACCCGTCTCGGGGTCAAGACCCCGATGTTCACCTGCTCGATGCTCGACCACGGCAGGAAGACGTATCCATCCGAGTCATCCTCGTGCTCGCTTATGTCGAGGAGCAAGCCCGCCTGCTCCCTGTCGCAGATCGTCCCTGTAAGATCTCGCCCACCCCAGGTGTCTACGGAGACGAAAACGCCCTTCCTCAACGCATCGTACACCCTCGGCGCCTGCTCTAGCCGTGTTTGTGTCTCCGTACCCACGTCGTCTGTACCAGCCCGGTCTACCATCTTGCCTCGAATCTGCTCCACCGGCACGCCTGGCATCAGCCTACCCGGTAATCTCGAATACAACACCACCAGGGGCTACTTGCACTATCTACACATTAACTACGCAGGGGAATTGCGATCGGATCAGGCACCCTACAAGCACGCGACGCGGACGGTGTCATACCGAATCCGGGTGAAGGGTCGCTAGGTGATTGCGTTCGGGAGGTAGGCAGGTGTAGGGAGTCGTATTTGGTTTTTGCCGACTCCCTACTCCCGCACAACTCTAGACCCGAAGTAATCAACCGGATTCAGTATCACCCCTCGCCAGGCCGAAAATCTCCATCACATGGCAAGCCATGCACCATTCGAGAAGCGTGCGCTCGCCCACACGCACTTCAACTACATCATCCCCGCAGCCCGCATGTTCCAGGCTGAACGCGGCGAAGGAAAGGTCTCCTTCAGCGGCGGTTCCGGCCTCCGAGAGGTCCGCCAGGTCTACGTCGTAGCGCATTACGCTTTCTGTATCGACCCCTTAGCGGCTCAGCCTTAGCGGGCGGTTCGCGAATTGCTCTGCGAGAGCACCGCACTACCCGTTGTTCGGTACGGGGACGCCAAGGTGGGCGTAGGCCCTGTTGGTGGCGATCCTACCGCGGGGCGTGCGCTGTATGAGGCCGCTCTGCAGCAGGTAGGGTTCGTAGACGTCCTCGACGGTGTCGCGTGCCTCGCCTAGAGCGACCGAGATGGTGCCGACGCCCACTGGGCCGCCGTCGAACTTGTCTATGACGAGCCCGAGGTAGTCTCTGTCTGCCCTGTCGAGGCCGAGGACGTCCACGCCCTGCATATCGAGGGCGGCGTTGGCGGTCTCCTCGTCGATCTTGCCGTCCCCGACTACCTGGGCGTAGTCGCGCACGCGCTTGAGAAGCCTGTTGACGATGCGCGGCGTCCCCCGGCTGCGGCGCGCGAGCTGGGTGGCGCCGCCTTCCGTGATAGGTATGCCGAGTATCTTCGCGTTGCGGGTCACTATCTTCTCGAGGTCCTCGGGCACATAGTACTCGAGCCTCTCGGCGACGCCGAAGCGGTCGAGCAAGGGCTTGGTAAGCAAACCTTTGCGGGTGGTCGCGCCGACCAGGGTGAAGCGCGGCAAATCCATCCTGATCGTGCGCGCCGACGGGCCCTGGCCGAGGACGATGTCCATCGCGTAGTCCTCCATCGCCGGGTAGAGGACCTCTTCGATCTGCCTGTTGAGGCGGTGAATCTCATCTATGAACAGGAAGTCGCCTTCCTCCAGCGAGGTCAATATCGCAGCCATGTCCCCGGCCCGCTCCAGGGTGGGCCCGCTCGTCGGCCTCAGCCCGACGCCCATCTCCTCGGCGAGGATGCGGCAGAGCGTGGTCTTGCCAAGTCCGGGGGGCCCGTCGAGGAGTATGTGGTCGAGAGCCTCACCGCGCTGCTTGGCCGCCTGTACGAAGATCCTGAGGTTCTGCTTGAGCGCCTCCTGCCCGACGAACTCGTCGAACGAGCTCGGCCTGAGTGTGGGCTCGTCGTCCCCGGCATGGGCCTCGGGATCTAACGGATGCTCCCCGAACTCGCCGAAACCGGACGCCCCCGTAATGTCGTCGTAGGAATCTTCTTCACGCCTCTCGTCCCTGACGGTGAAGTCGTCCATCTCTTCCGAGCTCAACGCCTGCTCCCTATCCGCCGTAACGCCTCCTTTATGTACTTCTCGACAGAATCCTGCGGCGGCACGCCGTTCAGCGCCTTCTCGGCCTCCTCGAGACTGTACCCGAGCGCCGTGAGGGCGTCCCGCGCCTCCATGTAAGGACCGCCCCCGCCATCTCCGCCGCCGCCGCCGGCGACCGGCTCGGGACCAAAGGTGGCGAGGCTCTTGCCCCTCAGCTCGAGCACCAGTCGTTCCGCCGTCTTCTTTCCGAGCCCGGGAACGGAGACGAATTTGATCACATCGCCCCTCGCCACGGTTTCGGAGATCTCCTGGGGCGACATCGAGGAGAGTATGGAGAGCGCCAGCTTCGGCCCGACCTTGCTCACCGCGGTCAGCACGTCGAACGCCGCCCTCTCCTCGCGCTCGGCGAACCCGAAGAGGAGCATCGCGTCCTCGCGCACCACCAACCTGGTGTGGATCACACACTCCTCGCCGAGCGAGGGTAGAGCCCTCAACGTCGCAAGCGAGGCGGAAGACCGGTAGCCCACGCCCCCTACGTCTATCACAACACCTTCCGTATCCTTCTCGACCAGAATACCGCGCAACCTGTAGATCATGGGCTAATTATCGCGCATGATCCGCTATTTCCCCACCCCTACCTTACCTGGAAGGCTGCTCGAGAAGGCGTGGCAGATGGCGATGGCGAGGCCGTCGGCCGCGTCGTCTGGCCTGGGAATTGCGGGCAGGTTCAAGAGGGCCTTCACCATCTCCTGCACCTGTCGCTTGTCCGCCCTTCCGTAGGAAGTGATAGCCTGTTTTACCTGCAACGGCGTGTATTCGGTCACCTCGATGCCTGCCCTGTACGCCGCGAGTAGCGCGACGCCCCGCGCCTGCCCGACCGTGATCGCCGTGGTGACGTTGGTGTTGAAAAACAGCTCCTCAACGGCGACGGTCTCAGGCCTGTAACCCCGCACCAGCTCCGTCACGCCATCGAAGAGGCGCCCGAGCCGTCGGGGCATCTCCCAATCGGGTGGCGTGATGATAGCACCATGCTGCACGTAGCGTAGCCGGTTGCCCTCCTGACGGATAACCCCCCACCCCATCGTCGCCGTCCCAGGGTCTATGCCCAGTATGGTATGTCCACTGCCGCCTGTCGCGAGCATGGACTAAGATTACTCCCTGCGGCAACACCTTGCACTAACTCCTACATGTTGTGGATCCGGTCTCTGCCTCCACTATTCCGCACAACTGGTCGGGACCAGACCTCATCTCCTCCTCCCGGATAGCTTAGTCTCCCCCGCAACGTGTCCGCCGGCTACCTCGTCAAGAACGAGTGGCAGCCTCTCCAACCCGCGCAGGAACAAACCCCTGCGCCAGCGCAGCGACTCGGGCGACACTGCCAGACGTATGCCCGGGAAGCGTTGCAGGAGCGCATTGATCGCGATCTGACCCTCCATCCTGGCGAGCGGCGCCCCGAGACAGTGGTGCACGCCGCCCCGTCCGAAGGCGAGGTGCCTGTTCGGGTCCCTGGCAAGGTCGAGCACGTCAGGGTTCTCGAAATACTGCTCGTCTCTGTTGGCCGATCCTAGGACAGCGAGGACGAGCTCTCCCCGGGGTACTTCCGTACCAGAGACCTCCAGGTCCTGCCGGGCGTAGCGCTCGGTCGCGATTTCGACGGGGGACGTGTACCTCAACAACTCTTCGACCGCCGGCTTGATGAGCGAGGGATCTCGTTCGAGCCTCTCGAGCTGCTCGGGATGCTCGACGAGCGCAAGCGTGCCACTTGCGATGAGGTTGACGGTGGTCTCATGCCCCGCCACTAGTAGCAAGAACGCCATGGCCAGAAGTTCGTCCTGACTGAGTTTGTCTCCCGCCTCCTCGGCCTGTACGAGCGCGCTCATGAGATCGTCCTCCGGCGAGGTGCGCCTCCGTTCGGCCATCTTTCGCAGATATCGCACGAACGACAGTGCCGCCGGGAGCGCCTTCCAGACGTCGCGGCCCGAAGAGATCGACACTATCCTGTTGGACCAGCGGTGGAACTTCCGGTGGTCGCTTGCGGGGATGCCGAGTAGCTCGGCGATCACGGTCGCAGGCAAGGGAAGTGCGTAATCGCGGACGAGCTCCGTGTTCCCGCTACGTTCCAAAGCGTCGAGCAACTCCCGGCAGATTCCCTCTATCCGTTCCCGCAGCCTCTCGACGAGGCGGGGCGTGAACGCCTTGGAGACCAGGGTGCGGAGCCGCCTGTGGTCGGGCTCGTCCACGTCAAGCATGTTGCGCTCCAGCGGCTTGAGAAAGCCGGGAACCCACGGCTCCCTGGCCCGCTGTTCGGGGTTTTGCGCGTTGAGCGGGTCCTTGGCGAACCTGTCGTCCTTCAGCACCCCGGCCACGTCCTCGTAGCGGGTAACCATCCACGCCGTCCGCTTGTCGGACAACGTGGTGCGCCACACGGGAGCCTCAGCCCGCAGGCGTGCGTAGAAGGGATAAGGGTCTGCCTTGAACCGGGGGCTTGCCAGATCCGGCGCCACCATCTCATTCATTACGTCCACCTCCTGCCATGTCGAAGCCGTTTAGGAGCAACCCGCTGAGTACACCGGAGGCCTCGTCCCACCTCGACGCTACCTCCCCGTCCCCGAGAAGGCCAAGGACGAGAAGCCCGAGCACGGCCCCTGCGGTGACCCGAGTCGCCAGCGCCGCGTCCGTCGCCCGCGCTCCCCCCTCCCTCACCCTCGACCCGAAGTTCTCCTCGCCGATCCGCATAGTCGGCTCCACGACCTCCCGCATATATCTCTCTCGCAAATCCGCGTTGACCAGCATCTCTGACAACACGACCCGGAAGATCTCCCGGTTTTCCCAGATCAAGGCCATCCGTCGATGCATATATTCTTCGACGAAGCTCGCGAAGTCCGTCGCCAGACCTTCCTCGAAGTCTTCTGCCCGGCTCTCGGTTTCGTTGAGAACATCCATGATAGCGATCAACAATTCGTCCTTGTCCTCGAAGTAGTTGTAAATGGTGCCCTCCGAAACCCCAGCCTCCCTCGCAACCTCCCTCGTGGTAGCGCGCCGAAATCCTTTATCCGCAAAGACCCGAATTGCCGCCTCCAGGATCTGCTCCCGCCGCGCCGAGACCAGCAGATGCCGCACCCCACCCTTTCCCGACTCAGTCACAGTCGAACCTCCTTTGAGCAACTGCTCAGAACATTGAGTGTTTGCTCATTATACTATGGTCGTCAACCTTGAGCGGGAAGATCCGCACCTCGGAACACGCGTCCACCCCGCCTGGGGACAGGTACGACAGTGATGTGAACGGGAGCTCTATTAGGTTGGCGATGTCGCACTGCCCGAACGGTGTTTGCGGGCAGGTCTGGAATAGCCCGTGACGGAGCTGGCGGCGGAGAAGCATCGGGGGTGTTGCTCCTCGGGGCCGGGATAGCGCCAGCGCAAATAATGCCGAACAACAATGGTCGCGGACCGGTGAACCTACGGCAAGTTCTCGCAGGCCAGGCCGTTTTTGTCCTGATCGAGCCCGTAGGGGTCCCCTGGCGCGAGGTAGAGTTGGGCCTCTTCCTGGGTCTGGAAGTCCGTGCAGGCGTAGTCTTTGGCAGCGGAGCTTGTTGACTCTGCGCCCGTCTTATCGATGGTCGTCTTCTCGGGCCGTGTCGTCTCCTGGCCGTTGGCAGGCGGCCTGTTGCGTTGTGGGGGGGTAGGTTTCGGCGCGGGAGTTTCGTCGGGCCCGATCACCGCAATGATATCGGAGGCGAGATCCTCACCCATTGCGAGTTTCCATTCCCCATCGGCCCTCACCATCTCCTGCGTTACGGAGGGCTGCATCTCCGGGTCCGCCGCGATGTCGCCGTCACGGTCGTAGATGGTCCTCGTCATCAGGAACACCGCCTGAGAAGAGCTTTCAGAGAGGGGTCTCAGGCTGTCGAGGCCCACGTACCCTTTGCCCCACAGAGGCTCCCAGAAAGACAACCACTCGCCGAGCGTGATGTCATGTACGCCGGTCGGGTCGAACATCTCGTAGGCCTCCTCGTAGGCCCGTTCGTTGAAGTAGAGGTGGTAGATGCGCAGGTAGTCCTCGGGCGGAACCTTCTCCAAATCCCGGGCCAGCAGGTCGATGCTGGCACTGCTCTTGGAGGTCTTGATCACGAGCGTCTCTGGGACAATGCCGTTCGGCACCCTGAAGAACATGGTGGACGCCCGCGTCTGGCCCGTCCCAAGCCCCATGCCGTCGGTTCCGCCCGAAGGAGGCTTGATGGAATCGTCCTGCTTGTGAACGTTGCCCCGGTCGTCCAGGAGCTGCGCCTCTGCCCCCGTCGTCATAGGCGAGCCGGAGATGTTCTTCACCAGATAATCTATGGCCACGTACTTGCTCGAGATGTCGCCCCGCGATACCGGGCCTGCCCCGGGCTTCGCCATCGCGTAGATGCGGTCCTTGGATCTCACCTCGAAGATCCGGAAAGACAGGTCACCAGCATCTATGCCGTCTCCGATCCCTCCATCGGGTTCGGTTTGTGCTAACTGTTCTGTCGCGGTGTCCGGAGTACGCTGTTTGGAGGCACCGGAGATCACGTCCTTGCCCCCTCCCTTACCCTCTACGGCCGAAGTGCATGCCGAAGTAATCAGCAAAGCCACCACGAACACCGCGAGCATCAGGGTGTTCCTCATGGGTGCTTCCGCTTCTTTGCCCGGTAATCCAAGACGGGCACGATTATACGATGGGCAATACCGGAGTGGCCCACACACATTGCTGCCCTGGCGAGACCAGAGCCAACGAACTCGCCGCGGTTACCTCCGCCTCGCCCTGTACGTTGCCCTGTACTTGGTTTCAGAGGAGGGCGCGATGATGTTGTGGGTACGTGCACGGCCATCGGACCAATGGTGGAAAAAGTACGTACTGCCTCCCCACGTGTGCCTTGAGGGCGCGCTCACCGAGTTAGTAGAGCCCACTATCACCGTGCGGGAGAAGGGCGCCTTTGTTCTGCTGCTGCCGACCACCAGTCTTGCGCCAGTAGGATAGGACGCGAAGCGCAGCTTTACCGTTTTCGGGTCAAGGCGCAAGCTCTCTGTGTCAGTGAGTCCCTTGGAGTCGGTGGCCGTAAGCCTGAGTTCCAGGTATGCGGGGTACTCGTGGTCAGGCGCGACGAACGAGCCGCCGGCCACGCCGGGAAAATCCCGCACTCTATGCTCGTGACATGAGCCGGCCGAGTAGCAGTGATGCATTATTAGCGACCACGACAACTTGGACGGCATTAGCGTGCCATCCTCTTTGTCCGAGGCGAAACCGGAAAAGGTGATCTCACTTCCGACCTTCCAGGTTCTGGTCGAACGCGGTCTGCCTATCTTCGCAGTCGGCGGGGTATTGCCGGGCGAGATCTCGACGGTGTCTGAGTCCGCGTTGCCCGCGGCGTCCGTTACCGTCAGCTTCGCGACATATGTACCGGCATCCTTGTACGTGTGGGAGGCAGACGCGCCAGCGGCGTCCGCCGAACCGTCGCCCGTGAAGTCCCACGCGTAAGAAATCGCATCACCGTCCGGGTCGGTGGAACCAGTGCCATCGAAATCGACCGCGAGGGGTGTTGGCCCGCTGGTGGGATTCGCCCTCGCGTCCGCCAGGGGAGGCTGGTTGGCGGCAGAGTACGTTATGCGGTGGATCGTGCCCCCGTTCAGGTCGACGTAGAAGAGATCACCGTCTGGCCCCTTCTCCAGATCTACGGGGTCTGCGGCGCCGGCAACCAACGTGCTCGTCTTATCGGGGTCTGGTAGCCCGTTCGTCCCTTTCTTCATTGCCCAGATGCACTTGCGGGAGTAATCGGCGAAGAAGAGTGCGCCTTTGTAGTTGGCAGGGTAAGCGCCTCCCCCGTAGAAGGCAAGGCCCGCCAATGAGGAATTGCCCGTCGAACAAGACTCCCCCTGTACCACTCGAGCGGCGTGGTTGTAGGAGAAGTAGGGGTCGCTGACGGCGGGCTTTCCGGCGGCGTAGAGGTTCTCGCAGATATCGAGGTTGACCCCGTCATAGCCAGCCTGCCTGTTCTGGCCTTCGTAGCAAGGCCAACCGAAATTATCCACCGGTCTCTCTGCCGGGGCCGCCACACGGTTTACCTCCTCCGATTTACTCCAGCCCACGTCGCCGACCCAAACCTCGTTCGTACCGGGCTTGACGGTGAACCGGAAGGGGTTCCGAAGCCCGTATGCCACTATGCGGCGGGCGTTGGGGTCAGCGCTGCCGATGCGCGGGTTGGCGGGAAACGCCGCGCCGGTGGAGGGCTCCACGCGCAAGATCGACCCGTTGAGGCCGACAGGATCGCGCATCGTGCGGATGTCCTGAGAGTGTAATGCCCCTCCCTCCGCCGTCGGAGGTCTCTGGGTACCCCCCACACCAACGGGGGGGTCTCCGCAGGGGTTGACAGGCTTACCGTCCTGCCCGTAGTCGGTGAAGGCAAAGCTCGCCCCATCCCCCCCGCTGACGTAGAGCGCTCCATCCGCCCCGAAGGCGAGGTCCCCGATCGAATGTGACGGGTATTGCTGACACCAGCCCTCCAGCAGCACCCGCTCACTTCCGGTCATGGCGTCGCCGGAGGCCGTCAAGCGCGAGAGGCGTCCGCTGACCACGCAACCGTCTGCCGTTGGTCCTGGAGGGGTCGGACAGGGATCCGAAGAGACCCCCGCCGCACCCCAACGCGGCGCCACACCCCCGATCTTCGCGTCGTGGGTGTACAGCACGTACACGCGCGGATCGTCGGGAAAGTCGGGGGCGAGTGCGAGCCCGAGTAGACCCCTGTCCCAGAAGTTGTGGACGTTTGTCCTGAGGTCTGCAAAGGTGGTGGGGGTAGGATCAGAGAGTCCGTC
>JBBPYN010000022.1:0-38108 GCA_038199875.1 Rubrobacterales bacterium
CGGTGGTGTCGGTACCGGTGGTGTCGGTACCGGTGGTGTCGGTACCGGTGGTGTCGGTCCCGGTGGTGTCGGTACCGGTAGTGGTGGTGTCAGTCCCGGTGGTCGTGGTCGTGTCTGTGCCCGGACAATCATCGACGCTAAAGTCGCTCCTGCTGTTGCCGGAGCCTAGGAAGATGTCAGGAGGAGTCCTCTCCTGCGAACCACCCAACAGATGACTCTTATGCGCTACGTCTTGCGGGCCGCCTTTCTGCACCACGACAAGCACATACGGGTTCTTGCCGCTCTGCGTCGAATGGCAGTAGGCGTTCTTCGTCCCGTTCGCGGCCTGTGCAGCGGTCGCGGAGACCACCATGGCCGCCACGAGCGCCAGGGCCAGCGCGGCCACTACGGCCACCAGCCCGTTCCTACTTAGTACTGCTCTCATGTACTACCCTCCTCGTTAGTTCGGTTCCTCACTACCCAACACTTCCTCGATGGATCTCCCATCACATCCGGGCTCTCCTCGAACCCTCGGTCGTTACGTCCGCGTGGTATCCTCCCGTAACACTCCCTTCCGTCGGGTTGGCCTATCACCAACGTTCTTCTATTTTCTTAACGTGTCCTTAATATACGACACGCAAATCTCATTGTAAATGGCAAACGTAAATTTGTCTACATCCTTTTCTTGCACGTGGCACTACGTCCGTGGTGCTAGCACCCGGTCGTGCGCTGATAGAATCGCCGGGGCCTTGTTCGTCTCGGTGTGGGGCTTGCATGGCCTATGGTGGACGGGTGTGATCGGGGGTTTATTCCGGATGGAGCGGGCTGGGGCGGGAAGATCGGGGGGTAAGTCTCCTGGCACCGTCTGGATCGACTGCCCCTACCCGGTCGTGGCCGCCGGCCGTCCCCGATGACGCCCTAGTGGCAGCTGGTAGTGCCTGAGTCTGTGAAGGCCTTACCCGACACGGGGACGAATTCCCAACTGTAGCTGGTGGAGTTTAGCGTCAGCTTCAACACGCCGTACGTGGTTGCGTTACGGGCTTGACTGTTGGCTTTGATCGTCCCGAACCCACCGTGGTTCACGCCACCGGTGCCAACCACGAACTCCCTGCTGCCCCGCGAGGTGTCCAGCGCCCCGCTCGGGGTTTTGGGCGCGAACCGTTCGTACATGTGGTCGTGGCCGGACAACACCACGTCCGCGTTCGCCGCGTACAGGGCGTCCCAGATCGGCTGCGTCTCGAGGGCGTTGCCGCCTAGCCCGGAGCTGAAGCGGGGTTGGTGGAAGTAGGCCAGCGTGCACGCGGCGGGGTTAGCGTCCAGGTCAGCCTTGAGCCACGCTATCATCTCCGCTTGTCGCTGCGACGAGCACTGGCTCGGACCATCGGCGTAACCTGTCGCCCAAAAGTCGCACTCTGAGTCCAGCGCGATGATGTGCCAGGCGCCACGGTTGTAGGAGTAGTAGCCTTTCCCCGGCCCGCCCGCGGCCGCTCCGAAGTAGCCGAAGTAGCCCGATGCACCGGGGGTACGGTACTCATGGTTGCCAACCGCCGGCTTGGTACGCGCCTTGTAGCGCCCCCAGGTGGGGTCGTAGCAGTTGTTGTACTGGGATGGGGAGCCTTCCGTGTAGGCGTTATCCCCGAGGGCGAGGACCGTGCCCGAGATACGGCGGAGCAGCTTGGCCGTAGCCGTGTCGCCCGTACTGCTGCAGCTGGCTATGTCCCCAGCCCCGACCAGGACCGGGCTGCTAGTCTGCGCCCGGGCCGGGCGACCATCGTAAAACCCGAACAGGACGAGCACAGCCACGGCGAAGACGGCCGCCGCCACGACGGACATAGGCCGATACCTACGATGCACAACGCGAATGGCGGGATCGAAACGCATCTTTGCTCCTGTCCTTTAGCCTTGCTGTCCTTCTCGGGTTGAGCTCCGTAGGTCGGCGTCACCGTTTCGCAACGAGGCCCGTTTATCACATTTAACACAACTCCCTCGAGAACGCAAGGTAAAGTTGTGTCGTGCAGCACCAGACACACGGAAGCGTTGCTGACAAGCGACCGAAAGGAGGGTGCTGACAAGCCTGCGAAGCAGGCGTGCTGATAAGCGTAGGCCGCAGGCCGAAGCGTGCTAGTATACGTGCCCCGGTCGATAGAGGGGTAGATGGCTCGCCAGGAACGGAAGGACGGAAGATAGTGGTCAGCAAGATGCAGAGCCTGCGCTGGCTGGAGAACTTGAAGCGGTCCCAGAGGCTGACCGCCCACGAGGAGCGTCGCAAAGAGGAGATCATGGATATATTCCACGAGCTCTACGACATCTCCTTGCGCTACCAGGACCCTCCCATCTTCCCGCCGTGGCGCCCATCCTGGTGAGGAGCCGGGGGCACGCGATACGCCCCGCTCGCCCTAAGTAGTCGTCCCGTGGAGCAAACCCTCAAAGGCAAGGTGGCCGTCGTTACCGGCGCCTCTAGCGGCATCGGCGAGGCGACGGCGAGGGAGCTTGCGGCGCGCGGCGCCCCTGTCGTGCTCGCCTCGAGGGCCTTGGACAGGCTAGAGTTCCTGCAGCGAGGGATCTCCGCCTCAGGCGGCCTGGCTCTGGCGGTCGAGACCGACGTTTCGGACAGGGGCTCTGTGGAAGCAATGGTCCGGAGGGCTGTCGGGGAGTTCGGGTCCCTGGACGTGCTCGTCAACAACGCCGGGCTTGGGCTCTCCGGAAAGATCTCCGATGTCAGACCCGAGGACGTAAGGCACGTGTTCGAGGTGAACACCATTGGCCCGCTCAACTGCATCCAGGCCGCCCTTCCGCACATGGGGGAGGGGGGACACATAGTCAACGTCTCCTCCGTGGTCGGCAGACGGGCCATCCCCAAGGTCGGCGCCTACTGCGCGAGCAAAGCAGCCCTGAACGCGCTCTCCGACGCGCTCAGGGTGGAGGTCGCCGCAAAGGGGATCACCGTCACCAGCGTCTATCCAGGCACTACTCGCACCTCCTTCAGGGAGAACTCGCGGCGCACCAGGGACGAAAAACGGGGCTGGCGTCCCAGTGGTGTTACGCCTGATAAGGTCGCACGGAAAATAGCGGACGCCGCCGAGAGAGGTCACCGCGACGTGTACGTGACGGTCCCGGATCGGCTCTTCGTCACCGGCGTCACGCTCTTCCCCTGGCTCGCCGACCGCGTGCTGCGTCTCTGGGTCAGGGGCTAGACAGTTGGGTTTCGATGAGAGCGCGCTCGCCCGCCTGCGCCGCCTTCCTCACAATTCCGCGCTTTACGCCTCTATCCGAACTCGTCCACCGGGTGTACCTCGTATCCCCGCCCTGTCCCGGCGTCGGGTACTAGCAGGTCGTGACCGACGAGCTCTTGGAGGGCGCGCGCTATCTCTGTGTCTGGACGATCCTTCAGCGTGTTGCGGAGGTCTTCACGGTTGATCTCTTTGTGCCCGAGGAAGGAGCAGAGGCCGGCGTAGAGCACGCGGGCCTCGGGGGAGAGGGGGAGGGTCCAGACCTCCGGCTCGTACCAGAACTCACCGATCCCGGCTGCGTTCTCAGGACGCGCGCCACGTGCATCCCTGAGCAGGATGACCTCGGGAAGACCATCCTCAGTCCTCACCGGTAGCCTCTCTGACGGTGCCAGACTTCCGCCACGAACACTCGCAGGTCCTCACCGTCTACGTCATATACGACGCGGTAGTCTCCGACACGGAGGCGACGCGCCTGGCTTCCCTGTAGTTGACGGCTCTGTCGGGGACGCGGGTCCTCGGCGAGGTCATCTATGGCCTGCATTACTCGATCGTAGACCCTCGCGGGCAGGCGGGCTATGGCCTTGCGGGCCTTCCGTTCGACGATGACCTCATAGCTCACCGCGCCGCCTGAGCTCTTCCCGCTCCGCGCCGATCTCGCGCTTGGCTTCCTCCCAGGGAATCGTGTCGTCGTCACCTCGCTCGCGGGCGGCTATGGCTGCGTCGTAGCGGCGGATGTCTTCCATCTCGTCTTCTATCTCCCGCAGCCGCTCGTACTCCTTTATGTCGAGGACTACGCCGACGCGTTTGCCTTCGTCGTCTGTCAGGTAGCGCGCTTCCATACCGGATTCCTTTCTACAGGACGGTGCGGACGGTCTCGCCTACGGCGGGGGTGTGGATCTTGTGGTTCGGGGCCAGCCTGAAGGCAAGGTCGCTGATACGGCGCCTGGAGCCGTGTATCAGGATGATCTGACGTGGCTCTAGCTTTTCGGTGATGCCGAGCAGCTCGTCCTGGGTACAGTGCGCGGCGAAGCTCACCCGCTCGACCCGCCACTGCTCCTCCTCGCCCTCCGCGCGGTGCGTCCCGTAGGAGGCGGCGGCGTTGGAGGGTAGTATCACGGCGTTCTCCGAGCTCTTCTGGAGGCGCTTGCGGTAGAAGGCGCTCGCCCCGCCCTGCATCGTTACGGGGGAGGCGATGATGGCGCATGGGTTCGAGAGGATACGCTCGCGCGCGCTGTCGTCGTTGGAGACGGCCCTGATGTTCTCGGAGAAGAAGATCTCACGCGGGGCGCTGTGCTGCAGGTAGGGCTTCATGTACCTGAGCTGCTCGGCGTAGAGCCTCTCGGAGGTCGTCACCACTGAGCCGTCGACGTAGATAAAGACGTCCTTATCCAGGCCGTACTCCTTGCTGTAGTGCTTTATGCCGAGGATGATCTCCTGGGCCTGGCCAAGGGCGTAGGTGGGAATCAAGACCGTCCCGCCCCGCTCGAGCGTCGTGTCGTTTATGACCCCGACCATCGTCCTGATCGACTCAGCGAACGGTTGCGGCTTCTGGTCTGCCAGGGTCGCTTCCATGATGAGCAGGTCTATGTCCTTGACCTCGGGAAGTCGGGCCGAGGGGATGGAGAAGTGGTCCTCCATGCAGATGTCCCCCGTGTGGAAGACGGTCGCAGGCCCCGACTCGAAGAGGACGCTCGCGGCCCCGAGGATGTGGCCGCTCTCGGTCAGCGTGACCCTGGTTCCCCCGACGTCGAGTGGCTTGCCGAAGGGCACAGGAACCAGCCGCTTGCGGACCTCGTGAATGGGAGCCCCGCCCGGCAGCCCGCCGCCCATCGCGGCGTGGTCGTTGAGCGCGCTGACTATGAGCCTGGCCGAAGGGGGTGTGCAGTAGATCGGCATGCCGGGCCTGTCCCGCACGAGCACGGGCAGCGCCCCGCAGTGGTCGAGGTGGGCGTGCGTTATGACGGCAGCGTCGATCCCGTTCAGCCCGCCGAAGTCTGGGGTGGCGGGGCCGCGTCCGTCGGGTTTGATCCCCGCGTCGACCAGGATCTTCACCTTGCCAAAGTCGAGGAGGTGGCTGCTGCCACCAACCTCCCCGGCGCCCCCGAGCGCGCGGAAGGAGAGCGTCGGCCTTGGCCTGGCATAGCCTCCGGCCCCCTGCGTGACGCTAGCCGCCGGCCGGCCCGCCGGAGAGGGGTCCTTGTCGTCGGGGTCTTCCTCCTGGGTCCTGGGACCCGCTTCCCTGGGACCGCGCAGGTCGGTGTGCGCCTGGAGCACCTTGCCCATGAACTCCATCAGGCGGGCGGCCTGCGCTGTGCTCTCCAGCGAAGTGGGTAGGGACGCGACCTCGTTCTTGATAGCCCGAACCAGTAGCTCCCCGAAGCCCCTGTCGGTAAAGTGGGCGTCCTGCAGGGCGTTCTTGATCCTGTCCCGCTCCTCGACCACGCTACCGAGCTCTTCGTGTAGTTCATCGACGCGCTCGGCCGCCCTCGAGTAGGCCCTGCGCTCGCCTTCGAGCGCCTTCTCGAGCTGGGCTCCCCGCTTGTCGAGGGTCTCGATGCGCTCCTCGAGTTGACCGCGCAGGTCAAGCGCCGAAGTGGCCCTCTCCTCCGCCCTCCTGACCAACTCTGAGGTGTCGGTGCGTTCGCCCGTCAGGACCTCGACCTCTTCGGCGAGGGCCGCCGCCCTCTCCCTGGCCGCCCTGGACGCGAAAGAGAGTCGTTCGTTCTCACCTTTCAGGCGCTCCAGCTCGGTTTCGAGGTCCCTGACGTGCGCGCCCTCGGAGGCCCTCTTCTCGGCCTCGCCCTTCTCCTCCCGCCAGGCGCCCACGAGCGCCTCGACGACGCCCTCTTCGGGTTCGTCCTCCGCGCTGAGGGCGGCCAGCAGCAATCCCTCGGTGGTGTGGGCCTCTGCGATTTCCTCGAGGTTCTCAGGGGAGAGATCCTCGAGGGCTTCGAAGGTCTCGGGTGGGATCTGCTCCTGAACGGCGGTACGGAACGCGCCCCAGGCTGCGGCGTCACTCGAGATCCTGCGGACGATGCCCCTGAGCAGCGGCGCGCCGCCGCCGGACTTGCGGGTCAGGGCGTCGGCCTGTATGCCCCTGGGGAGGAGGACCTCTTCGAGCCCAGGCACGTTCCTGCAGAGCTCCGCAAGGGCCCGCCTGGTGTCGAGCCTCCCGAGTCGCCGCAGGAGCAACTCCTCGGGCAGATCCTCCGGCGGCAGCCTGTTGAGCAGGGGTTCATCCGTGATTCCCTCTGAGGCTCCGGCCTCAGTTCCTGCGTCTTTGGGTATGGGATCTGACATGGTGACTCCCTCCACGAATATGAATGTCATATGATGTCTTCATGTAAGGGCGATTTTATCACGGCCCTCCCCGGCCCCCGCCGGCTTATCTCGCGCGCCTACCTCGTATAAACTACGCTTATGGAAAACTATCCTGCTGACGAAAAAGTCAAGATCCTGGCCAACTCCCCCGGAAAGTACCCCATCCTGGTCGTCGAGTTGCCGTCGGGTGGGCTGCGCGCGGCCTACTTCGAGACCGATTACGATCTCGGACGCGCAAAACCCGTCGAGAGGGACTGGCTCGAGGAGAATGCCTTGGGCCGTCACAGCTTCGTCGAAATAGACCCTCCCGCAGAGACGACAGCAGGGTCCCTCAGAGACTACGTAAGACGGGAGCTTCTAGGAGGACCCTGATCCCCGCCTCCTACCTCTTGCCTTTCCTGTCCCCCCCGGTCCCCGACGTTTTGCCCCCCGAGCCTTCTGAGGAGCCGCCCCCGCCCGTCCCGCTGTTACCGCCCTGCGATCCACCAGACTGTTTGGTGTTTTTGGCGGATGGCTTCGCGCCGCCTGACCCCTGGTTCTGAGATCCCTGATTCTGGGTCCCCTGGTTCTGGGTCCCCTGGTTCTGGGTTCCCTGAGTCCGGGTCCCTTGATCTGGCTCAGCCGGTGCTTCTTGCGCGGGCTGTTCCTTGGGCTCGGGCTGTTCCTTGGGCTCGGGCTGGGCCGTAGCGTCGGGCGAGGCCGAGGCGTCTGGCGGTGTGGTGGTAACAGGGGGAGGACCTGCGCTGTAGTAGAGGGTCACGGTGGAGCCTGGATCCAGCGACGCGCCCGCCCCCGGGTCGGTGGAGAGCGCGGTACCAGCCGCCTCGTCGCCCTCGACCTCGAAGGTGGTTGAGTTCAGCCCCGCGCCGGAAAGGGTCGCCTGCGCGGCCGCGACGCTGAGGCCGTAGACCTCGGGGATCTCGACCTGCTCGACGCCAAGGCTGACCGTGACGTCGACCGCCGACCCCGGCTTTACGTTCTGCCCCTCCGCGGGGTCCTGGGAGATTATGCCGCCCTCTGCGACGTCGTTGCTGTAGTCCTCGCTCTTGGTGCCAAGCTTCAGGCCTGCCCCTTCGAGTACCGCCTTCGCCTGCGCTGGGGTGTTCCCGTACAGCCCTGGCACAGGCACGGTCGACGGGCCCGTACCGACGGTGATGGACACCCCTGAGCCGGTCTCCACTTGCTCGCCGCCCCCGGGATCCTGGCTCACGACCTTTCCCTCGTCGTCGAAGGAGCTCTCTCGCTCGTTCACGCTGACCTCGAAACCAGCATCCTTCAGCTTCTTTTCGGCAGCCGCGCGTTCCGAGCCGACGACGCCTGGCACACCTGCCACCTGCCTCCCGACGACCGTGACAGAGACCTTCGAGCCCTTCTCGGCCTTCCCTGTCTTCGGATTCTGATCTAGTATGGTGTCAACTGGTCTCTCGCCGTCGACGATCTTCGCGACCTCGATCTCGAAGTCATCACCAACCTCGTTCCTTGCTTCGTCGAGGTCCATGCCGACCAGGTTGGGGACGCCGATCCGCGGCGTCTTCTGGGCAGTGGGCCTCCCTTCGATCAGGCTGTAGCCGGCCCAGGCGAGCAGGGCAAGGACGAGGAGCGCCAGGAGCGCGATCAGCAGGGGCGCGGTCCTCCTGCGCCGCTTCTTGTCCTGCGGGGGAGGCGGGGCGTTCATGCGCGTGGTCGCCCCCGCAGGGATGGCGCGGGTCATTATCTCCGTCGTGGCGCCAGAGGGGTCAAGGCCGGCACAGACACGCTCGAGGTCTTCTATGAGCTCGGAGTCGCTCGCGTAGCGGTCTTCTGGAGCTTTTGCGAGCAGCCTGAGCGTTATGGCGTTTATGCCGTCGGGCACGGATGGGTCGAGGTCCTGTGGCGGGCGCAGGTGCCCGTTGACGTGCTTCATCGCGATCCCTATGGGCGTGTCCGCGTCGAAGGGCAGTTCGCCCGTCAGCATCTCGTAGAGGACGACGCCCAAGGAGTAGAGGTCGCTCGCATGCCCCACGTGATCGCCCATAGCCTGCTCGGGCGAGATGTAGTGGGCCGTGCCCAGGATGTGGCCCGTCCGCGTCATGCTCGAAGACGAGGCCGCGCGGGCTATGCCGAAGTCCGTCACCTTCACGTCTCCCGAACCAGTGATCATGATGTTGTGCGGCTTTATGTCGCGGTGGATCACGTCCCGCTCGTGCGCGGCCCTCAGGGCCTCGGCCATCTGGAGCGCAACGGCGGCCGCCGTGTGGGCGGGGAGCGCGCCGCGCTTCAGGATGCGGTCCTTCAGGGTGCCGCCTGGCAGGTACTCCATCGCGATGTAGTACGTCCCATCCTCGGACTCGCCCCTGTCGAAGATGGAGACGATGTTGGGGTGAGAGAGGGCTGCTGCGCTCTGGGCCTCGCGCTTGAAACGCTCGACGAACTCCTCGTCGCTCGCGTAGCGGGTGCTCATCACCTTAAGGGCCACGTCCCGATCCAGGATGTCGTCGTGGGCCAGGTAGACGTCGGCCATGCCACCGCTGCCCAGCGGTTTGAGGAGCCGGTAACGGTTGTCTACGAGTTGCTGCACTGACCCGGAATTATAAGCGCGGGATCTTGCAACGTTCAGACACCTTCCTCGAGGTAGGCCTGCATCAGGCGGGCCGCTACTGGTAGGGCGCCCCTGTCGGCCCTGCCGCCGTTCTCGACCATCACGCACATGGCGATCTCCGGGTCGTCGGCTGGGGCGAAGGTGATCCACCACGAGTGCGGCTCCCCGTTGCCCGACTCGGCGGTCCCTGTCTTTCCTGCGACCTTTATACCCTCTATCTCGGCCTCGGTCAGTCCCCCCTGGATGATGACCTGCTGCATCATCTCGTTCAGGGTGCTTGCGGTGCCCTGCGGGATGACCTGAGCGCGGATGCTCGCGGTGGGCTTGTCGAGGATTATCCCGTCGGGGGAGCGGACCTCGCGCACGAGGCGCGGTTGAACGAGCCTGCCTTCGTTGGCGATGGCGGCGGTGACTAGCGCCATCTGGAAGGAGTTGGTCTGCACCTCGCCCTGGCCGAAGGCCGTCTGGGCGAGGGTGCCCGTGGTCCACTGATCCGGCGGCAGGCTGTTGACGCTGCTCCCCGAGACGGGGATCGAGAAGTCATCGTAGGGGTCGCCGAAGCCGAAATTCAGGGCCATCTGCGTCAGGGCGTCAGCCCCCACTATGTTGACCGCGATCTTGGCGAAGACCACGTTTATGGAGTAGGCGAGCGCCCGCGTGAAGGTCACCTCCCCGAAGTCCTTGCCCTGGAAGTTGTGGACGGTGTACCCTGGCAGCTCGTAGGAGCCATCGTCGAAGAAGGTCTGCTCCGGGCTCACCCCGGCCTCCAGCGCGGCCGCGGCGGTTATCACCTTGAAGACCGACCCGGGCGGATACAGGCTCTGGGTCGCCCGGTTTATAAGGGGGGCGTTGGGGGCGCTTGCGAGCTCCGGGTAGTTGTCGTCTATGTCGTTTGGGTCGAAGGAGGGGGAGGAGGCCATCGCGAGGATCTCCCCGGTCTTGGGGTTGACGGCTACCACCGAGCCCCTGCCCGTAACGCTCTCCTGCAGTTCCTTGTAGGCGAGCTCCTGTAGTCCTGGATCCAGGCTCAGAACGACGTTGTTTCCAGGTTGGGGACCGCCCGTGGCACGGTTGATCAGGTCGTCCAGGGTCTGTGGCTCCCCTGCTATGCTGGAGAGATCTGTGTTGTTGGAGATCTCGATGCCGGTCGCCCCGTAGCGGGTGCTCCAGTAGCCGACCACGTCCGAGAACGACGCGCCAAGGGGGTAGACGCGGTCGTAGACGGGGCCCTGCGGGGTCTCGCGCTTGACGCTTTTCGCAAGCACGGTCTCGCCGTCGCCGGCAAGGATCAAACCCCGCGGCGAGGAGATGCTCCTCTGGGTCTGAAACCCGTTCTCGGGGTTGTTGGCGAGCGCCTCCCTGGAGTAGACCTGCCAGTAGGCCAGCATCGCCACTAGCCCGAAGAACCCGGCCGCGAACAGGTAGAAGGTGCGCCTGAGGTGGGCGTTCATCTTGACCCCCAAGGCTCGTCCCCGTACGCGAGCCCGTCGGCCTCCCGCCGCCCGGCCCTCTCCGAGACGAGCAGGAGGAGGCCAGTCAGGACGAAGTTGCCGACGACAGACGAGCCGCCGTAGGAGACGAAGGGAAGCGTGATCCCCGTAAGCGGTATGGTCTTGGTGACCCCCCCGACGATGATGAGGGTCTGGAGGGCGAACATGGCCGTGAGCCCGAAGGCCAGGAGCTTGGACGCGTCGTCCTCGGCGAGAAGCGCGATCTTGGTCCCCCTGTACGTAAAAGCGAGGAAAGCAAGCAGTACCGCCGTCGCCCCGAGCAGGCCAAGCTCGCTTGCCACAGCGGAGAAGACGAAGTCGGTCTCGACCTCGGGGATGGTCTGGGCGAAGCCGGCCCCAAGCCCCGTGCCGAGCAGGCCGCCGTCGGCGATGTTGAAGATGCTCTGCAGGATCTGGAACCCGGTCCCGTCAGGGTCCTGCCACGGGTCGAGCCAGCTCTGCACCCTGACCTGCACGTGGTCGAAGAGTAGGAAAGTTGTAAAGGAGCCGAAGGAGAAGAGGACGCCCCCGAGCAGCAGGTAGGCGATGCGGCCCGTCGCCGCGTAGAGCATCAGAAGGGGGACGGCGAAGAAGAGCAGGCTGGAGCCGAGATCCTTCTCGAAGACCAGGAGGCCAAAGGAGGCGGCCCAGACAAGGGCAACGGGGCCGAAGTATTTGATCGCCGGCAGCTCTACACCAAGAAAACTGCGGCTCGTGGCGGCCATGACGTCGCGCTTCTCGGCCAGGTACCCGGCGAAGAACACGACGAGGGCGATGCGGGCGAACTCGGAGGGTTGGAAGCCGACAGGGCCCAGGTCGACCCAGAGGCGCGCCCCGTTGACCGTGTAGCCCAGGGGCGTGAACGTCGAGGCTATAAGGAAGACCGCGAAGACGGCGAGCAGGTACTTGTAGTCGAAGAGCCTATCGTAGTTGCGGAAGAACAACACGAGCAAGAACATGGTGCCGCTTCCGATGAGGATCCAGACCGCCTGCGTCAACGCGAGTTGCTGCGAGCCTTCCACGTCGTAGGTCAGACGGAAGACCATGACGAGCCCCAAGCCCGTCAAGAGCGTTACTAGCGGGAGCAGGAGTACGTCGGAGTGGGGCAAAAGGAGCCTCACCCCGAGGTAGAGCGCGAAGAGGGTCCCGGCGTAGTAAGCGCCGTAGACGAGGGGCGGGCTCGTCGCCTCCTGGACGAAGATGAGCGTCGCGAAACCAAGCGTGGTCACGAGCAGGGCCAGGACCATGGGGGTGAAGGCGCGTTGGGTCACGAGGGAGGCATCCTAGCTACCCAGGTCCCCGAGGACCTTCTCGGCCTGGTCTCTGGTGTAGAGCTTGTGGTTCTCTATAGGCTGCTTGTAGGGGTCTTTGATCTCGGACTCCGTGACCCCCGTCCTGCGCCACTCCTGGTTGAGCTCGTATCCGAGGGGGGCGTAGGGCAGACCCTGGTACGCCACCACCTCACCCCCTTCGAACTCGAAGAAGTACCGGCTCGAGCCCCATAGGAAGGCCGGCGTCAAAGCGAGCGCCAGGACAAGGACGATCGCAAGCCCCCTGATGAGCTTCCCGAGCGCCCTCCTGAAGCCACTCCTCCGCTTCCGGCGCGCGGCCTTCGCATGCCGCCGCGAGCGGGTCCTTGAGGACGTATCGCTACCGGTAGTCTGGGGTCCGAGGGCAAGCATCTCGCTCGTGCCGCCGGAGCGTTCCTCGCGCCTGCTGCGCACGCGGCGGGGGGGAGCGGCCTGCTCCTTTACGTCGACGACGACGACGGTGATGTTATCGTTGCCGCCGGCTTCGAGTGCCGCCGACACCAGGCCGCGCGCCGCCCGCTCGGGATCGTCAGGTGACTCGATGAGGATCTCCGAGATCCTCGCCTCGGCAACCATATCGGAGAGCCCGTCCGAACAGAGCAGGACGCGGTCGCCGGCATCTATGGGCAGCACGGTGGTGTCGACATCGAGGTCCTCGTCCGCGCCGAGGGCGCGGGTGATCAGGTTCTTCTGGGGATGTTCCGCGGCCTGATCCCTGGTCAGGTCGCCGCTACGCACAAGCTCGGCGACGAGCGAGTGGTCCTCGGTTATGGGGTTCATCTCGCCGCCGCGCACGAGGTAGGCCCGCGAGTCACCGACGTGCGCGACCTCGGCCAAAGGCTCCCTCTGCGTGCCACCGAACCTGATGGCGACCACCGTAGTACCCATCCCCGAGAGCTTCTCGTCGCCGCGGCCAGCGGCCAGGATCCTGCGGTTCGCCTCTCCTATGGCAGCCTCGAAGGTTTTGTCCGGGTTGAGGTCTTTGAGTACCTCCACGGCGAGGGAACTCGCGACCTCCCCAGCCTCGAACCCCCCGATGCCATCGGCGACCACGAAGAGCGTCTCGTCCTCGCCGTCGCCGACGAGCATGGAATCCTCGTTGTTCTGGCGGACCTTGCCCGCGTCGGTAAGCCCGAACGGCTGCAGTTCCAGGAAGGGCAAGAACCTACTCCTCGTACCTGAAGGTGGTCGAGCCGACCCTCACGGTGTCCCCGCCTCTCAGGGGCGTGGCCCCCACGGTCTTGCGTCCGTTGACGAAGGTCCCGTTGGTCGAGCCGAGGTCCTCGACGTAGAGCAGCCCCCCGTGCCTGGTTAGCTGCGCGTGGCGCCCCGAGGCGTAGTCGTCGCTCTTCAAAACGATGCTGCTGGCCGAGGAGCGTCCGACGCTGGTCTCGCCGTCGGCGATCTCGAAGCGGGTCTCGGGGGCCAGGATCTCGGAGTCCTCGACGACGAACTCGGGGGCGCCTGAGACGGAGCCACGGGGTCTGTAGGCCCCGCGTCCGTTACGCTCCCTGCTCTGGCCAGGCACGTAGGGCTCGTCGTCCGGTATCTTGCGCAAATCCCCGATGCTCCGGCTCATCACGGCGTAGATAAAGGCGAAGAGCAGGAGCAAGATCAGGGCCTTCGCCGCGAGCAGCGGCACCTGTAGCTCGAGCATGTCCTAACTTCTCCCGCCGGACTCCTCGTCCGGAGTATCTATGCGGCGGATGAAGCGGGCTGTGGTCTGGCCGAATGTCAACTCGTCGCCGCCTTCGATCATCTCGCGGTCTATGGGGGCGCCGTCGAGCAGGGTCCCGTTGGTCGAGCCGAGGTCCTCGACGACGAAGCCGCTGTCGGCGCGCGAGATCCGCGCGTGTCTCCTCGACACGTTCGGGTCGTTTATGACGATGTCGTTCTCCTGCGAGCGTCCAACGCCCCACGGGCCGCGCCCGTCGAGCGGGTGCTTCTCGTCCGCAAGGATGATCTCGACGATCTCCCGCGCCAGGCCGTGGCGCCTTGCCTCGTCGGCTGAGATCGCGGCGGTGCCCTGTTCTACCTCCCCGCCAGTCGACTCGTCGGTGCGGAAGATGCGGGTCTGGCCCGAGGTGTCCTGCGGCGCCCCCTTCTCGCGCGGTCCGTCGCCGCCGGTAAGCTTGGCCGTGACGCCGAACTCCCCGAAACGGAGCGTCTCCTCGGTCTCGAAGCGTATCCTCGGCGGGGTCATCAGGTGGTAGTTCTTGTTGTCGGCGTGGGTCGAGGCGTACTGGATCAACTCGTCCCTGAGCGACGCCTGGTAGGCCTGGATGGACTCGTCGTCCTCCCTGGAGAGGTGCACCGTGAAGTCGTTCGGGGCGTAGGTGCGTGAGATCGAGACCATCCTGCCCTCGTCCATCTGCTTGGTGAGGCCCTTGGCTATCTCGACGGGGTGGATCTGCCGCCTGAACGCCCTTCCAAAGACGCCCTCGACCAGCGACTCCATCCGCTTTTCGATGTGTTTGAGGAAACCCAAAAAGACCTAACCTCTCACCCTCATCGCGAGGTACCTGAGCACCCCGTATATTATAGCCGCGAGACCGAGTGAAATCATATCTGAAGTTAGCGTGCCGGCAGGGGCATTCGGGGAGACGAGCAGCGCGTACCCAAGGGCTCCCCCTGCTACGGCGACCGCGAGGCCGAGTAGGGGTCTACCGGCCCACTCCGCGAGCGAGATGACCCCGGCCATGGCCGCCCACAGCAAGACGAGGGCCGGCAGTTTGGGAAAGTACTGCAGGTACCCCTGAGAGTAGTCGAGCAGGCGGCCGACCCCAAGCGTGATCGGCGCGACATCGAGCCTCGCCCCCGAGTAGGGAAGCTCGGCGTAGGGGCTTGCGTCGGCGAAGAAGCCGTTGCGCATCGTGAGCTCGTAGCAGATCAGGGCAAAGGCCCCTGCCGCCGCCGAGAGGCTGGCCCCTAGTGGACGCATCAGCGCGCCGAAGAGCAGCGGCAGCCCTGCTACCAGGGTGGTCCCAAGAAGCGTTCCCATCCCGAAGAGGAGGGCCAGCGGCACCGCAAGCGCGGGGCCAAGCGGCAGTTTTCTCACGTCAGGGTTGACAGATCCGGCGCCCATCACCCAGAGGCTCCCGAGGACGGGCGCGAGCGCGGAGAACCCGAGGCCGGCTCCGCTCCTAATGAGCAACACGGCGAGCGCGACGATGACCCCGAGGGCGCCGAGGCGCGGCAGCAGGTAGGCAAGCACGCCGAGCCCGGCTGCGACCCCGGCCGCCTGGGCGCCGTCCGTGAGGATATGGGCCGCGAGGAGGTATCCGAGCCAGCCGGCCGCGAGGCCGTTGATGATACGCAGCGCCCCTTCTTTGAAACCTTCGGGGAGCCTGTCGGTCTCCTTGCGTAGCGCAGGGGAGACGCTGCCTTTGGGCGCCTTCCTGCCCGTGAGGAGTTTGACGGCGGCCCACGCGCTCTGCGGGCGGTGGGCCGGGTTTGGGGAGGTGGTGCGGTCCACGAACTCCTTGAGGCGCGGGGTCGGCTCGTCGGGCTGGCGGGCTAGCAGCGTGCGGGCAGTCGCCCCGACGGCGTAGATGTCCGTGAGCGCGGTCGGGTCGGCGCCGTCCAGGATCTCAGGCGCGATATAGCCGGGCGTGCCAACGGCGAAGCCGACGCGCGTCAGGCGTGTGTCCCCAGCCCTGAAGGCGACCCCGAAGTCCGTCAGCATGACGCGGCCCCTGTCATCGACGAGCGCGTTCTGCGGCTTTATGTCGCGGTGGATAATGCCCTGCGCGTGGGCGTAGACCAGGGCTTCGAGGATCTGGGTCAGCGAGTTAACGATCTCGGCAACGTCGTAGGACTTGGCCGCCTCGTCGAGCGGCATCCCGTCGACGTACTCGGTTACGAGGTAGATCTCATGGTCTCCGGGGATCACCTCGAGCGTCTCCACTATGTTCTTGTGCCTCAGGCCCTCGGCGATCTGGCCTTCGCGCAGCGCGCGCGAGCGCTCACCCTCGCTGTAGACGGGGATCACCTTGACCGCCACGTCCCTGCCCCTGAGAGAACCCTTGAGCGAACGGGCGCGCCAAACGGTCGCGAAACCGCCGCGCCCGACCATCTCAGCCAGCGCGTAGCGTCCCTCTCCCTCGATGTAACGCGTCTCAGTCACTACTTGATAGGCTATTTTATAGCAAGTCAGCACTTCAGCACGTCAGCAAGTCAGCACGGCGCTTCGCGCCGGTTGGCAGATCAGCCGTATTGCGGGCGTTGTTCGAGCGACGGGGCGAGGCCCCTGAGTGGACCAGCCTGACATGCTGACCAGCTGAAATGCTGACTTGCTGAAGTGCTGATACAATCCCCCGCAGTCGGGGCCGTATCCTGGGGAGGGACTGCGGGCGAGTGGCGGAATTGGTAGACGCGCTAGGTTCAGGGTCTAGTGGCCGAGAGGCCGTGGGGGTTCGAGTCCCCCCTCGCCCACAACGTGTTCTCGGGGGTTTCGTATAGAGCGTAGATCTCACAGGGCAGCCCCGAAGTCTCGCCGTCAGAGACCGTCTGGCCGTCCCAGGAGACCCCGCAGCGGCCCCAAGCAGCGCCGCCGGAGGACGCTCCCCGCCTGGTTCACCCTCGTTGGCTCGCTCTTGCTCCTAATCGTGGTTTTCGGGTTCATCTTTTTCGTCGCCCGCGGCTGCGTGGCGACGCAGCAATCGACCCAGGTTCGCAAATACGTCACGAGCGCGGACACCCTGCTCAGCGACTCGTCCAACGCAGGCAGGGGAGAGCTCCAGCACGTCCTGAGCAATGCCGGGGGGGACCCTGCCAAGCTTGACGAGGAGGCGCTAGCCCAGGTGGCCACCCGCTCGGACAACCAGTACCTGCAGGCTTTGAGGCAGGAGGAGATCCCACCCGAATTCGAGGACGCCCATCACTACGTCGTCACGGCCCTTGCCATAAGGTCAGAGGCCACACAAAGCCTGACGCAGGCTGCCTCGGGGGACGGGTTCGAAGGAGAGCTCGCGACGGCCGTCGAGGACTATAGGACGAGCGACAGCATCGTGACGAACTATTACGTCCCCGCCGTCAAACATTCGCTCGAGACCGCAGGCCAGACGAGCGACCAGGCCTACCTCGAAGAGCCGCAATCGTTTATGGACTACGGGGCGCTCGGTTTCGACGCGGCCCCTGCATCGGGTACGGCAAGGAGCGATCCGAACGCCCTTCACGGGGTGCAGGTAACGGGCGTCAAGGTCGCCGGAAAACCCCTGTATCAGGACGACAACGTGGTCCTGACGGGGGCTGATGAGCCGACCTTCGCCGTGGCGGTTGGCAACGGCGGCGAGGTGGCCGAGACGAACGTCGATGTCGAGGTCATCCTAAACACCAGCGCCGAGCGCCAGGCCAAAAGCAAGACCATCGCGCGCCTCGAACCCAAGAAGGTGACGACGGTGGAGGTAGGCGGCTTCATCCCAGGCGAGCTAGACGAGACCGCCAGGGTCACCGTCGAGGTCGGGCCCGTGGAGTACGAGAAGACCACGGCAAACAACGCCCTCTCGGGAACGGTGACGTTTGGAATATAGGGGGTACGCGTGGTAACGGCCATAGTCCTCGTCAGGACCGAGCGGGAGCGCGTCCAGGAGGCCGCCCAGGCCATGCTCGCCATAGAAGGCGTCACCGAGGCCTACTCGGTCACGGGCCCATACGACCTCGTCGTCATGGTCCGCATCCCCGATTTCGAGAGCCTCGCCGAGATAGTCCCAGAAAAAATAGCCCAGATCCCAGGCGTCGCCCGTACCGAGACCATGGTCGCCTTCCGCGCCTACTCCAACTACGACCTCGACCGCGCCTGGAGCCTGGGCTTCGAGTAGGCATCAGGTTTCAGGTTTTTCCTTATGCCTGTAGCCTAACTTTGTTCCTCTGTTAGCGCGGGACGGGTACCCTCTATGAGGAACGCGACGACGTCGAGGAAGTCGCCACTCTCGTCGTAGACCTCGCGCTGGCGCTGGCTGCCCGTGCCTGCATCCACGATCTCGAGTACGCCTTCGAGCTCGTTCTCGCAGCCGAGGTCCTGGGCGTGTGATTTCAGGCGCTCGACCATGCCGCGGGCGAGGTCCCTTGCCTGGACCGTAGTCTCGTCTTTGGCGTCGTAGAACGCCGCATCCATGCCGTGCATGGCGGCACGCCACTTGTTCTCCATCGCGAGGTGCATGTCGTATGGCTCGTGCGGGCCGACTTCCTCCAGGGCCTGGGCGACGAGACACTGGGTGAGGGCGGTCAGGGAAGTCGTGTACTTCAGGCTCGTCTGGGAGTCGAGTACCCTCAGTTCTATAGTCCCGATCCTGGGGTGCGGGCGTACGTCCCACCAGCAGTAGGTATAGTCCTCCATCGCGCCCGAGGCGACCATCAGGTCCACGTAATTCTCGAAGGCCTCGTAGTCGGGGAAGGCGGGGGGGAGGCCGGCGCGCGGGAAGGTCTCGAAGATCTTCACCCTGGCCGATTCGAACCCCGTGTCGAAACCCTGCCAGAAAGGGGAGTTCGCCGAGAGCGCCAGAAGGAACGGCGACTGCTCGGAGAGGCGGTTGTGGGCGATGATGGACTCTTCTGGGCCAGGGACGGCGACGTGGACGTGCTGGCCGAAGATCACCTCCCGCTGCGCTACCCAGTGCAGCGTCTCTATGACCTGCCTGTAGCGTTCCTGGTCAGTGACCTTCTGGTCGCGGTAGCGCGAAAAGGGGTGGGTCCCTGCGGAGGCGAGCGAGGCGCCGCAGGCCGCCGCCCACGAACCGACCCTGCTGCGCAGCCCGCGCAGGTGCTTCTCGGCCTCGGCGGCCGTGGCGCAAACGGGGGTTTTGATCTCGAGCACGGACTGGAACAGCTCGTAGGAGACGGACTCGCGCAATTCTTCGGGGAGACGGCCCATGATCTCCTCGATCTTCGGAACCAACTCCCCGGTCGTGGCATCGACGATGGGGAGCTCCTCCTCGACCCCGAGGGAGTAGCCCGAGCCGCCTTCCTTGAACTCTATAGGCATGGCGTTCCTCCTCCTATGTCTTCCGGAGCCAGGGAAGCAAATTCTTTGCGCCAGCCGGTTCCCAACGTGGGGCAACATAGTACCCGTTTTTTGAGCACGCTGCGCCCTTGCTCACTCCCTTTGTCAGCACGGCGCCTGCGGCGCCTTGTCAGGCTGAGCGCGCTTTCTGAAGCCTGACCTGGGCCAGCGCTGCGCCCGAGATCACGAGCCCGGCGCCGACGGCCTTCGGGACTGTGAGTTCTTCGCCAAGCAGCGCCGCTCCCAGGGCGCCGGCCACCACGGGCTCTACCGTGGCGACGATGGCAGCCCTCCCGGCCCCGAGGCGTCCGAGCCCGAAAGTGTAGAGCGCGAACCCTAGCGTCGTGTGCACCACCGCTAGCATGAAGAGCAGCGCGTAAGAACTCGTCGGGAGGCCTGCGAGGGTGTCGAGCGTGGGGAGAGCTGCCACGATGAGCAGCAGCGCCCCGAAGAAGAGGGCGTAGCTCAGGATGACGGAAGGACCGAGGCGTCCGGCCACGGGGCGGCCGAAGATCGAATAAAGGCCGTAGGTCAGGCCCGAGAGCAGCCCGGCGAGCAGCACCGCAGGGCCGACCTCCAGGTTAGACGGGTCGTAGGCGCCCGCGACCAGGAAGATCCCACCAGCGGTCAGGAAGAGCGCGACCACCTTGGCCGCGTTCAGCGCTTCGCCCAGGAACAGACGCGCGAGCACCACCACGAACGCGGGCGAGCTGTAGAGAAGTACCGCCGCCGTCCCGACCGTGCTCTCCCTGACCGTATAGAAGTAAAGCAGGTAGAAGAGGCCGACCCCAACGAGCCCAAGGGGCGCCAGAAAAGCCAGGTCCCCGCGAGAGACTCTGAGGCTCCTCGCCCCTCCCGTGGCCAGGACGAAGATCACTACGGCAGCCCACCCCACCGAAGCCCGCACCGCGACCAGCGACTCGAACGAGACACCGTCGGAGTACAGGATCTTGGCGAACAGTCCGAGCGTCGCCCAGATAGAGGCCGCGCCCACGACGGCCAGTGCCCCCAATACCCGGTCTCTCGTAAGGTCCAAACGACACCCTTCGTCTCGCCCCGCAAGCGAAGCGCGAAGGCCGAAGCGTACGTGTAGGGGCGGGTTTCAAACCCGCCCCTACACTAATGCCTGTCGAGTTTGCGGGCTACCTCGTTCAGGCTGATACGGTAGCAGATGGACCTTCCGTGCGGGCATGTCGCGGGGAGGCGGCTCGTGAGCCAGCTCTTTACGAGCGCCTCCATCTCGGCTTGCGAGAGCCTGTCGCCCATCTTTACGGCCGAGTGGCAGGCGATGGTGGCCAGGATGTGGTCCTCGCGGCGGCGGCCCGGCTCTGAGCCCGAGATCGCCGAGAGGGCGTCCTTGAAAGCGCCCGCAACGTCCCTGTCGGCGAGCGTGGAGATCACCGCCGTCACCCTTGCCGACCTCGGCCCGAAGGGCTCGGCCTCGAAGCCGTAGACGGAGAGCTCCTCGAGGCTCGCCGCCGCCAGCTCGGCCTCCGCCGGCGAGAGGTCAACGACCTCGGGGACGAGGAGGCTCTGCACCGTGGCAGGGCTGTCCGAGTCATGCAGCCTGTCGAGTATGGCCCGCTCGTGGGCGACGTGCTGGTCGACAACCCAGAGCGACTCAGGCTCCTCGACGAGGATGTAGCCGGCCGCGAGCTGCCCGATGACCCGCAGTTCCTCGGGGGAGGCCTGCGGCAGACCGCCCTTTTCCGGCAACTCTCCATACTGTCCTCGCTCCTCGGCCAACGATTCCGCAAGCGGCCTGGAAGCCTCTGAGAGACGTTCGCGAGCCTCCTGCAGACCCCGCGCCGGCGGCGCGTTGTAAGGAGAGAAGTCCTCCGCGGCGCGGGAGGGATGAGTCGTCGGTGGGGGGGAGTACCCGGAGAAGCGATCCTGGGTGAAGGTCCTCTCGGTGGCGCGTGGAGCCTGTGGTGGGGCAGGGGCACGCCACTCGATGGCGGCGCGGACGGCGGCGGCCACGGCTTCGCGGGCCGCCCTCTCCTCCGAGAAGCGGACGACCTGCTTTGTGGGGTGGACGTTCACGTCGACGCGGCGTGGGTCGGCGGTGATCTCGACCGCCACCGGCGGGTAGCGGCCGGAGGGGACGGTCGCCCTGTAGGCGTCGTCGATGCCGCGGTGGAGGTTGTCTGCCCTGACGAAGCGGCCGTTCACCGAGATCGTCTGGTGTGCCCTGCCGCCCTCGGTCAGGCTTGGAAGGGCGGCGTAGCCGGAGACCCCAAACGGCCCCGACTCGTACTCGACCCTGCGCAGCGCCCGCGCTTTGCCGACGCCGAGTATCTGCGCGAGACGCTCCAGGAGATCCCCCGCCACGGGCAGCGAGAGGTAATCCCTGCCCCCATCCGTAAGGCGGAAGGCCACCCTCGGATGGGCTATCGCCAGGTGTGTAACGACCTCCACTATCGCACCCCGCTCCGCCCGCGCACCCTTCAGGAAGGCGCGTCGTGCGGGGACGTTGTAGAAGAGGCGGTCGACAAGCACGGTCGTCCCCTTCGGGTGGGAGGCGGCCGAGACCTCGGCCTCGGCCCCGCCCTCGACGGCCACCTTCGTCGCCGCGCCCTCGCCCGTCGAGGTCGTCAGAGAGAAAGAGGAGACGCTTGCCATGGAGGGGATGGCCTCGCCCCTGAACCCCAGGGTGGTCACTACCTCGATATCTTCGACGTTTACGATCTTGCTCGTCGCGTGCCTTAGAACGGATAGCTTAGCGTTCTCAGAAGTCATCCCCGAGCCGTCGTCGCGGACCAGGATGCGCGAGGTGCCGCCGTCCGCGAGCTCGACCTCCACGCGGGAGGCGCCTGCGTCGAGGGAGTTCTCGACGAGCTCCTTGACCACGGAAGCAGGGCGGTCGACGACCTCCCCCGCGGCGACCTGCTGGGCCACCCTGGGGTCGAGTACGTTGATGCTCTTGCGCCCTGTCCCTTTTTCGGTCATGGATCTTGGAGGATTGTACCGTCGGGGGCGGGTTTTCCCACGGGCCGACGTGTAGAATCCCTGGCTATGCCAGAGATAGACGAAAACCGTCCGCTGCCGCTAGAGGAGGTCGAGCAGCTCGTCGAGCTGTTGCGCGAGTCAGGGGTGGGTGAGATCAGGGTCCGCCAGGGGGAGACCGAGATCTCGGTCAAGGCCAGGCCAGAAGCCCCCGCCGCGGTCCCACAGGTGACCCAGGGTACACCTGACGTGGTGGAGCCCGAGCTTTCGCCCGAGATGGACGGGTTGCACGCGGTGCGCTCTCCCGTGGTCGGGACCTTCTACCGGGCGCCGGCACCTGGCGAGGACGTCTATGTCGAGGTGGGGGATACGGTCAGCGCGGGGCAGACGCTCTGCATCGTCGAGGCAATGAAGCTCATGAACGAGATCGTGGCCGACGTCTCAGGGGAGGTCGTCGAGGTTCTGGCCGAGAACGCCGGCGGCGTCGAGTACGACCAGCCGCTCTTCTACCTGCGGCCAGACGAACAGTAGTGATCGGCAAGGTACTAGTGGCGAACAGGGGTGAGATCGCCCTGCGCGTGATCCGGGCCTGCCGCGAGCTCGGGGTGCGGAGCGTCGCCGTCTACTCCACCGCTGACAGGGATTCGTTGCACCACGAGCTGGCCGACGAGTCGGTGTGCATCGGACCTCCACCCGCGGCGAGCAGCTACCTGAACGTGCCTGCTATCATCTCAGCCGCCGAGCTGACTGGCGCCGACGCCGTCCATCCCGGCTACGGTTTCCTCGCCGAGAACGCCCGCTTCGCCGAGATCTGCGAGAGGGTTGGCCTGACGTTCGTCGGCCCGAGCTCCCGCACCATCGCCAGGATGGGCGACAAGGCTGAGGCCCGCGAGGCGGCGGCCGAGGCCGGCGTCCCTGTAATGCCAGGCTCCGATGGCCTCTGCGAGAGCGTCGATGAGGTCAAGCGCGTCGGCGCCGAGGTCGGCTACCCGCTGGTCATCAAGGCGAACGCCGGGGGCGGGGGGAAGGGGATGCGGGTGGTTGAGGCCGAGGCCGGGGTCGAGGATGCCTACCTCGGCGCGAGCAGGGAGGCGGGGGCCAACTTCGGCGACGGCTCGGTCTACGTCGAGAAGTACCTCGAAAGGCTCAGGCACGTCGAGGTGCAGGTCCTCGCCGACTCGCACGGCGCCACGTTCACCTTCCCCGAGAGGGACTGCTCCGTCCAGCGCCGCTACCAGAAGCTCATCGAGGAGTCGCCGGCGCCTGGCCTACCAGGGGACGTGAGGGATGGCCTCATGGCCGCCTCGGCGGATCTGATCGACTCCCTCGGCTACGAGGGGGCTGGGACCGTTGAGTTCGTCTACGCGGAAGGGGAATTCTACTTTATCGAGATGAACACCCGCCTTCAGGTCGAGCATCCCGTGACGGAGATGATCTCGGGCGTAGACATCGTGGCCGAGCAGTTGACGGTGGCCTCGGGAGGCCGGCTCGAGATCCCCCCTGAGGCCCTCTCCCCGGAAGGGCACGCGATAGAGTTCAGGATCAACGCCGAGGACCCGGGCCGCAACTTCCTGCCCCAGGCTGGGCTCGTCGAGGTCTACAACCCGCCTGGCGGGCCTGGCGTCAGGGTCGACTCGCACCTCTACGCGGGCTACAGGGTGCCCCCTTACTACGACTCCCTGCTGGCCAAGCTGATAGTGCACGCCCGCGACCGCGAGGGCGCGATACGCCGCGGTCTCAGGGCGCTTGATGAGTTCGCCGTCTCAGGCATGGAGACCACGCTCCCGCTTCACCTGGCTGTGCTCGAGGACGAGGAGTTCCTGAGGGGCGGCGTCACCACGAGCTTCCTAGCTGAGAGGGAACTCGAGAGCGAGGGCGGTCTACTACGGCTCAACAAGGTACCCGCGTAGAGTACGCGCGGGCGTTTACAATTGCCGCCCGAACGAGCGTGTTAACCTTTGTGGCCTGATCCTTGCCCGAAAGAGGGAGAACTGTGGCGAAAGACGACGCTGGGGAGAAAGAGGGGGGCCTGACCTTCGGCGGGATGGCCCGCTGGGACGGGCTCGACCTCTTCGGCCCGAACTACATGAGCGTCGCTTACCGCAGGAAGGGTGAGATACACGTCAAGGTAGAACCCACGCCCCTGCGCAAGCCCGCGAACCCGGCGCTGCTGCGGTTCTCCCGATGGCCGATAATACGTTCTTTCTTTCTCTGGGGAAGGGTCTTCATCCAGCTCTTCGGGTCGTTCTGGAGCCTGCTATTCTTCGCGGCCACGCTTGGCGCTTTGTGGCTTTTCGTGAGCCTGATGCAACTCGGCAGCGGGGCGGGAACCCTTGGCGGTGTCTTCGCCTTCTTCGCCGAGTTCCCCATCCTGCCGATCCTGCTGCTCTTCTTCGCGGTCATGAAGTTCACCCCCATCGGCCGCTACCACGGGGCCGAGCACAAAGCCGTCGCCGCCTACGAGAAATACGGCGAGGTCACGCTCCAGAACGCCAGGGCCGCCAGCCGCGTCCACCCCCGCTGCGGCACGAACATCCTGATCTACATAATCCTCGCCGCCCTCCTCGACCCGCTGATAGCGTGGTGGGGTTACGGGATCTTGCAGTTCATCCTGATCTCCGAGGCCTGGTTCATCTTCGGCCAGACCCGCCCCTCTATAGCCGTTGGCAATTTCCTGCAGAGGTACCTCACCACCACCGAACCCCGCCGCGCCCAACTCGAGGTCGCCGTCGAATCCCTGGACAGACTACTCCAGGCCGAAGAAGAGCGCGAGGACAACCTGGCCCCTTCGAGGCTTCAGGCCACAGGCATCAGCGATCAGCTGAAACGCTAACCAGAGCCACACCACGAACCCTGAAACCTGACCATCTTACCCGGCGGTGGAGAACGGGTCCGGTGATGTCGTGGGTGGGGCCGTAAGTCGCAGGTAGGCGAGCGTCCAGTAGGCGTGGGAGAAGGTGCCTATGGCGCCCGTCGCCACGAGCAGGAGGGGGATCAGGATCACGGCCGCTATCACACCAGCGATGATGGCGCCTGTCGAGGACCCGGCGACGGCAAGCGCGATCGCCGGTATGGCCAGGACGAGGCCGACGATCAGGAGCAGCAGGATAAAGGCGATACCAATGCCGATCGAGAGCCCGAGGTGTATGAGCCAGAGCAGCAAACTCCTGCCTATGTTGCGGCGGAAGAGGCCGTAGCCGCTCCCGACGGACCCAAGGACGCGCTCGCGGCGTACCACTACGTCCCGCAGGGCGTACTGGGCGATTATGGTAAGTGGGATAAAGACGACGATGAGCAACAGGATGGCCAGAATTCCAACCACCACGGCGACGGTGACCCGCGCCCCCACGGACTCGGTGGCCACGAAGGTGCCCCCGATCAAGAGTGCCACCGGAATGCCTATAACCAGGAGAAGCCCGATCGTGACCAGGAAGAACACGACGAAGTAACCGAGCACTCGCCAGAAGTTGGCCATCCCAATTCTGAAGGCCGACCCGAACTGGCGTCCCTCGCCCCTGTCTATGCCAGCGACGCTATCTGCCAGCGCCCCCTGAGAGATGAGTCCCATTATGATGAAGAACAACGCGAGGATCAGCACGATGATGACGATGCCGCCGATAAGGACCGCGTTGCTGATCCCCTGCCCGACCTGGGCCGTGAGTGTGGAGAGGCCGGCGCCCGAGCGCTGCCACTCGTCTGGGTTGAAGTTGCCTGGGTTGAAGTTGCCCGCCGAAGAGAAATTGCCCCCGAAGTTGCCGCTCGTGCCGCCGGCGAAGAACCCGAAGAACCAGAGGTAGCGGTTGCGGAGCGTGATCCTGAACGCGTCTCCTATGAGCTCTCCATAGTTCATGATTCGAGCACCCAGGTGTCTTTCATCTTGCCTCCACTCGAGATGTTGACGACGTGCTTGCCTGGCGCGGCGACCCGGCTGAGAGACCCGGGAACCGCCTCTACGACATCAGGATCCTCTGGGTCTGGGGAGAGGACGAGCACCCTGTAGTCCGCGTAGGAGTCGCGCAGCAGGAAATCGTCTTCGCCGGTCTCGCAGAGGACGTGGGTCGAGAAGTCTATCGTCTCCTGGGCCACGTACTCGACGGGGTCCCCCTCCACCTTCTTGCGGAACCTCTCGACCGACTCTTTCGACTCCTCGGGTCCGATCATGACCTCCTTGCCCCCGTAGCCACCCCTGCTCTTGACGACGAGCTCGTCGAAGTGGTCCATGACGTAACGCCTGTCCTCCTCAACCGCGAGCGACCAGGTCCTGGCGTTCTCTATGAGGGGCTCCTCTCCGAGGTAGCGGCGCACCATCTCGGGGACGAAGGCGCCTACGCCCTTGTCGTCTATTATCTCGGAATTCGGGGCGAAGAGCACGTGTACTTTTCCTTCGACGTGGCACTCCAGAAGACCGGGCACCTCGGCGTAGAGCGTATCCTCGTCGACGCGCTCGTAGATCACGTCTATCCTGCGTCCGGTCGGGGTGTGGATGAGGTGCCCATCTCCCTCTATTTGCAGCTCTTTCGTCTCGGCGAGGATGGCACCCATCTCCTCGGCGTAGATGTGGTGGTCGAGGTAGAACTGGTCGGAGGGCCCGCTCGAGACGACGGCGAGCGTAGCGTCCGGACCTTTCGGGGACGCTGCCCGCAGGGCGTCGCCGAGGCGTCCGAGCCAGCCGTCGAGGGGGGAGACGGGGAGCTCCTCGATGGTCTCGGGGAAGAAGACCTCCCCGCTCATCCTGCGCCTGCGGGTCATCGCGGCTAGCCCGACAGGCATCTTGGCGTTCTCCTCGATAACGAGATACTCCCAGCCCCCCGCCAGCCCCTCCACGGCGACGACGTCGAAGGCGATCTGGCGCACGGGCACGGGACCGAAACGGTCCTTCCATCCCGTATCGTAGAGGATGCTGCTCTCGACGACCTCCCTCGGGACGACCTCTTCTTTGCCCGCTTCGAGGCGCCCAAGGAACACGTTTATGGCGCGCAGGCGCTGGGTTAGGCCGGCTTCGAGGCGTCCCCAGTCCGAGGCGGTAACGATGCGTGGGATCCAATCCGTAGGATGGGTCTTATCGCCCTCTTTTATGCCGAACGCATACTGCTCGTCTAACAGAGAAGCATGCGCCCTGCGCAGCTTCTCCTCCCACCGCCGGGGGCCTGTGCGCCCGAGCTCCTCGAAGAGGGTCTCGTAGACCGGGCGCAGCGTCCCGTCGGGTAAAAAGACCTCGTTTGTGCCAGGGAGTGCGCGCTCGAACCTCACAGGACGGGGATTATACTAGGCTCCCGGCAGACGGGGACGAGATCCGAGCCAGAGAGGATTGCATGACAGAAGATCACACGTCACCCGACAGAGCGTGGCAGGCGAAGCTGCTGGGAGGCAGGATCTCCTGCATCATCGGACTGCTCCTCGCATTAGGCCAGGTCTTCGCCGCTCTCCTCGGCGCTGGAGCCAATATCACCGCAGGCGCCCTTGGAATCGGCTTATGTATCCTCGGCTACTACCTCGACGCCAGAAAGCTCGCGACCGCGACCGTAGTCCTTTGCGCCGCCGCCATAATCTTCGGGCTGGCCGCGAGCCAGGGCCTCATCCCTGGTATAGCGCCGTCTGACCATGCCCTCCCTGATGGCTGGTTCCAGTTCTGAGTCTCCCCTACGAATCAGATGTAGAGAGCCGGGGCCCTGGCCGCTATACTGGCCGCAGGATGGAGAGAGTCCGGCTCACACCTCCTGGGGAGAACAGGGCGCGGGGAGGCCGCGCCCGTCTCTACGTGCGCTGGATGCCGCATCTCGGGGCCGAGGCGGTCGCCCTCTACGAACTGCTGCGCATCCTCCCCGACCTGGGTGACGACGATGTCGAGATCGAAGAGCTGGCGGAACTCTTGATCTCGACGCCAGAGGGCGTCGAGGCTTCTCTGAAGACCCTCGCCGAGGCCGGCTTCGTCACCCGCAGGGACGGCTGGCTGGAAGTCGCCGAGCATCCGCCTTCGGCGAAGGGGTGGTCCCGTGGAGGTGCCGAAGTAGAGACAAACGAGCTCCCTGTTCGCGACGTCGAGGTTATAAGGGCCGAGCCCGAGGGGGTTTCGGCCGACGATTACTTCCGCTTTATGGGGTCTTTGCCGGCGCCGCACATCCTTGAGTTCTTGAACGGCTACTGCGGGCGTGACGGGCTGACGCCTGATGCGGTAAGGGAGGCCTTGAAGATAGCCAGCGAGCGTGATGCGCGCAGGGTCGGCTACGTGAGGAGCATCCTCGAGCGCTGGGTCGAGCGTGGCGTCAAGACCGTCGAGGACGTGGAGCGCTTCGAGCAGGACCGCAAGCTGAGGCTCGTCGAGCAGAGCGGGGCCGTGAGGGGCGGGGCCTTGAAGGTACGAGAGGGGGTGAGTGGTGGACCGGATCGACAATCTGCTGCCAGACGCAGGGAGGGCTATGAGTGGCTCTTCGGGGAAACGGAGTAGGGCCGAGGTACTCAGGCTCGACGACCGGGTCTGCCCCCACTGCGGGCGCGAGCTCCAGGCCGAGTGGGACGAGTTCCCGCCAGCGCTCCAGAAGAAGTACGGCAAGCCGGGCGAGTGGTACTACCATCCGTGCACGCCCGAGTGCGAGAAGAAGAACGAGCGGCGCGAGTGGGATCTGATGCGCCGCAACGCGCGGGTCACGGCCCTCAGGGAGCGCAGCGGTCTGTCCAAGCGCATGAAAGGCTACGCGCTCGACAACTTCGATCCAGGGCTCAGCAAGAACGCCCAGAAGGCCTTCGCCAAGGTCATGGACTACATCATGGGCTGGAAAGGCAATCAGGAGGAGGGCAGGGGTCTCTACTTCTGCGGCCCGGTTGGAGTTGGGAAAACCCACCTCGCTGTTGCCGTCATGAACGAGATCATCACCAAGAAGCGGGTGCCTGCGCTCTTCGTCACGGTGCCCGAGCTCCTTGACAACATGCGTGGGACGTACAACGCCCCTGGCAGGGACATCGACGAGTGGATGGACTCGGTGAAGAACGCCGAGCTTCTCTTGCTCGACGACCTCGGCGCCGAGAGGGCCAACGACTGGGTGCGTGAGCGCATCTTCGTCATCGTCAACCACCGCTACAGGGAGGAGTTGCCGACCATCTTCACCTCCAACATAGGACCAAGGGACCTCGCCGCCCAGCTAGGGGAGAGGACGGCAAGCAGGATCATCGCGATGTGCGATTGGATCTCCCTCGAAGGCGAGGACTACCGCGAGGCCGAAGTAAGGCGCGGCCTGTGAGAGACGAGTTCATGATTACCAGGCAGGGAAAGCAATATGTTCTGTACCAGGGGCTCCTCGACGAGGCTCACAGCCTGGGGCTGAGGGGGATAGACACCGACCTGATCCAGGTCCCGGACGACTCGAACGGGAACGTCGCCATCGTAAAAGCAACGGCCGAGATGGAGGACGACCGCCACTTCTCGGGGATAGGGGACGCGAGCCCCGAGAACGTGGGGCGCAACATCGCGCCGCACCTGATCCGGATGGCCGAAACTCGTGCGAAGGCCCGCGCCCTGCGCGACGCGGTGAACGTCGGCGCGACCGCCCTCGAAGAGCTCTCCGATGGCGACGACGCCCCACCCGCCTCATCCTCTCGCGCCAGGCCAACCCCCATAAGAGGGGGGAGACAGAACTCTTCCCAGGACTCCACCCAGAGTGCCACCGAGGAGCAGGAGGCTCCCCCGAACGGGCAGGCTGAGAAGCCCGCCTCCTCATCGAAGAGGGGTGGTAAGGCGCGCAAGAGCCAGGTCGACCTCCTCAAGACGCTGGCCGTCGAGTGGCGGGGCGAGAACGGCGTCGAGCGCCTCGAGACCCGCGTAGGCAAGCCGCTCACGGACATGACCCGCACGGAGGCCGACGAGTGGATCGACCGCCTGACCCCTGAAGGACGCGAGTAAGGGTCGTCCAGACGCTTGAGTACGGACGGCAGCTCGGAGAGGGAGAACGAGGCGCTGGTCGAGCAGGCGAAAGCGATACTCGACCTCAACTGGACCGGAGAATATACCCAACCAGGCCCGAGGCTCTACCCGCACCAGTGGTCCTGGGACTCGGCCCTCATCGCTATCGCCTACGCACACTACGACCGCGAACGCGCCGAAAAAGAGTTGAGGCACCTCTTCGAGGCCCAGTGGACCAACGGTCTTCTACCCCAGATCGTCTTCAACCCGCGCTTCCGCGACTACTTCCCCGGACCCAGCTTCTGGAACGCTGATGAGAGCCCGCACGCCCCAAAGCACAAGGAGACCTCGGGCGTCGTGTTACCGCCCGTCCACGCCACAGCCGTTCTGGCCATCTACAAGGCCGCCGGGGACGAGGCGAAGGAGTTCCTCGGGTACGCCTTCCGCAAGCTGAAGGCCTGGCACGAGTACCTGTATCGCGACAGGGACCCACTGGGGGAGGGACTCGTGTACATCCGCCATCCCTGGGAGTCGGGGATGGACAACTCCCCGATTTGGGATCAGATAATGCAGCGGATGCACCTTCGGGCTGGGCAGATCCCCCAGTACAAGCGCGCCGACACCAACACCGTAAGCGCGCAGGATCGCCCGACCAGCGCGCCCTACTGCGCGACGAAGGGCGGGGTCAGGATGCTGATGCGTACGCTGGCCGTCGAGCTAGCCCCTCACGCCATCACCGCAAACAACATCGCCCCAGGCGCCATCGAGACCCCGATGGACGCCCCGCTCGAGGAACACCCCGACCAGATGAAGGAGCTCCTCTCCGAGATCCCCCTTGGCCGGATGGGCAAGCCGGAAGGGGTCGCGAACCTCGCCCTCTTTCTCGCCTCGGACGACTCCTCCTACGTCACGGGCAGTACCCTGTTCGTGGACGGCGGCATGATCCGCCACGCTGGAACCCTTTGAAGCACGCCTGCTTCGCAGGCTTGTCAGCACGCTTCGGATTCGCCTCCGCTTGTCAGCTTGTTGCTTGCTAATGCCTGATACCGGGTCCGTATGAACGGGACTGGTTCTGACTTTCTGCGGGCGCTGGTCCCCACGCGTCATTCCCGCGAAAGCGGGAATCCACGAGGGTAGCAAAGGTCCCGTGTGCGATGGCCGGCTACGTCGTGCCGTCGGCATACACTTGGACTCGGTATGAACCCTTAGCCGCTATTCTCGCGAACCGCCCCGCTGCGAACCTCTCTAAGGTTTCTACGAACGATCCGATAATTACTCTGATGGTCGTGCGTTGTGGACGAAAGCGGGATGCTGGGGGACGTGGACCCGGAATGCGTTTTGTCGCCCCGCTCTTGTTGCTGGTTCTGAGCCTGCTCGCCCCCGCCTGCGCGGAGCTGGAGTTGCTCACGGAAGGCTCCGGCGGCGGGCCAGGACCGCCGCCCTCCGGCTCTTTGTCCGTGAGCTTTATAGACGTGGGGCAGGGGGACGGCGTGCTCGTGCAGGCCGGCGGCGAGAGCTATCTCATCGATGCGGGGAGGCCAGAGGAAGGACCCAACGTGGTTGACTTCCTGCGCAGCAGGGGGGTCGACTCCCTTGACGGCATCGTGGTGAGTAACCCTGACGCCGACCACATCGGCGGCTTTCTCGACGTGTTCGACGCCTTCCCTGTCGAGACCGTTTTTGTCTCGGGGGACCCGAACAGCACCCTGACGTACAACACGTTTTTGCGGGGAGTACGCGACGAGGGAGCCAGGACGGAGGTCTTGAGGACCGGGATGCTTATGGACTGGGGAGGCGTGCGGGCCGACGTCCTCGGTCCGCCGACGGACCTCGAAGGCGGCCTCTTCTCCGAGATCAACGACAACTCGGTGGCCATACTTTTGAGCTACGGCACGGCGCGCATACTGCTGGCCGGCGACGCTGAGGCGATCGAGGAGGAGTACATGGCAAACGGCCCCTACACGGGTCCACTGACGATACTTAAGGTAACCCACCATGGCTCGAACACGTCATCGACGCCGCTCTTCCTCAGCCGTTTCCCGCCAAGGGTGGCCGTCATCCAGTGCGGCGTGGACAACCCCTACGGGCATCCCACCCCGGAGACCCTCGACAGGCTCCACAGGGCTGGCGCGAAGGTCTTCCGCAACGACGAGGACGGGGATGTGATCGCCACCATAAAAGACCAGGAGCTGAAGGTGGCCGTCACGAAACGCTGAAGAGAACGTCGCTAAAGCTATGCCGCTTGAGAACCGAGAATGTTCCTGTATTGTTACCCTTGCAGGGTACACAGAAGGAGGTAAGAGACGTGGTCAGTTTCAATCGTGTCATACTGGCTGGTAATTTGACCAGAGATCCCGAGCTAAGGTTCACGCAAAGCGGCACGCCGGTGTGCGGGTTCGGACTGGCGGTGAATCGGGTGTTCTCCAAGAACGAAGAGGTCGACTTCTTCAACGTCTCGGCCTGGCGTGAGCTAGGCGAGAACGTCGCCAACTACAAGAAGAAGGGCGACCCCGTGCTTGTCGAAGGGCGCCTGCAGTACCGTACCTGGGAGGCGCAGGACGGCTCCAAGCGTAGCGCCGTCGACGTGGTCGCTGATAGGGTGGAGTTCCTTGGTGGCAGGGGCGACTCCGAAGACGGCGCCGCCTCAGGGGGTGGGGGCGGACAGGCCCGCCGCGGGGGCGGACGCGGCGGGCAGCGCGAAGAAGTGGATATCAATGAAGAAGACTTTGAAGATATTCCATTTGCTACTTTTGATACGAAATCGCTCATAGCCCGAGACATCTTGTGAGGTAGCTTTACCACTGAGGAGTTTGAAGCGCTTTGCGAGGGTTACGGCAACAGGTGTCTGGCTTGTGGCGATTGGACGCGGATATTCTCTTGTAGTCGCTGGCTGAGGCTACCCATCCTTCGTTCCGCCTGCCCCGAGCGGCTTCCAGTGGTGTACGGCGCGGCCGATGTGCTCGGCCATGAGGCGTTCTGCGTCGGCGGCGCGGCCTTCCGAGACGGCGGTGAGGATGCCGCGGTGTTCCCCCACGTCGTCGTGCAGCCAGTTGGGGTCAGCGGTGCGCCTGGATAGGAGGCGACGTCCCACCTCGACCAGCCAGAGCGAGCCGAGCACCCGCGCGAGCTCCTCGTTGCCCGACGCGCGAGCGAGCGCGATGTGGAAGTCGCGGCTGGCGTCGTGCGCGGCAACCCCGTCGCGCGCCCCCTCCTCGCCCGCGATGGCCTCTTCGAGTCGTCGAAGGTCCTCTTCCGTCCTTCGCAGGGCTGCGAGACGTGAGATCCCCGGCTCCACGATGGAGCGCACCTCCATGCGCAGCAGCACCGCATCCAACCCCAGGTCAGCCACCCGGAAACCCCGGTTGGAGTGAAAGTCAACCAGACCCTCGCCAGCGAGCCGCCGCAAGGCCTCGCGCACGGGGGTGCGTGAGATCCCAAACCCCTCCGCCAACTCAACCTGCCCGAGCCGCGCTCCCGGCGGAACCTCACCACCAAGCACATACCCCCGTATCCGCTCGTAGGCAAGGTCCGCTACAGAGTCAACCCTGATGGGGTCGCTTCTCCCAGACGAACGTGGGACCGGTTCCATCGCCCGATCATAGCCCGCATGGATACATTATGCAATGTGCCCCGCAGCGCCTTGACACGGACCCGATTAATGGATAATGTATCCAATGCGAAAGGAGTTGAAATGGGACGAAGGGTAAGGTTCCTGCACGAAGGCGAGCCCGTGTGGGGTAGGCTCGAGGGTGAAGAGGTCGTCCTGGAGGGGGGGGAAGGGGTCCCTGAGGCGGAGGCGGAGTATCTGGCGCCGGTGGAGCCGACCAAGATCCTCGCCGTCCATCTGACCTACCGCAGCCGCGTCGACGAGTACGCGGCGCGCACGCCGCCGCAGCCCTCCTACTTCGTCAAGCCGCCAACGACCCTCAACGGGAACAGAGGCGCGCTCAGGCGCCCGCGGGGGACGGAGTTCCTCAACTACGAGGGCGAGCTTGCGGTCATCATAGGGCGCCGGATGAAGGGGGTCGCCGAAGAAGATGCTCTCTCTTACGTCGGCGGCTACACGTGCGCCAACGACGTGGGGTTGCACGACTTCAGGCACGCGGACAGGGGTTCCATGCTACGGGTCAAGGGGCAGGACGGGTTCTTGCCGCTCGGGCCCGAGGTAGTCTCGGCGGACGAGTTCGATCCCACGGATTTCCGGCTTCGGACCTACCTCAACGGGGAGGTCGTGCAGGAGGGAGGATCCGACGATTTGATCTTCCCTGTGGCTTACCAACTGGCGGATCTGTGCCGCTTGATCACGCTCGAGCCAGGCGACGTGGCCCTTACCGGGACACCGGCGAACTCGAGGCCCATGCAGCCGGGAGACGTGGTAGAGGTGGAGATCGACGGGATCGGACGCCTGAGCAATACCGTCGAAGAGTGGGACGTGGACCTCTCCGGCCCGGGCGTGCAGCCTGAGACCTCCGCGAACACCCTGCACGTCGCGCTCGCCGTTCCCGAGGAAGAGGCCGAGCGGATGGTGGAAAAGGGCGGCGAGTGAGGCCTGCAGGTGCCTGATCCCGCCGCTGCCCGCCGCGCCCTGATCGACCGCGTCCTGAGCGGCGTGGAGGATTGGGAGGCCCGTTGGGGCACGGTCGCGGACGCCCATCTACCCGATGGCGTTGAGGCTCTGTTGGACGAGTATGCCGTCCGCATGGACGCCAGCTTGCCCTTCTACCATCCGCGCTACGCCGGACAGATGCTCAAGGCGCCGCACCCCGTTGCGGTCGCCGGCTACCTCGCCGCCATGATCGTCAACCCCAACAATCACGCGCTGGATGCTTCGCAGGCCACCTCGCCGATGGAATTCGAGGTCGTGCGCATGCTCGCCAACATGTTTGGCCTGCCTGACCGGGCGATCGGCCACCTTACCTCAAGCGGCACTATCGCCAACCTCGAGACGGTCGACGACATCCACGAGGCCAGCGAGACGATGACCCTGCATCTGGAGCCAGCCCTGGATATCGTCACGTACTTTCCAACCCTTACGTCCATGCGGGCCGTGGACAGCGCCTCCGACGCGCTACTGCACGCAGGCATGGAAGACGAGGAGGATCCCGTATTTCTCTCCAGCTTGCGCGTCGGCGCAGAGGCCTTCGCCGCCCTCCACCCAGTCATCGAGCGCGACACCGAGAGCGCCCGCGTACTGCGCTCCGTGCTCATGAAACCCGAACACGAACATAGCATCGCCTGGCTCGCGGAACGCGTAGAGACGCTGGCCGACGGCGTGACACATCGTCCCGGCGACCCTCCGGGGGCAGCGGCGTGAAGCCGGTTCTTGTCCGCCAGCACGAGGAGATGACACCGCCCGGACTGCTCGTCGAGTGGCTCGAGGAGCGCGGCATACCGTACGAGGTACACCATTCCTACAAAGGCCAGGCGGTTCCTGACCCGTCCGACTACGCGTTCGTGGCCTCGCTCGGATCTCCCTACGGCCCGAACGATACGCACGAGCCAGGGGTGGTGGATGAGCTTGAGTTGATCGGGACCGCGGTAGAGAAAGACGTTCCCGTGCTCGGGCTGTGCTTCGGCGGCGAGGTGCTGTCAACCGTTCTGGGGGGGACGGTGGAGAGGGCCCCGAAGGCGGAGCTCGGTTGGCGGGAGATCCAGACCGACGACCCTGGCGTGATTCCTGCCGGACCCTGGCTGGAGTGGCACTACGAGCGCTTCACGACGCCGCCTGGCGCGGTCGAGGTGGCACGCACGGCCGACGCCGTGCAGGCGTTCCGGATGGGGCCGCACCTGGGTGTCCAGTTCCACCCCGAAAGCACCGTAAAGATCGTCTCCCGATGGGCGGGCATGGACACGGAAAATCTCACCGAGCTAGGTATAGAGGACGGAAGGGTGCTTCTCGACGTGGCACCCGAGACCGAGGAGGCCGCGAGGAGGAGCGCGTTCCGGTTGTTCGACGCGTTTTTGGAAGGCTTGCGAGAGAGCGGGAAAGTAGCCGGCGACGCCGGCGGGAAGGAGTAGTCGTGGTTCAGGGAGAGGAGCTTGTGGCCAGGCCGCCGGAGCTATCCGACGAGTCCGTGAGGTGTGTGCGGGTGATCTACCCCGACCTCCACGGCGTGGCGCGCGGCAAGGACGTGCCGATCGGCGAGTTCGAGCGCGCGATAGAGCACGGGCTCGCGTTCTGCTCGGCGGTGATGGGCACAGATCTGCGCCACACCCCCGTCGTCGGCGGCGAGGAGGGATACCCTGACCTTATAGCCTACCCCGACCTCTCCACGATGACCCTGCTGCCGTGGGAAGAGGGCGTCGCATGCTGCGTCGCCGACCTTCATCCCGTCGGCGAGCACCCGCCACCCGCCGACCCAAGGGGCGCCGTACGCCGCGCCGTCGCCGGCTTCGAGGAACTCGGTTTCGCGCCGATCGTCGGGCCCGAGCTCGAGTTCTTCCTGTGCGAGCGGGACCCCGAATCGCCCAACGGCCTCAGGCGCTACGTGGACAACCTGAGCATGGTCTACACCGTGGGTCCCCAGGCCGACCCCCGCGGCATCGTGCGCGAGATCGCGGAGGCCCTGTCGAAGCTGGGTATGGGGACCTTCGCCGCCAACCACGAGTTCATGAACTCGCAGTACGAGATCAACCTGCAGCACGCGCCGGCCCTGACGGCATCGGACCGCGCCTTCCGCCTGAAGTGCGCCGTGAAGGACGTTGCCGCGCTCCACGGCCTCGTCGCCACGTTTATGGGCAAACCGTTCAACGACCAGGGTGGCTCGGGCTTCCACTTCCACTTCTCGCTCGACCGCGACGGCAACAACGCCTTCGCCGACGGCGAAAATCCGGATGGCGTTTCAAATGAGTTCCGCCACTTCACGGCGGGCGTAATGGCCCACGCCCAGGCGCTGACGGCGTTCCTGAACCCGACCATAAACGCCTACCGCCGGCTAGTCCCCGACTCGCTGGCACCAACCCACGCCAACTGGGGCTGGGACAACCGCACGGCCTTCGTCCGCGTCCCGCCCGAGCGTGACGGGGCTACCCGCGTCGAGGTGCGCGTGGGCGACGGCAGCGCGAACCCGTATCTGGCTGAGGCCGCGATCCTGTTCGCCGGACTGCACGGCGTGCGCGATAAGCTCCAGCTCGGCCCGCCCGTCGGCGGCGACGCCTACACACTGGCCGAAGAAGACGCCGGCGGACCTCTGCCAGCTTCCCTGGGCGATGCCCTGGACGCGCTCGAGGCCGACGGGGTGCTGCGCGAAGCGATGGGTTCTCAGATCGTCGATACGTTCCTCAACGTGAAGCGTTTCGAGGTCGAGCGTCACCGCACGTGGGTCTCGGACTGGGAGATCGACGAGTACCTTCATCACCTCTAGGAGGCCGCCGATGACAGAGAGAGTAAAGACAGTGCCGCTGGAGGAGATAGACCTCTCGAGCCACGACGCCTTCGTCGAGCGGGTACCCCACGAGTGGTTCCGCACCCTGCGCCGCGAAGACCCCGTCCACTTCAACCCCGAGCCCGAGGGCCCGGGTTTCTACGCCGTGACCCGCTACGGGGACATCCGCGCGGTGCACCGCAACTTCGCCGTTTACTCCTCCGAGGTCGGCGGAACGTCTCTGGAGGACCTGGACCCCGATCAGATCGAAGCCCGCAAGTCCATGATAGACACGGACCCGCCGCGCCACACCGAGCTCAGGAAGCTGATCGCACGCCGCTTCACCTCCCGCGCCGTGATGGTGTGGGAGGAGGCCGTGCGCACGGTCTGCGACAGGGTCCTCTCAGAGGCGCTTCCCAAGGGCGAGTTCGACTTCGTAGAACAGATCTCCTCTGAGATCCCCATGCAGGTCTTCGCCGAGATCCTGGGCGTCCCGCAAGAAGAACGCCGCCACGTCGTCGAGATGGGCGACCGTATCCTCGGCAACCAGGACCCCGAGTATGCCCAACCCGTCGACGATGCCCACCGCCTTCTGCCGTTCTCGAGCCCCGTCGCGCTGGAGATGTTCGAGTTCGGGCGCAAGCTGGCGGACGCGCGGCGCAAGAACCCAGGCGGCGACATCATCTCGCTGCTGGTCTCCGAGGACCTCACGCAGCGCGAGTTCGACGTCTACTTCGTGCTGCTCGCCACCGCTGGCAACGAGACGACGCGGCATACGATCACCCACGGACTCCTCGCCCTCCTCGAGTACCCGGACCAGCTGGAACGCCTGAGGAACGACCCCTTCCTTCTGCCCACCGCCGCCGACGAGATGCTGCGCTGGGCGACGGCCGTCCACTACTTCCGGCGTACTACGACCGAGGATACCGATCTTGCGGGGACCGAGATCCCGGCCGGCGCTAAAGTCGCGACCTGGCTGGTCTCCGGCACCCGCGA
>JBBPYN010000023.1:0-9542 GCA_038199875.1 Rubrobacterales bacterium
GAAGACGCTCCAGACGGCCGCGGGCGACCCGCAGAGCGACGGGCTGCTCGTCGTCCTTACCCCGCAAGACATGACCGACCCGACGGCGACCGCAGAGAGGCTCGTGCCTTACGCGAACAGCACGCGCAAACCCGTGCTCGCCAGCTGGATGGGCGGGCCCGCGGTCGCAGCGGGAGATTCCATCCTGAACGGCGCTGGCATCCCGACCTTCGACTACCCTGACGCCGCAGCCCGCGCGTTCACGAACATGTGGAAGTACACCTATAACCTGCGCAGCATCTACGAGACGCCCGAGCCAGCCGAAGACGAAGGAGCGGACCGCGAGCGTGTAGAGGACATCATTGACAGCGTCCGCGACTCCGGACGCACCATCCTCACGGAGTTCGAGGCGAAGCAGGTACTCGACGCCTACGGCATCCCGACCGTTGAGACCGAGGTGGCGCGCAGCCCGGACGAGGCCGTGGAGCTGGCGGACCATTTCGGCTACCCCGTCGTCCTCAAGCTCGACTCCGAGACGATCACGCACAAAACAGATGTCGGCGGCGTGCGCCTGAACCTGCAGAACTCAGGCGAGGTGAGGCGGGCCTACACGGAGATGGAGACCTCGATAAGTGAAACGTACAGTCCCGAGGACTTCGGCGGTGCGGCCGTGCAGAGGATGGTCGGCCTCGACGGCTACGAGTTGATCGTCGGGAGCAGCCTCGACCCGCAGTTCGGGCCCGTGTTGCTCTTCGGCTCGGGCGGCTCGCTGGTCGAGGTATACAGGGACCGCGCCCTCGCCCTCCCGCCGCTTACCACCACGCTCGCCCGCCGGATGATGGAGCGGACACGCATCTTCGAGGCGCTGAGAGGCGTCAGGGGCAAGGCTCCCGTTGACACCGCCTCCCTGGAGAAGCTGCTCGTGCGCTTCTCCCAACTCGTCGTCGAGCAGCCCTGGATCAAAGAGCTCGACATCAACCCGCTCCTGGTCTCGTCAGAGCGCCTCATAGCCCTCGACGCTCGCGTCGTACTCCACGACCCCGAAACGAGGGAAGAGGACCTCCCACGCACCGCGATCCGTCCCTATCCCAAGCAGTACGTCTCCCACGATGAGTTACGCGACGGCACGCCCGTAACGATACGTCCGATCCGTCCGGAGGACGAGCCCCTTATGGTGAAGTTCCACGAGACGCTCTCAGAAGAGAGCGTCTACATGCGCTACTTCCACATGATGAACCTCGACCAGCGCACGACCCACGAGCGCCTGACGCGCATCTGCTTCATAGACTACGAACGCGAGTTGGCGCTTGTCGCCGAACGTACGGACCCGGAGACGGGAGAGCGTGAGATTCTTGGCGTCTCCCGCCTTAGCCGTGGCGGCGCCATCCCCGACGAGGCGGAGTTCTCGGTCCTTGTCAGCGACCACTTTCAGCGCAGGGGCGTAGGCACTCTGCTCGTGGGCCGCATCCTCGAAGTCGGCCGCGCAGAAGGACTCACGCGCACCACCGCGGAGATCCTCTTCGACAACCGCGCGATGCAGCACATCTCCAAGAAGCTTGGCTTCCACCTCCGCCGCGATACCGAAGAGATGGTAGTAAAGGCCGACCTCGACCTGCGCCTGTCAGCACGCTCTTAGCACGGCGCTTGCAGCGCCTTGTCAGCAACGCTTCGGGCCTTCGGACCTCGCTTTCTCTTGTAGGCGGGAATCTCTCCCGATAACCACGGTAGCACCCGACCAACCGACTCTTATGTTGCACATCACACCCCGCAATCGCGAATGACTCCCATTAACCAGTAACAAGAATTGTTCTTGATTTAGTACGGAGCGGGGATAGAATAATGGGATGGGTTGTACATTGTGTCTTTGGGAGGTAGAGCTTTGTCGGCCTGGTTAGAGCGGCTTGGGCTTGGGGGCCGGGAGATGACGGCTTCGGGGCACAGCAAGAACTTCGTTTTGCGGGTTGTTCAGCCGGCTTTGATCGGTTTGATGGATGGGTCGGTCTCGACGCTGGCGCCGTTGTTTGCGACGGCTTTTGCGACGAGGGACCCTGGGGTCACGTTTCTGGTCGGGCTTGCGGCTGCGGTTGGAGCGGGGATCAGCATGGGATTCTCGGAGGGGCTCTCGGACGACGGGTCTCTCACCGGACGCGGAAGCCCCGTGTTGCGTGGTGCCATCACCGGCGTCGCCACGTTCGTCGGGGGCATATTGCACACCCTGCCGTTCCTCATACCCCACGTCAGCGTGGCGCTCTACGTGGCCTTCGGGGTCGTTGGCTTCGAGTTGCTCGCGATCTCCTTTATACGCTACCGGTACTTCGACATGAGCTTCCTCATGTCGGCGTTTCAGGTCATACTCGGCGGCTCGCTCGTCTTCGCCGCGGGCATCCTTATCGGCAGCGCGTAAAGAGATCTACTTTAACTCTTCGGTGGCTCGTAGAGTTGAACGTCGTTGCCTTCTGAGTCTTTGAAGGTCGCCACGCACCCCCAGGGGTGCTCGGAGATACCGGCCGGGATTTCGACGCCCTGGTTTTTCAGGTCGTCTACTGTCTTTTCTAGTCCGGCCTCGGGCTGGAAGGTCACGACGGGGCCGCCCTCGACGCCGGCGCCTGAGGGCTCGCGGCCGTTCAGGCCGATCGTGAGGCCGTTGGCATCCACTTCTGCCCAATCACCGTCCTCTTTGGTGATCGTGAGTCCCAGGGTGTCCCCGTAGAAGCCTTTGGCCCGCTCCTTATCCTGCACCGGCATCCAGACCACTGCCACGCCTTCGAGCATTCTTCGCCTCCTTGTGTTGATCGAGGTCAGGTTACAAGTGATACTCCGGGTGGCAGTAAGCAAACTAACGGAATGTCTGGAGGAAGCGCCCGACAACCTTTTCTTCCACCTCGACGAGTGGGACCTCGCGGTCGAGTTCCCGGTTCAGGCTGGTGACCCCGAACTCTTTGATGCCGCAGGGCGTGATACGGTCGAACCAGGTCAGGTCCGTCTTCACGTTGAGGGCGAAGCCGTGGGAGGTGATCCAACCAGACGAGAACTTCACGCCGATGGCGGCGATCTTGCTCTCCCCCACCCACACGCCCGTGTACTCAGGATGGTGCCAGCCTTCGAGCCCGTAGTATTCTAGAACCCTGATGATGACGTCTTCGAGCTCGCGGAGGTACGCGTGGGTGTCGCGCACTTTGAGGCGTAGGATCGGGTACCCAACGATCTGACCGGGACCGTGGAAGGTCGCGTCCCCTCCCCTGTCGCTCCAGAACACCTCGGCCCCAAGGGCCTTCAGGTACTCTTCCCCGGCGCCCAGGTTCGCCGCGTCCTTCGCCGCCCGTCCCACCGTGAAGACCGGCGGATGCTCGCACAGGATGAAGGTGTCAGGGATCTCGTCTCGTTTCCTTAGTCTTACGAGGTCCTTCTGGAGGTCCCAGGCTTTTGCGTACGGCGTCAGACCTGGCAACCGCCGTACGTCTACGGTCGCTTGAGGCGCCTGCTTCTTCAAATCCACGTCGAAGCCCTAGACGCCGGCGACGCCCGCCGCGGGGCTCCGCCTGGCGTCTGCGGTCTGCTCGTGGGCGTGGTAGGAGCTACGGACGAGTGGTCCGCTCTCTACGTGCCTGAAGCCCAAGGAGAAGCCGTACTGGCGCAGGCTCGCGAACTCCTTCGGCGTGTAGTAGCGGCTCATCGGGAGGTGGTTCTCCGAGGGCCTGAGGTACTGGCCGATGGTGAGGATATCCACCTCGTGATCCCTGAGGTCGCGCATCGTCTGGTGTATCTCCTCTTCGACTTCACCGAGGCCGACCATAAAGCCGCTCTTGGTCAGGCCTACGGGATTCAGCTCCTTGGCGTAGCGGAGCACCTCCAGGGAACGCCCGTACTTCGCCTGCGGACGGACCGCAAAGTAGAGGCGGGGGACCGTCTCGATATTGTGGTTGAAGGTGTCTGGACGGGCGTCTATGACGGTTTTGATCGCGTCCCTGTCGCCCTTGAAATCGGGGGTAAGCACCTCGACGGCGCAGCCCGGGACCTCGTCCCTGATCGCGCGTATCGTCCCCGCGAAGATGGAGGCCCCGCCGTCTGAGAGCTCGTCGCGGTTCACGCTCGTTATGACGGCATGCTCGAGGCCCATCTGCTTTGCCGCGTCGGCTACGCGGTGCGGCTCGTCGAGGTCGAGCTCCGAGGGTTTGCCCGTGAGCACGGCGCAGAAGCCACAGGAGCGGGTACAGACGTTGCCAAGGATCATGAACGTCGCCGTGCGGTTGTTCCAGCACTCGCCGATGTTCGGGCAGCGGGCCTCCTCACAGACCGTGTGCAGGTTCAACCCACGCATGGTCTCCTTGATGTCGCGGTAGACCTCCCCGTCGGGGACGCGCGCCTTTAGCCACTCGGGACGGCCGTGCGCACCAGGGGCTCCCCCCGCCTGCTGCCGGAAGGGCAGGTACTCCGTCGCGGTCCCGTCGGGCGGTGGGGGCACAGGCCTGTCTTCCCAGCGGTGGCGGACCTCGAAAGTCTTCGTGCCGTCGTCAAGTACCTTCAGGTTGATCTGTCTGCGCGCCACGACTCTCCTATCTTTCTCACACTTTGCGCCTTATGGTAGCGCACGTTGACGAGATGGTACCGTGTCTCCTATCGCAGGGAGGCATCAGGCTTCAGGAAGGGCACAGGGGCGGCGTTGGCACGACAGCCGCGCACCGTCGCGCTACGCGAAAGGGGCCGCGCGTGGAGCGGCCCCCTCCTGATGCCTGTTGCCTGAAGTCTGAAACCTAAAAATCAAAAATGAATCGGATGTCCTTCCACGGCCATTGCCGCTTCCCCGACGACCTCCGAGAGGCTCGGGTGGGGGTGCATGGTCATCCCGATCTCCTCAGGCGTACCCTCGACGAGCTTGGCGAAGACGCCCTCGGTGATCAGGTCCGTCACCTTCGGCCCTATGGCGTGCATCCCGAGGATGAGGTCGGTCTCGGAGTCGGCGACTATCTTGAAGAACCCGTTTGGCTCCCCTTCGATAAGGGCCTTGCCGATGGCCCTGAACGGGAACTTGGTCTCGTTGACCTCGTAGCCCTCCTCCTCGGCCTCAGCCCTGTTGAGCCCGAATGAGGCCACCTCTGGGCGGCAGAAGGTGACGCGTGGGACGAGGTTCCTATCCTTGGGCATCGGGTCCTCGCCCGCCATGTGCTCGACGGCGATGATGCCCTCGTGTCCGGCCTCGTGGGCGAGCCAGAAACCCCCGACCACGTCCCCCGCCGCGTATACGCCGTCCTCGGCCGTCCGCCCGTACTCGTCGACCTGGATGATGCCACGGTCGTTGAGCTCGACCTCGGTCACGTCGAGGTTGAGGTCCTCGGTGACGGCCCTGCGTCCGACCGCGACGAGCAACGCCTCCGCCTCGAGCGTATCCCCGCTAGCGTCGCTGGCCTCGCCGGTCGGCGCGTCTTCGCCGCCGTAGCCGCCGCCCTCCCCCTCGGTCTCCTCCTGCTCGCCTGAGTCGGCGCCCGCGATCTCGATCTTGACGCCAGAATCGGTCTTCTCCAGACTCTCGGGGTCAGCCTTCGTGCTCGTGAGCACCGTGATGCCCCTGTTCTCGAACTCCTTCTTGAGAGCATCGGAGAGCTCCGGGTCTTCCAGCGGCACGAGGCGGTCCAGGATCTCGACGATGGTCACCTCGGTGCCGAAGTCGTTGTACATGCTGGCGAACTCGACGCCGACGGCGCCTGAGCCAAGGATGATGACGCTCTCGGGGTAGCTCTCGTCGTTGGTGACGATGTCGTCAGAGGAGATGATCTTCTCTCCGTCGAACTCCAGGCCCGGCAGGGTGTTTACGGCGGAGCCTGTGGAGATCAGGACGTTCTCGGCTTCGAGTTCCTCCTCGCCGTCCTCGGTCTCTACTTTTATCTTCTTGGGCTCGACGAAGCTGCCCGTCCCGTTGTAGACGGTGATCTTGTTCTTCTTCATCAGGCCCTGCACGCCGCGCCTGAGCTGGGTGACTACCTGCTCGCGGCGCTTGGCGGCCTGCGGGTAGTCGAACTCCACCTCTCCGACCTTGACCCCGTATTCCTCGCCGTTCCTGGCATCGTGCAGGAGATGGGCCGTCTGGAGCAGAGCCTTGGTCGGGATGCATCCCAGGTTCAGGCACGTGCCCCCTAAGTGCCCGCCCTCCCGCTTCTCGATGAGGGCCACGCTCATTCCCAGCTGGCTGGCCCGGATCGCCGGAATGTACCCGCCGTTTCCGCCGCCGATGATTACGAGGTCAAATTGTTCAGCCACCCTTGTCTCCTTTCGGATCTGTTACCACAGTGATTCTAACCCTCCCCCTTCTCCGGGACCAGCCTCCGGCTGGCACGCGGGGCAATAGTGCGTAGGTCTCCCACTTACATTTTCCCTGACCACCTCACCTTCACCCCCGGGACAGGGCTGCCCGTGCTTCTCAAATACCCTGAGGTAGTTCTGGTGCTCGCCTGGTCGGTCCAAAACATCCCTGTACAGACGCACCGTCGTACCCCGATGCTCCACGCCTGCCGCGAGGTTCGACCGTATCGCCGCATAGAGCGCCTCCCATTCGTCCTTCGAGAGCGTATTCGCTTTGCGTCTGGGATGCAGCCTGGCATCGTACAGGATCTCATCGACGTAGATGTTACCGATGCCAGAGACGACTTTCTGATCCAGGAGCAACGGTTTTATCTGGGCCCTGCGCGAACCGATGGTGTGCGGCAGATACCCCGCCTCGAACCCATCTTCGAGCGGCTCGGGACCCAATGACGAAAGCCGCTCCTCGATCTCCCCGGCGTCGAGCAGCCGCGCCCGCGTAAAACCCGTCTCATCCCTCAGAAAGAGCCTTCTCTCTCCATCGAGGTGCAGGATGAGCATCAGGGCAGTAACCGGCTCCTCGACCGGGGGGACGAGCAGAAGCTGGCCACCGATCTTGAGCTGAAAGACCAGCGAGTCTCCTGAGTCGAGCTCCACGGTGAGGTGCTTGGCCCGCCGCCGCGCCCCCGTGACGCTGGCGCCTTCGAGCCTGCTGATGAACTCTTCGGTCGAGGGCTGCTCCACGAGCGAAGGGTCGAGGACCTCGGCCCGCTCTACCTCCGATCCGACGACGAGCGCGCGCAGATCCTCCTTTATCGTCTCGACCTCAGGTAGCTCGGGCATGGGTTAGTTATACCCGCTGCGCAGATTCACATTCCTATTCTGGTTTGCGAGCGACGAAGGCTGTGTGGCCATCAGAGAGCTGTAGGGCGCCGTAAGACCTCATCGTCTGCACCTGGAAGCCCGCGTGCTCGAGCTCTGCGGAGAGCTCGGACGCTTCGTACAGCCGCACGCGGTGGATCTCTTCGTCCCGCCTGTAGTGTTCCCCCACCTTCCGGAAGCTAACGATCCGACGCTCCATAGTACCCCGCCCGGCGTCCTCCTCCCGCTCGGAGAGCACGGCCCAATCGTCCCCCACGCTGAACCCTTTCGCCGTGGTGCCAGGCGGCACCCGGCCTGGACCAAGCACGTCGAAGACGAAGACTCCGCCCGCAATCAGAGCATCGTACACGCGCCGGAAGAGGCGGCCCAGCCCCAGGTTCTCGTTCTCCGCGTCGAAGAGGTAGTTGAGGACCTCGCTCACGGCCGTTACCGCCCTACAACGTGGGATCTCGACCTCGAAGAGCGAGCCCACCCTGAACTCGGCCTCGGGCGCCCTCTGGCGCGCGAGCTCGATCATCTCCCCCGAGATGTCTACGCCAAGGACGCCGTAGCCGGCGTCGATCAACTCCCGCGCAAGGAGGCCTGTCCCGCAGCCAAAGTCGACGACGAGGCCTTGCTTTATCCCGCTACGGTCGAGGAGCTCAAGTATTCCCGGAGCCGACTCGAGGGCGAAGTCGGCGTGGCCGACGTCATGGATGTAGGCTACGTCCTCCCCGTAGTACCCGGTCAAACCTCATCTCCCCGTCAACCGGACGGAGGGGGCTTCGAATATCGGGACTGGCTCCCTGTAGACGGCCCTGTAGAGACCGTCGAGCATGACGGAGCGGGCGTCGAGGGATCGCATGGCCCCCTCGCGAACCTTCTCCCGGCCTTCCTCGTCTTCTGCGTAGGGTGCGATGGCGTCCATCATGATGCGGGCGTGGGTCACGTCCATCGTGACGTGGCTGGTGAAGATCTCCAGCGCCTCGTCGGGAAGCCCGGCAGCCTTCCTGAGGCCGTCTGAGAGGCGGGCGTAGATGGGGGGTACAGGCCATTCGCTGGCTGGCCCGAGGGCGCCTAGACCGATCCTGAAGTCAGGGTGCCCCGAGAGCGCAAAGTGCGTGGTGATATACATCTCTATCTCCGGAAGCGTCGGCGGCTCCTCCCACTCCTCCTCGCCGATGCCGAGAGCCCCGAGAAAACGACGGTACAACGCAGGATGCGTCTCCTCGGGGTCGAGGTGGCCGTACTCGTCGAAGAGGACCTCGGCGAGGGCGAGCTGCAGCTTCTCGTCGTCACGGCACTTCGAGATCAAAGCCGCCAGGTACAACCGGCTCACCCTCACGTGCCTGTAGTACTGGATCGCGAACATCCTTACCCCCGCCGCACCAACATCCCCCTCACCAAACCGCTCCAGAAAAGGATGCGTGAGTGCCGGATGACCAATGACCTCACGTTTTAAGCGCTGGAGAAACTCTTCCTGGTCTTTGCCGCCCGCCTCGTGTCGCATGCCTAACAGTTTATCAGTACGCTACGCCCTTGCGGGCTCCGCTTGTCAGCAAGTCGTCCCAAAGCGTCGCCATGAGCGAGAACCCAACCGCCAATTACGACGTTACCTCGTGCGCAGCCGGGCGAGGCCGGAACAGCAAAAAGCTGAAAGCGAGGCCGAAGGCCGAAGCGTGCTGACAAGCGAAGGCGTCAGCCGAAGCGTGCTGACAAGGCGCGAAGCGCCGTGCTGACAAGCGGAGCCCGCAAGGGCGTAGCGTACTGAATTACCTGCTTTGCAGGTAATTCAGCATTGTCTCACTAGCTTCAGTGAGGTATAATGGGGGCATGACAGAGACGAACAACATCAGGCAGGATTGGCTCAGTATTCCGCGGCGGCGGGAGGAGGAGCGGTTGGACCCGCACGTATACAAGCGTGGGATCAACGGGTTGACGGTCGAGGAGGCGTTGCGCCGGGCGTTTCCGAGGGTGATAGACATTCTTGCGAGGAGTGGCGAGGAGTATTCGGAGTTCGAAATGCAGTTGGTGCGGCAGACGGTGAGGGCGTGTCTTATCTCCCAGGTCTCGAGGGCGAACCTCTACCGTATAGCGGGCATCCTGGTCGCCGACAGGCGTGACGAGGGGGCGCACATAGACACCTCGCTCGCGCTCGCCTACGTCGCCGCGCTGAGGGAGGCGTTCCTGACGGAGCTCTCCGTCGGCGAGCGGGTACAGACGCCGCTCGGGTTCGGGCAGGTCCGCTACGTCTCCGGCGACGGGTCTAACGCCGCCATCTTGCTGGACAACGACTACGAGGTCTGGCTGCCGGCCGAGAGGGTGGTGCGTCCAGGCGCGGCCGTCCGGCGTGCCTCCTGAGGCAGGCCACCAAAGGCGGGAGGCTTCCGGTAGACTAGCGGGGTTCTAAC
>JBBPYN010000024.1:0-6730 GCA_038199875.1 Rubrobacterales bacterium
CGCCCCAGGCCTCCTGCTCTACCACCGCCCCGGCCTCAAAGAGGCGATAAACAACATAAAGGAGCTCGAGGACTGGGAGGTGCTCCTGGTCGCCGAACCCGCTTGCGTCTCCGACACCGAGTCGGCCGTGCATGAGTTCGTGCACAAGCTCTCCCTCTACGGAAACCGCCTCGAGTCTCCCGCCCGCCCCTGGGAGGACTTCCTCGAACAGATGAGGTCATACAGGCGGGCGATGGGCCGAAAGTAGGTTTGTTTCGAAGAACACACCTACGTTTACGTGAAACGGACGAGTTCGTCCGCTAGTATAGGTGTATGGGTTTTGTCCTTACCGCCATAGGGCTTCTGTTGCTGGTGATCACACTCTCTGGTGTCGCGCTCGGCCTCTACATGGCCGCCGATTCGAAAACGCGCGAAGGTGGCTGGCTCTTCGCCGTCTGGTGGGTACCCGGGTTGGCCGCGGCGAGCGGGGTTCTGATGCGCGACGTCGTAACTTTCACGGTAGGGACGCTCTGCTTTCTGGTCGCCGGGGCCGTGTTCGTGCTCGAGGGTGACTGGTCGCGCAAGCCACCGGCGGGCAGAAAGGGCGACGTGGCCAGAGACCCTGGCGAACCCAGACTCCTCGACTCGGAGAGGACCACCAAAGAGAACAGGACTCAGGATTCGGGAAGAGCCGCCTCCTGATCAGCCCGCGGCGCTTCTCCAGATACAGCAGCGTTATTGCTATACTGGCTGCCGAGAACGGGCTCATGGGAGGCCGGTGCGAGAGCCGCACGAACGCCTCGGGATAGCGTTGACCGCAGAGAGAAGGAGATAGAAGCGTGGGTCTCATCCGCACGATACTCGCTTTCGTCATCCTGCTTATACTCGCCCATATCGCGCTGGCCTATACCGGCATCGGACAGGGTGCCAACGTGCTGACGAACGCCGTCTACAGCCTCGGGACGCTGCTCGAATCCCCAGCCAGGCTAATTCTCAACACTATAACGGCCCTGCAACAGTACCTGAACCCGGGAAACTTCTACGTCGTCGCCATCACGGCCGCCGCGCTCTACTTCATCCTCTATTTGCTGCTCGGCCTCGGCCGCCGCGCTTAGTGCGGCTGCCCTCCCACTCGAGACGGAGACAGCGATCGAGGTCAGGGTACCTACGGGCGATAGACCTGGATCGTAAGAATAACGTATACTTCCTCCAACGTTTTCCTGTTGGTCTGGAGAGGAGTCATGGTCGAAAAGGCAAGAATACGGGAGTACAGGGACAAAGAGTGGCATGTCTGGGCCCGCAGGAGGTGCAATGATCGAATTTAGAGGGGTAAGCAAGACTTACCCAGGCTCCGCTAAGCCGATCGTCAACGATCTCTCCTTCGAAGTTCCCGAGGGGGAGATCTGCGTGTTGGTGGGGCCAAGCGGCTGCGGCAAGACCACGTCCATGCGGATGGTGAACCGTCTGATCGAGATCACGGAGGGCGAGATCCTCATCGACGGCGAGCCCAACACCTCCCTGAGCGGCACGCAGCTCAGGCGTAAGATCGGCTACGCCATCCAGCAGATAGGCCTCTTTCCCCACCGCACCATAGCCGACAACATCGGCACCGTACCGAACCTGCTCGGCTGGGACAAGAATCGCATCAAGGAGCGGGTGAACGAGCTCTTGGACACGGTCGGACTCGCCCCCGACGACTACCGCGACCGTTACCCCGCCGAGCTCTCGGGCGGGCAGCAGCAGCGCGTTGGGGTTGCGCGGGCGCTGGCGGCGGACCCTCCGATCATGCTCATGGACGAGCCGTTTGGGGCCGTCGACCCGATCACGCGGGCAAGCCTTCAGGACGAGTTCTTGCGGATCCAGAGCGATATCAAGAAGACGATCGTCTTCGTCACCCACGACATAGACGAGGCCATAAAGATGGGCGACAAGATCGCCATCCTCAAGCAGGGCGGCGTCCTCGCCCAGTACGACACCCCCGAGGACATCCTCTCCAGGCCAGACTCCGAGTTCGTCTCCTCGTTCGTTGGCGGGGACAGGGTCCTCAAGCGGCTCTCGCTCACGCGCGTCGGCGAGATGGAGCTCGAGAAGGCCAACGGCGGCACCGACGATCTCCTCCGCATAAACGAAGGCGTGACCGTCAGGGACGCCCTTTCCGAGCTGATAGGCTCTGGCCACAGCAGGGCCGTGGTGGAGAAAGACGGAGATAACAGGTTGCTTACCTTCGATGCCATAGAGGAGCTCATGGGCGGAGCTTCGGGCGAGGCCAACAACAGCGGGGAGGCCTCGGCGTGAACAGCCCGGCCCTGCTCTTCTTGCAGAACTTAACCGGGGGACCCAAGCTAGTTGACTGGGGGTGGATCAGGGACAACTTCTGGGAGGATATAGTGCCGGCCGTCCAGGGGCACATCTTCATCTCGTCCGTATCTGTCGCGATAGCCCTCGCCATCGCGCTGCCCATAGGGATTCTCTCGGCCCGCTTCCGCAAGATCTACCCGCCGGTCACCGGCGTTACGGGCATCCTCTACTCCATCCCGAGCCTCGCGCTCTTCGCCATCCTCATCTCCATACCCTTCGTGCCGCTCGGACCCGTACCCGTGATCATCGCCCTCGTGGCATATTCGCTTCTGATCCTGATCCGGAACACCGTCGCCGGCCTGGACGCCGTGCCGCCGGAGACCATAGACGCGGCCCGCGGCATGGGCCTGACGAGACGCCAGATTCTTTTCCGAGTCGAGCTGCCGTTGGCGTTGCCCATAATCGTGGCCGGCATCCGCATCTCCACCGTGACGATCATCGGCATCGCCACCATCGGCGCTTACATCAACGGCGGGGGCCTGGGAAAACTCATCTTCGACGGTATCAACCGCCAGTTCCCGACCATGATCATAGCCGGCGCGGTCCTGGCGACGGCGCTGGCTATTCTTGCAGACCTCTTGCTCCTCGGGCTCGAACGCTACCTGAGGCCTTGGGTGCGGGCGAGGGGGACGTAGCTTGATCTCCAAGATATTCGGGGTCTTCGCCCGTCCGGATTTCCTCACCCTTCTCAGGGAGCACATAGTGCTCTCGGTGGTCGCCCTGCTCATTGCCATCGCGATAGCCCTACCCGTTGCCCTACTTGTACGCAACACGCGGGTCGGCGCGACGATAGCTATCAACATCGGCAACGTCGGGCGCGCCGTGCCGAGCCTGGCAATACTCGCGCTCGCTTTGCCTTTTCTCGGCCTCGGTTTCAAGACGGCGCTGTTGGCGCTCACGGCGCTGGCCATACCGCCGATCCTGATCAACGCCTCGACGGGACTCAGGGAGGTCGACAAGGGCATCATCGACGCCGCCCGTGGGATGGGGTTGTCGGGAAGCCAGATCCTGACCGGTATACAGTTGCCCATAGCAGCGCCCGTGATCTTCGCCGGAATCAGGACCTCCGCCGTGCAGACCGTCGCGAGCGCCACCCTCGCGACGTTTGTCGGAGCGGGTGGCCTGGGGGACTTGATCGTCGAGGGTCTCCAACGCCGTGGGCCTGAGATACTGCTCGCCGGGGCCTTCTCCGTCGCGCTCCTCGCGATCATCACGGAGGTCGGCTTCGGCGTGCTGGAGAGGGCGTTCACCCCGAAAGGGCTCAAGATCGCGCAGAAAAGAGGTAGTTGATGGGGCAAACTAAAGAGGAGGAAAGATGAAGAACAAGACCAAGCTGATCCGCGCCGTGCCCGCGATGCTGGCGGGCCTCTCACTGCTGCTCGTCGTTGCGTGCGGCAACGTGGGTAACTCCGGCAATTCGGACTCGGGCGGCGGCCCGACTATCACGGTGGGCTCAAAGAACTTCACCGAGCAATACATCCTGGGCAATATGTACGCCCAGGCGCTGGAGGCCAACGGGTTCAACGCCGAGACGAAGCTGGACCTTGGCTCGGAGCAGATAGCGGACAAGGCGCTACAGAGCGGCCAGATCGACCTCTACCCAGAGTACACTGGCACGGCGCTCGTTGCCATAGTCCCCTACAAGGGGAACCCATCCGACCTGGACTCGCCTAAAGCAACCTACGACGCCGCCAAGAAGCTCTACGCCAAGCGCAGTCCGGCCGACACGATGCTGACGCCAGCACCTTTCAACAATACCTACGGCATCTTCGTCCGTAAGTCGGTGGCCGAGGACATGGGCCTCACGAACATGGAGCAGCTATCCAAGGCTTCCCCAAAGCTCACGTTTATCTCGTACTCCGAGTTCCAGAACCGCTCCGACGGGTATCCCAACGTGAAGAAGAACTACCCTGCCTTCGACTTCGAGAAGACCGAAATCGTCAACCAGCTCGGTCTCCGCTACACCGGGATCGAGAACGGCGACGGCGATGTCGGGGTTGGCTTTACCACCGACGGTCAGCTGACCTCCCCGCAGCTTGTGGTGATGAAGGACCCGAAGAGCATCTGGCCCTTCTACTACCCGGCGCCAGTCGTCAGGAGCGACGTGCTGAAGAAGTACCCCAAGATCGAAAAGACCCTGAACGAAGTCTCGTCCAGCCTCAGCGTGGAGACGATGCGCAAGCTTAACGGCAAGGTTGACCTCGATCAGGAAGACCCCGAGGACGTCGCGGCAGAGTACCTTGAAAAGAAGGGCATCGTAAAGAACTAAGGGAACGCAGAGCCCCAAGGAACTCCGGAGCCGTCGCGGCCTTATGCCGCGACGGCTCCCCCTGTCTCACCCTTCGGCGGGACCGACGGCGTCGCCGGTCGTGGAGACGGGTTCGAGGGGTCCTATCTCTGCGGCCACTCGCGCTACGAGCCTGCCGCTGTCGATGGCCTCGGTCAGGCCGTCGACGTCGGGCCAGCGTTCTTCCGGGTCGGTAGTCGCAAACTCACGGGCGATGTCGCGCGAGATCCCGGTTCCCGCTCCGAGCGGCGGGCCGCCGCGCAAGTCGATGGCACGGGTGGCGACGGTGAGCTCGAGCGCAGCCGTGCGCCGCGCTATGGCGAGAAGCTCCTCGGTCTTGCGCACGCCCAATGGGGCCATGCTCGCGTGGTCTTCGAAGCCCTCGGCGATCTGGCCTCGGTAGTCGAGCGAGACGGGGTTGGCGAGCACCCGCGCCTCGGCAGCGAGGGAGGCTGAGGTATAGCCGAGGGGCCTCAGGCCCTCGTCGCCGTCGCGGGCGGCCAGGCCTGTTGGCAGACCGGAGAACTGCGACCACAGGTGCTTCTGGATGCGCTCGTTGGCGAGGTGGACGACCTGGGCTACGGCGACGCGCAGCAGATCGAAGGCCACGGCGAGGGCCACGACGTCGAAGTTCCCGACGGAGATTATGGACTGGTCGTCGAGCAGGACGAGCGGGTTGTCGCTCGCCGAGTTGAGCTCGACCTCCATCGTGCCCCTCGAGTAGGCGTGGGCGTCGTAGCAGGCGCCGTGGGTCTGGGGGACGCACCGGAAGGAGAGCGGGTCCTGCAGGTTGCGCGCCGCGCCGGGGCGCCACAGGTAGCTCCCCGCGAGCAGCTCCCTGAGCCTCTCCGCCGCCCGCGACTGGCCCGGGTGGGGCCGCATCCTGGTCGCCTCGGGGTGGATCGTCGAGAGGTTGGCCCCGTAGGCCTCGAGGGAGAGCGCCGCCGTCACGTCGAAGGCGTCGAGCAAGTCGGCGGTGTCGGCGAGGACCAGCGAGCCGTGGCCCATCGTGACCCCGTTGGCGCTTATCAGGGCGAGCCCCTCTTTGGCTTTCAGGCGTATGGGCGTGAGGCCGGCCGCCCTCAGGGCCTCTGCGCCAGGCATCCTCCGGCCCCCATAATCCGCCTCGCCGCGGCCGATCAGGACCTGCCCGATCTCAGCCATCTCCGCCAGGTCGGCCTGGCCGACGGAGCCACCCGTCCGTACTACCGGATGTACCCCCGCGTTCAGGGCGTCGAGGAAGGCCTGTATCAGCTCGGCCCTCACCCCGACGCCGCCCTTGGCCATACCGTTCGCCCGCGTGGCCATCATCGCGCGCACGACGGCGGTGCCAAGCTCAGCGCCCTGGTGGGTGGTATGGCGGGTGACCAGGCGAACGGAGAACTGCTCGAGGCTCTCGAAGGGGATGCGGTAGCGGGAGAGCGAACCCACGCCCGTGTTCATGCCGTAGACGAGGTCGCCGCGCTCCAGGACCCTGTCCACGACGTCCCGCGCCCGCCTGACCCGGTCGAGGGCCTCGCGGGAGACCTCGATGCGGGCGCCGCGGCGCGCGACGCGGACCACCTCCTCGATGGAGAGGTCGTCGCCGGTTAGCGTCACGGTTCCAATTGTCGGGTAGGAGAGCGTCAAGGAGTCCTCCGTCTTCTGGCCTTCATACTACTCCCCCGCGCTGGACTTTTGGAGGACCCGGTGCCAGACTGGGGCCGAATCCAGTTGATTCTGAGGGAGTAGGGATGGAACTACCGACTCTGGAGTCCTGACCTCTCCGGGGGCCGACTCCTCTTACTCCCGGTAGGGGTCCAGCGGGTTTGCTAGAGATTCCGATCTTACGAGAGGAGGTCCCATGACCGAGACCAGAGAAGCTCCCACAGTTCGCGCGCCGCGGGGGCGGGATCTCACGTGCAAGGGCTGGCACCAGGAGGCGGCCCTGCGCATGCTCATGAACAACCTCGACCCTGAGGTGGCCGAACGCCCTGAAGACCTCGTCGTCTACGGGGGGACGGGGAAGGCGGCCCGCAACTGGGAGAGCTTCTGGGCCATCGTAAGTACATTGCAAGGACTTGATGACGACGAGACCCTGCTCGTTCAGTCGGGCAAGCCCGTCGC
>JBBPYN010000025.1:0-25056 GCA_038199875.1 Rubrobacterales bacterium
GTCGCGTTCATCGGAGGTGAGCGGCCGAAGCGGATCTGTCTGGCGACGGGTCATCGGAAAGCCTCTCGGAAGGGTTGTGAGGCCCGCAGCATACTCCACCTTCACCGGAATGGCTACGTCCATGACAAACGACCCACTAGAGTAGGGGCGGGTTTCAAACCTGCCCAAATACGAACCGCCCTCGCCGCGAATCGAGGCCACAAACAACCCTCATTCGCATGACCCACAGAGTCGAACGCCTCCGGATCTCATCCAATATCAAACATTTGTTTGACACGGGCTGTGGGGTACGCTAACGTGATGGTGAATGGAAGAGTCGCTGCATCCGAGGCGCGAGAAGGTCTTACGGTACCTGGCGCGGCGTGCCGGGGGTGGGGAGCCGCCGCCGAGCGTACGGGAGGTCGGGGTGGAGGTGGGGCTGAGGAGCTCGCAGACGGTCCACCACCACTTGAGGAAGCTCGAGGAAGATGGCTATGTAGTGCGGGAGAGCGGGGCGAGGATGGTCCGGCTCACGGAGAAGGGGTGGGGGGTTGCAGGAAGGATGGGATTGCTCGGAAGGATCGCCGCCGGCCGAGGGCTCGAGGCTGTGGCGACCGACGAGGCCTACTCGCTGGCGGTGGAGTTGCTCGCGTCGCGTTCGGGGAAGAGCAGGTATCTGCTACGGGTAGTGGGACAGAGCATGGTGGGGGCCAGGATCGAGGACGGGGACCTGCTGGTCGTAGAGGAAGACGAGAGCCCGCCTGATGGTTCGATAGTCGTGGTGCTGCTCAGGGAAGGTGAGGAGGTGACGGTAAAACGCTTCTACAGGGAGGGGGAGATGTTGAGGTTGAGGCCAGACGCTCCGCAGGGAGAGTACGAGGAGATGGTGGTACCGGCGGAGGAGGCGCGGGTGCAGGGACGCGTGGTCTACGTGTTGCATCTTCCAGGGAAGTCAGGAGGTGGCATCAGGGTGTGATCCCACTTCCGTCGATGACATACGGGTTGCTCTCGTATCTGGTGCTCGCCTGCGTGAGCGCGGTCGTCGGGTACTACTTCGCGAGGAAGCGGACCGAGTACGAGGTCGGTTACAGGTACCGTGTGGAGGTCTCCGAGGGCGTTCAGGGTATGGTGGTCCCGCTCGTCGAGGAGTTCGAGGCAGCCCTCGAGTACGTGAGGGCACCAGGCCCTTCGGGAGGGGTGAGTGTTGAGGAGATCGAACGCTCCGTATACGGGATGGAGAAGTACCTCGCGCAGCACGAGATGTGGCTGGACCGCGCCGGTCCTCCGCCGTCCTCGTGGACCTCATCGCGGGCTTCCGCACCCGCCTGAGGATGCTTGAGCTCCTTCCCCGGCGCTACGACGATCCTGGCTTCGAGAAAGCTTACGAACGGGCCGCGGCAGACCTGGACGAATGGCTAAGGACCGAACTCCCCGCCGCCCGCGAAGAACTGGCCGACGCCTTCAGGAGGATGCTCGGGGTCGGCCGCTGGCGGCACAGAGTACTTGGATAGGAGTAGCGATGGCTGAGGGGCGGTTCGAGTTGCGGGCTGTGGGTCCTTATTCGTTCGGGGCGAGCGTAAGGTTTCTGGAGGGGTTTGCCCCTGCTGCTTACGGGGGTGATCGGTCGGGGCATTTGCATTTGGCTTTCGTCGCCGACGGTGGCGAGGAGGTGGCCGGGGTATACGTAAGGGAGGAAGGCGGTGTGATCCTGGGCGAGGTCTCAGGCGGGGCCGAGGTCGAAGTGGTGAGGAGGCAGGTGGAGCGGATACTATCGCTCGACGTGGACGGGAGGGGGTTCCCCGAGAAAGGAGAGCGGGACCCTGTTGTGGGAAAGTTACAGGCGCGGTATCCGGGGCTGAGGCCCGTATGTTTCTACTCGCCGTACGAGGCGGTGGCGTGGGCGCTAATCGGGCAGCGCATCAGGATCGTCCAGGCGGCGAAGATCAAGGCCCGCATGGCCAGGGAGCTGGGTCCTTCCGTCGAGGTCCACGGCCGCAGAGAGTACGCCTTCCCCGGACCAGAGAGGTTGGCGGCGCTCGAAGGCTTCCAAGGGCTCAATTTACGCAAGGTGGAGTATCTGCGCCGCCTGGGCAGGGAGGCCTCGGAAGGAAAACTAGATGCGGCTTATCTCAGGTCCCTACCAGAGGAAGAAGCTCTTGGGCGGTTGGAGGAATTGTCTGGCATCGGCCCCTTCTCGGCCGGGCTCATCCTGTTACGCGGGGCGGGAGCACCGGATCTCCTCCCCCTCCAAGAGCCGCGGCTTGGGAGGGCTGTCGCGATGGCCTACGGCCTCGACGAACCACCGTCCGCCCAAGAACTGGAACAATTGGCCTTACGCTGGCGCCCCTACCGCACCTGGGTGACCCTACACCTGCGGGCCATGCTCGAGGACGAAACCAGAGAGATAAGAAACTAAACCAGAAGCAAAAGCTGAAAGCGAGGGCCGAAGGCCCGAAGCGTGCTGACAAGCGAAGGCTTAAAGCCTGAGCGCGCTGACAAGGCGCTGCAAGCGCCGTGCTGACAAGCGGAGCCCGAAGGGCGCAGCGTGCTGAAGCGGGTCGCGGAGCGACCCGCTTCTTGCGGGGCGCTTGCACGCCGGTTAACATTGCTCCATAAGGCGCGTCCCGTACGGATTGTCCGGGCATCGTTTGTCAAATGGAAAGGTTCGTGGAGCGGTGGGCGCAACGTTATCGATGACGGATGCGTTCGGCACCGTGTGTTGTGTGTTGCTTGCAGGCTGGGGTCTCTCATAGGCGGGCCAGGAGCTTACCTGCACGCTTTGCGATCCGGGTCAGGCCGGCTGTTGCGCCACATGCGCACCGCGGTGGCGGCATACGTGGTGCTCCTGCTCTCGCTGCTGCTTGCAGGGCTGGCCTGGTACTACGTGCGCGAGACGGTCGAGGAGCAGGACCAGGTTCGCTTCGACGAGACCGTGCAGGCCACGAGGGCGGCCGTGGACAGGCGCACCGACGCTTACCTCGACGCGCTGTTCGGCGCCCGCGGCGTATTCCTGGCCAGCAATTCGGTCGAGCGCGAAGAGTGGGAGAGTTACGTGAGGGGCATAGAGATCAAGAGCCGGCTCGAGGGGCTTCAGGCGCTTGGCTTCGCCCGGTACGTGACGCCAGAAGAGCGCGGGGCCTTCGTCCAGAACGCCGAAAGCGAGGGGCTACCTGAGATAAGGCCCGATCTGGATCCTGGCGGCGAGCGTTCCGCCTACTTCCCCCTTTCGCTGGTTGCCCCCCTTGACAGGGCCAACCTGAACATCATAAACCACGATTACTATACGGACCCTGCCCACAGGGTTGCCATGGACAGGGCGCGTGACTCGGGCGAGCCGCGGGCTACCAGGATGGTCTACGTACTTACAGAACCCCCGGAGGGCTCGCACGCCGACCTCGCCCTCGGGCCAGGTTTCGCCGTGTACCTTCCTGTATACGCCGAGGGGGAGCCGGATGCGACCGTGGCCGAGCGGAGACGCGCTCTGAAAGGGTTCGTCGTCGGGTACTTCAGGCGGGACGGGCTGCTCGACGATGTGTTCGGGAGCGGCTTCGACCCAGCCATAGACTTCGAGGTCTACGACGGCGCCGACGTGGAGTCGAGCTCTCTCCTCTACGACGAAGACGGGGTGCAGCGCGCCGGGGACGAAAAGTACCAGCCCCTCTTCTTCGAGCAGAGCCACAGCGGGTTGGCCGGCCGCCCGTGGAGCCTGTATTTCGCCACGTTGCCAGCCTTCAACAAGGGCGCCGAGAGCAACCTGCCGGCCTTCGTGCTCGTAAGCGGCATAGGCGTGAGCATCCTGCTCTTCGGCATCTCCTGGATGCTCGTGCGCAGCCGCATCCTGGCCGAGCATGCCAGCAAGGACCTGGAGGACGCCAACAGGGAACTCGAAGGGACCAACAGGGAGCTCGAGGCTTTCTCCTACTCGGTCTCCCATGACCTGAGAGCCCCCTTGAGGTCCATAGACGGGTTCTCCCAGATCCTGCAGGAGGACTACGAGGAAGTGCTCGACGGCGAGGGACTCGACTACCTCGGCCGCGTAAGGGCGGCCAGCGGGCACATGGCCACGCTCATAGACGACCTGCTCGACCTCTCCAGGGTGGGACGCAGACCCCTACGCAGGGAGCCCGTGGACCTGACCAGCATGGTCACGGAAATAATCGAGGACCTGAGGGCGGCTGAGCCGGGGCGGAAGGTCGAGTTCGTGGCAGGGAGAGGCATCAAGGCATGGGGGGACGTGACCCTGCTCAAGGTGGCGCTCGAGAACCTGCTCGGCAACGCGTGGAAGTTTACCGCCAGGGAACCACAAGCGCGCGTAGAGTTCGGCGCTGACAGGGACCCGGGACCCGGTTTTCTCCCCCCCGTATACTACGTGAGGGACAACGGGGCCGGCTTCGACCAGACGTACGCGGACAAACTCTTCGGGGCCTTCCAGAGGTTGCACGGGCAGGACGAGTTCGAGGGGACTGGCATAGGACTGGCGACGGTGGCGCGCATCGTCCACAGGCACGGCGGCCGGGTCTGGGCCGAGGGAGGCGTTGGCGAGGGGGCCACCTTCTACTTCACGCTAGGCACCAGGGACGTCGGGGACCGCGCGACATCCTCGAAGAAGGCCGAACTTGCGTGAGACCCGCGTAAAGAGGACGTCTGCGGCCAGGACCCTGCGCGTGCTGCTCGTCGAGGACTCCGAGAACGACGCGATGCTCCTCCTGCGTGAGCTCAGACGCGGCGGATACCAGCCCCTCTTCGAGAGGGTGTATACCCCCGAAGACATGGAGAGGGCGCTAGGCGCGGCCGAGGCCAGGGGAAAACCCTTCCAGATAGTGATCTCCGACTATTACATGCCCCGCTTCAGGGCACCAGAAGCCCTCGAGCTACTGCGGGAGCTTGGCCAGGACATACCCTTCATCGTCGTCTCGGGCAAGATAGGAGAGGACGCGGCGGTTGAGGTCATGAAGGCAGGGGCCGACGACTACCTCACCAAAGAGAACATGAGCAGGCTGTGCCCCGCCATAGAGCGCGAGCTCAGGGAGGCTGAGGTAAGGAGGGGGCGCGAGAGGGCTGAGAGGGCGCTCAGCAGGAGCGAGGACCGCTTCAAGCGCCTCGTCGAGCAGGCCGCTGACGCCATCTTCGTGCACGACCTCGAAGGCAACTTCGTCGACGTGAACCGCCAGGCGTGCGAGAGCCTCGGGTGCTCAAGGGAAGAGCTACTCGATATGTCCCTGGCCGACATCGAAACGGAGTACGCCCCTAGCTCCCTGCGGAGACTGTGGGAGCAGATCTCCTCCGGCCCTCCACGCACGCTCGAAGGTACCCACCGCCGCAAGGACGGCTCCACCTTCCCCGTCGAGATACGCGTCGGCGTTTTCGAGGCCGAGGAACGTCCGCTCATGCTCGCCCTGGTCCGCGACATCTCGGGGCGCAGGGAGGCGGAGGAGAAGATCAGGGAGACGGAGAACCGTTACCGGACGCTGGTCGAGCAGATACCTGCCGTCACGTACGTGCAGGAGCCCATCGAGTCAGACAACCCGAAGGCCATCACGTACATGAGCCCGCAGTACGAGACCATGCTCGGTTACCCCGCAGACACGGAGATAGTCGACGAGGAACACTGGCTCAGGATGCTCCATCCTGACGACAGGGAAAGGGTGCTAGCCGAAGAGCATAGGACCGACGAGACAGGCGAGCCTTACAGGGTGGAGTACCGTCTGATCGCCCACGACGGGCGGGTGGTGTGGGTGCGTGACGAGGCGACGCTCCTTAAGAACCAGGACGGTACCCCCCTTTACTGGCTAGGCGTCCAGTACGATATTAGCGAGCAGAAGCGGTCGGAAGAAGAGTTTAGCAAGAGCGAGGAGCGCTTCAGGGCAACCTTCGAGCAGGCCGCCGTTGGCATTTTGCAGGTCGGGCTCGACGGCGGGTGGCTCAGGTTCAACGACAAGTTCTGCGACATCGTCGGCTACGAGCGCGAGGAGCTCGGGGCTGCGAGCGTCTTCAGCCTCATCTCCCCTGAGGACTTCGACAGGGACTTCGAGCGGGGCGTAAGCATGCTTGCCGGGGAGCTCAGCGACTACACCGAGGAGAAGCTCATCGTCGGCAAAGGAGGGAGGCGCGTCTGGATCAACCTGACCGTCTCCCTGGTGCACGACGAGTCGGACGAGCCCCGCTACTTTATCGCGGTCGTCGAGGACATAGGGAAACGCAAGCAGGCCGAGCAGGACCTGGGGCAGAGCGAGGCGCTCTACCGCACGGTCGTCGAGCAGGCGGCCGAGAACATCTTCCTCGTTGACGCGAAGAGCAGGCGTGTGCTCGAGGCAAACGAAGCCCTCCTCGACTCCCTTGGCTACACGGACGAAGAGCTGGAAGAGATGACGCTCTACGACATCGTCGCCCACGATCAGGAGAGCGTAGACCTCAACATCGGGCGTGTCATGGAGGAGGGGACCGCTTACCTCGGTGAGAGGCAGTACCGCCGCAAGGACGGCTCGCTGGCCGACGTCGAGGTCAACGTCAGCGCCGTACCCTACAATGGCGAGACGGCCATGTGCATCGTCGCCCACGACGTGACGGAGCGCAAGCGCGCCGAGGCCATGCTCGAGGAGATCAGGGAGGCGGAACGCAACAGGATAGCCAGGGAGCTTCACGACAGCACCCTCCAGGACATCGTCTACGCGTTGCAGGAGATACAGGTCATGCAGGTCGTCGCCGGGGACGATGGTGATCCCGCACTGGAGGACACGGCCGAGGCCCTCAGGCGCTCGGTGGAGGGACTGCGCGGCGCCATCTTCGAGTTGCGACTCAAAGAGGTGCTAGACAGCTCGCTGGTCTCATCGCTCGAGAGCCTCGTGGACCTGAACCGGCGGATGTCCCGTGGCAAGTACGAACTCGAGCTGGTGGTTGGGGACGACTTCCCGGCCAGTCTCCCAGATAAGACGGGCCAGGAGATTACGCGCCTCGTCCAGGAGGCGCTCACGAACGTTCGCCGCCACGCCGAGGCCGGCCACGCCAGAGTGGAACTCGGGCTCGACGGCGAACTCGCCTACGTCGAGGTGTCAGACGACGGACGCGGGTTCGACCCTGAGGGTGCCAGGACCGGGATAGGCCGGCAGTCCATGAGCCACCGGGCGCTCGAACTAGGCGGGGATTTCAGCGTGATGAGCGCGCCCGGTGAGGGGACGCGGGTGCGCTTCTCGATACCCCTCTGGCGCCTGGGCCGGGACTAGCAGGCACCGTCCCGACTCGTTCGGGCTAGGGTAAGATTATATGTCGACACATCGTGGCGAGACCTCAGGTAGAGAAGGGTGGCCGTCATAGAGAACCACACGCAAGAGAATTCGACCAGGATCTTGCTCGTCGAGGACCACGCGTCGTTCCGTCAGGCGCTTGCCTTCATGTTCGAGCGCGAGGAGGAGTTCGTCGTGAGTGGCCAGGCGGGGTCGCTGGCCGAGGCGCGCGCGTTGTTGCGCAAGCTGCCAGACGCGGTCGACGTCGCCGTAGTAGACCTCGCGCTTCCCGACGGGGACGGGTACGGGCTGATCGAAGAGCTATCCTCCCGTTCCGGCATGATGACGCTGGTCCTGAGCGCCAGCCTGGAACCGGCCAGGTTTGCCCGTGCCGTCGAGGCCGGCGCCTCGGGGGTGCTGCACAAGTCAGCCGCGATAGGCGAGATCGTCGACGCCGTGCGGCGCCTGAGGGCTGGGGAGGCGTTGCTCTCGCCCGCTGAGGTTGTAGAGATGCTGCGCATGGTCAGCCGCAAGCGCCAGGAGGAGTACGAAGCCAGGAGGGCCATGGAGAGGCTCACCCCCCGCGAGAAGCAGGTGCTCCAGGCCCTCGGCGAGGGCCTCGACAGCAAGGACATAGCGGAGAAGCTGAACATCACCGTGGAGACGGAACGCACCCACATGGTCAACATCCTTGGCAAGCTCGACGTCCACTCCCGGCTGCAGGCCCTTGTGTTCGCCGCCCGCCACGACCTCGTCGAGATCCGTTAGGCACTCGTGGCACGATCCTACGCCCTCGCGACGAACGATGCAACCCCGACAAATCGTGGGATGGCCCGTGCTAAAATCATGGCCGTTCGTGTCGATGACCGCGGAGGCTGGCCCGCGACACGGAGCTACCCTAGGAGGCACGAACTTCTTGCCAAAACCGCCCGATAAGCGCCCTGAGGACCCCGTAGCGGAGGTGGCCTCTACCCGTAGCCGGCGGCCCAGGGTCTTGATGGCCAACGAGCCGCGCGCCTACCGCGAGGGAATAGCCGCGGTAATCGGCCAGCTACGCCCTGGGGTCGAGATTGAGACGGTGGAGCCTAACGCCCTCGATACCTCCATCGAGCGCTTCTCGCCAGACATGGTTATCTGCAGCAAGGCCACGGCCGCGCTGAAAGGCGGGGTGAGGGTCTGGGTTGAACTCTACCCGGACAACGACGCTTCGTCGGTGGCAAACATCGGCGGAAGGCGCATGGAGTACGCGGAGATACAACTACCCGATCTCCTCTCCATCGTGGACAAGGCTGAGGAGTTGGCGCGGACGAACTAGCCCAACGAGGCTAGGAAAAGATCCCCTGTTTTCATGATGCCGAAAGCCCCGCCGGCGGTCAACATCCGTGTATGGGCGCAAGACGCATACTCGTTGCCAACGAACTCACCTCCTACCGCCAGACGATCGCGATCGCTTTAAGGGAGCTACGCCCTGGGGTCGAGGTGTTCGAGGCCGACCCTGATGTCCTTGATGGGGAGATTGCGCGCCTTGGCCCCGACCTGGTGATCTGCAGCCGCGTGACCTGCATGGTCGAACAAAGGGTTACAAACTGGGTCGAACTCTACCCCAACTGCAAGTCCTACTCGACGTTCTGCGTCGGCGGAGAACGCAGGGCGCTCGAAGAAGTCCAGCTCTCGGACCTCCTCTCGCTTTGCGCTAGTCTTCCGTAGAGAGTTCCCTGAGCAGGGCCTTGAGGCGCGGGGCGAGGTCCTCGATCTCATCGGCCGTACACCTGACCTGGACGTGGATGCTTACCGTAGGCTGCGTGCCGGCGGGTGCACCCGCTGGCACCGCACCGTCAAGGGTCGCCGAGACAACGGCCTCCCCCGTCCCTGAGACCTCGTCGGGGGCGAGGCCTACCGGTTGCTCGTCGAAGGTGGCGACCAGCTCTCCGGCCTCCTCTTTCAGCATGCCCGCGGCCTTCAGTATCTCGATGATAGCGCCGGCGCCGTTCATCACTGGCTTGTTGCGCGGCTGGCCAGCGGCGTGCGCTATATAGGCCTGAACGGTGGGGTAGAGCATCCCCTCGCGCAGTTTCACGGCCGAGACCACGTTCTGCAAGAACTCGCTGGCCGACACTATCGCGCGCCAGTTGCCCCTGATCTCGGCCCTGTCCTTGTGAGCGAGGGCCACGGCGAGCGAGCGCCCGCGGCGTGTGACCTGCTTCTTGCTATCTCCCTGCAAGACCCCGATCTCCGTGAGGAACGCGTTGTTGCGGCTGACGCTCGACTGGTGTACCGAGTCCAACTTGCCCACGTCCCCTGCCCCCGCCGCCTCGTCGCGGGTCCCGTAAGCCACGATGATGTTGACCAGATCCTCGTAAGTAGAGCCGGGAAGCCGAAACTCCCTCTCCGCCATCCCGAAACTCCTCCCTTGAGAAACACCTCCAACGACAAACGCATTATAGACAAGGCGCCCGCAAGGCGCCTTGCTCTCACGCTACAAATCGCCAGCTTACGAAGAGGGCCGACAGCAGTAGTGACAGGAGGGTGCTGAGGATCAGCAATCCGCCGAAGAGCCTTCTATTGCTTGAAAGGAGCCCGAGCACGATGAAGATGGGGAAAGCGACGAGCACGTAGCGCGGGGTGCCCATCAGCGGGCTATCCGGCGTCCCGAAGAGCGTGGCAGGGGCGATGAGCAGCAGGCCGTAGATGGTGAGGGAGGGGGGCAGATCTCTCGACCCGGCGAGCAACACGACGACGGCGAAGACGAAGAAGACCAGGTTGAAGAAGTTGCCAGCCCCGGCGAGGTGGTTCGCCAGGCTGCCGAGCGCGGGGTTGGCCCAGAGGCCTGTGTCAAGGAGCCTGCCAGCGCCTTCCACAGCAGAACCCCACGCCCCGCTCACGGTCGCGAGCGGCCCCGTGGCCCGTCTTCCCCAGTTCTGCTGGGCGGAGTAGAACAGGAAGGGGTCACCGAAACGTACCCACAGATAACCCATGTAGGCAAACAGCCCTGAAGGAACCAGCGCCAGATATAGTCCCCGCCACCTCTCGCGGCCCCTTTCCAGGCCACCGTCGTTTATCCATTCGATTAGCAGTGGCACGAACAGGAAGAGCCCGACGTTGCGTGTGGCCGAGGCGAACCCGGCCAGAACGCACGCCAGAAGCAGGTCCTTCCTCACCCTCATCGCCCACAACGAGCCTGCTGAGAGCGTGAGGAACAGGCTCTCCGTGTAGGCCGCGTTCAGGAAGAAAGTAGTCGGGAAGAAGGCGAGGATCAAGACCGTGCCCCTGGCTACCCGCTCGCCCCAGCCGTCTTGGGCTATGTGGTAGACGAAGTAGAGGGCGAAGGGCAAGAACAGTAGGGAGAGTAGAGGGGCCCAAACGGAGATGGCCTCCTTCGAGATAGGACCGCCGAAGAGCTGGGCGAAGGACCTGACAAGCAGGGGGTACATGGGGAAGAAGGCAGGGGAGACGTTGTCAGGGGGGGTGAGGTACCCGCTCGTGGCCAGCATCACGTAGTGCTCTCCGTCCCAGTGCGACCAGATGTTCATGCTCCCTGAAGGCACGTCCTGGGTCACCCTCTGGAAGCCGGAAGTCGGCACTGCCCTTGCGAGGATGGAGCCGGAGATCAGGTAGAGGAGGCGGCTCGCCACGTAGACGGCGAGCACGAAGCCTAAACTGGTGCCCTTCCTGTTCTCTCCTTCGTACTCCATCACTGGTCCGGGGCTAGGCCCCACGGGGCGCGAAGATGATGACGCTGCCGTTCTCGAAGACCGTTGTGTAGAGGTCCTTCTTGGTCGTATAGCGATGCCAGTCCGCGTCGGGGGAGAGTTTGTGGAACACGATGTACTTTACGTCGTTCTCCTCGATGAGCTGTGCGGTGCGCCCGCCAGCCGGGTTCCGGAGTATCCACAACGCGTCCCACAGCGGGCCTTTCCCGAAGGGCGGGAAGTCCCTCGCGCGCCTTATCCTGTCCGCGTCGTAGGACTGCATCCTCGTGTACCCGCCCATGGCGAGCATGGCGCGGCTTGGCACGTCGTCCAGATAGGGGGTTGCGACAATGCTTCCGCCGGTGTTGTGCTGCCCGAGCCATGCGCCGGCGGCGGCCACCTCGGCCGGTGCTGGCCTGTCTTTGGGCCGCGTGCTCGGCCCTGCGGCCTCCTCCAGGCTAAGGACGGCTTGCGCGCCGATGAGGGTCACGGAGAGGGCGACCGCGAGCACGACGGCCGCCAGAGCCCCGCGTCCGACAGGCCGAAACGAAAGCGGCATCCGCAGTAAGGTGACGAGGGCCAGGGCCGCGAGCAGCGCGAGGGGCACGCCGAGGTCTCGCTCGAAGCGGTCGGGGAAGCCGCTGTAGGAGGTCAGGCTGCCGAAGAACAGCAGCAGGGTCCACACGAGCAGGGTCAGGCGCGCCAGAAGGTCGGTCTTACCCTTCGCGTTCCTAGTGGCGAGCATGAACGTCAGGCCGAGCAGGCCGAGCCAGAGAACAGAGTGTGAGATGGTCATCAGGAAGTGTCCAGGGCCGTTCGCCGGCTTGGTTCCTATAGCCATCGCGACCGCCTCCCCGCCCCGCCCCGTCTCCGACCCGCCGAGCATCCCTGCCACCAGGCTTGGCAGGTCGTAGGTGTCCCAGGCGTAGAGCACGGAGAGGAGACCAAGCAACGCGAGCGAGAGCGTGAGGTAGACGCCTTTCCTGCGGTCCCGGAGGAGCAGGTAAGGCAGAAAGAGGACGGACACCACCCCGAGAAGCACGGCGAGGCTGTAACCAGCTATCTGGTGGTAGAGCACCGTCGAGGAGCCGACAAGGGCAAGCAGTAGGCCGCCGCGGGCCGAGGGCGAGGCGTACATCCCCAGCAGGGCGGCCACGGCGAGTACGATCAGGAAGTACTCGCCTATAAAGTTCGGCAGTCGGGCTTCTTCGAACTGGAGGTAGGTGCTGCCGAGGAGCAGGCCAGAGGCAAGGGCGGCAACACCCCCGTACTCCCAGCCCCACAGGCGCTTCGCCAGCGCGTAACAAGCCAGCGCGCAGAGCAGCGGGAGCGTGGGGGCGAGGAGCGGGAAGACCTCGAGCGGCTCGAAGCCGCTGAGGCGTGAGATCATGGCCGTAAGCAGGTGGAAGCCAGGCGGGTATAGCATGAACGACTCGTTGGACCCTCCCCTCAACATCATGCCTGCCATCACCGCGTGCTCGTAGCGGTCCACTCCCCTTGGAAATGGCCAGCCGTTGACCAGAGGGCCGAGGTAGCCGCGCGCGAGCACGAACAACAACACGAGCGAGAGCAGCGCGTAGCGGGTCGTTGCGGGGAAGACGAATCTTTCGTACTCGGGGCCCTCTGCGGAAGGCGCCTCTCCCCCGCGTTGCGTCCACAGGTAGGCCGCACCTGCGGCGAGTACCAGGACCGCTATCGGGATAATGAACCACTCCCCTGGCGCCAGACCAAGTAACATCACCAGGGCCAGCGCGAGGGCCGCTGCGAGGGGTGCGAGCGTCGGGAGGCCGGGGAGCAGGGGAGGGCTGGAGAGCGGCTCCCCCGGTCCTTTGGCCGGTCCGAACAGCAGGTAGACGGCAAGCCCAGCCAGGAACACCAGGGCCACCGAGACGACCGTCACCGCGTAGGTGACCCCCGTCGCGAACAGATAAGTCTGCGCGAGCGCGGCGGTTGGCACCAGCGTAATCGAGAGCGCAACGGTGTAGGCCAGCCTCTCGGCGAGGTCCTCCGATGCCAGCAGTAGTTTCGTCCAGAACCATCCAGGAAGAACACAGATCAGGGAGGCCGCCAGGAGGGCCTGAATCGGATCGGGGATCAAACGCCACCCCGCGAAAACCGGGCCGCCCAGCCCCGATTCTGCCCCGCCTCTCCCCGCCTCGCCGGTGTCGTGAAAGTGGACTCGATCATCGCGGGAATGTATAACACTTAACCCTGGCGAAACACAGACCTGCAAGGCCAGGCTACCCGAGGCAGCTCTTGCGGACCTCCTCCCGTGTATATTAGAGGACGTTGGAATAGCGCCTCGGATACGAACGTGAAGGCAGTGGTCAAGACGAAGAGGATACTCCTGATAGGTATCTATGCGCTCCTATGGCTGGCTGCGGCGTGCGCTCTCTCCGCCTGCTTCCCTTCTGCCGAGGGCAAGCAGCCCAAGCAGACGAAGGAAGAGCCGAAGCCCCCGAACGTGGTCCTCATCCTCACCGACGACCTGACCTCGGCCGACCTGAACCGGAACACGCTCAAACACATGCCCAACCTGAGGAAGCTGCTCGTGGACAGGGGCACGACGTTCGACAACTCCTTCGTCAGCAACTCGCTTTGCTGTCCCGGCCGGGCCACCATCCTGCGCGGCCAGTACACCCACAACCACCAGATCCTTAGCAACGAGCCACCGCTCGGCGGCTTCGAGAAGTTCCGCTTTCTCGGCCACGAGAACTCGACGATGGCTACCTGGGTCAAGGAGCAGGGCTACAGGACGGCCTTCTTCGGGAAGTATCTCAACGGCTACAACGAGACCTATATCCCTCCCGGGTGGGACGAGTGGTACGCGACGACGGGCAACTACCTCAAACACACGTTCAACGAGAACGGCCACATGGTCGAATACGACCCCGAGTCTAGCTACGACACAGACGTGATATCGGACAAGGCCACCAACTACATCACGCGCACGGCCGGCGCCGACCCGCCTTTCTTCACCACGGACAGGCCTTTTATGATGTACGTGGGCACGAAGGCCCCCCATCAGCCGGCCACCCCGGCCCCGAGGGATAAGAACGCCTACCCCGACCTCTCGCTGCCGCATCCGCCCAACTTCGACGAGGCCGACGTCTCGGACAAGCCCGGCTGGGTCAGCGACAACCCGCCCTTAAGCGTGGAGCAGAGGAAATACATGGACGAGCTCCACCGCAAGAGGTTGCAGTCCATGCTGACCGTGGACGACATGATAGGAGAGCTCGTAAAGTCCTTGCACGACTCCGGCGAACTCGATAACACCTACATTTTCTTTACCTCCGATAACGGTTTTCACCTGGGCCAGCACCGTCTTGGCGCCGGGAAATGGACGCCCTACGAAGAGGACATCAGGGTACCTCTGATAGTGCGCGGTCCTGGCGTGCCAGAGGGGAAGACCCTTGATCACATGGTGCTCAACAACGACCTCGCGCCTACCTTCGCCGACTTCGCCGAAGCCAAAACGCCCGACTTCGTGGACGGACGTTCGCTTAAACCTCTACTCACGGACGACCCGCCGCCCCCCAGCGACTGGCGTCAGCGTTTCGTCGTCGAGTCCGTCGCGGAGCGGAGCGGGCTGGCCCGGCCACCGTTTATCACCGAGAGCACGGTGGCGCCCCTGCTCACCGGCGACCCGCTGCCCAACAACTGGCGCAGGACCTCGGCCGCGAGCGCCCAGCTTGGCGAGGAGTGGGGGAGGCCCTGGATGAAGGCCCTCAGGACGGAGGACTACCTTTACGTCGAATACAAGACCGGCGAACACGAACTGTACTACCTAAAGAACGACCCTTACGAGGTGAACAACGAGTACGCGACGGCCCCGGAGGACCTCAAGCAGCGACTGGAGAAGCAGCTCAATGCCTTGAAGAAATGCTCGGCCGGGGAGTGCCGCGAGGCCGAAGGCGGTCAGCAGGAGGATCGCTAGTCCCCTGTCTTGGCGTAGGGCTCTCTGCCCTGCGGCACCAGCTCGTAGAGTAGGCCTGCCTCCACGGGGACTACCCTGAAACCGGCTTTCCGGAAGGACTCGAGATTCGCGACGCCCTGATCAAGCAGGTAGACGCGGCCCTTCTTCGCGGCCTTTGTGGCGGCGCTCACCCCCGAGAGGTCGTCGGTCCCGTAGCGGCGGTCCGTGGTCGCGAGGTCTATGTCGTCAGGCCACACTATGTCTGCATAAGAGACCTTCGTGTTGTGGAAGAACGGGTCCAGGATGGTCAGGTCCGTGCGGCGCTTCTCGACGAGCACCATGTACCACATGCTGCTCCTGTGGTGCAGGATGGTCGCGTTCGGCGCCGCGTTACCGGCGACGGCTTCGATCTCCTTCTGTCCCCTGTACACGCCGCTCATGTCGACCCTGGCGTAGGTCTCGCCCACGCCGAGCAGCGGTAAGATGAGCAGCAGCGCCGAGAGCGCGCCGAGAACGGCCCACCTGATCACCCTCGAACGGCCGGCGGCGAGGGCTTCGACCTCAGCCAGCAGCGCCCCGAAACCGGCCGCCGCCCAAAGCGAGAGCACGAGGTAGGTCGGGATGAAGTAGAGGCTGACGTCGGGGATGTCGTTCTCGACGGCGTAAAAGAGCCAGCCGAAGAAGAGAAATCCGAGGAATATTCCCGTCGCGCGGTCCTTGAGGAGCACGACGACGGCGCCCGTCAACGCGACCATCACCATGAGAGGGTTCACGTTGTCGAGCAGGTGCTCCCAGTAGAAGAGCATCCTTCCCGGCAGCTCCGAGGGCCCGAAGGAGAAGAACGAGCCTGTCAGGTTCCCGCCGCTGAGGACGTACCAGAAGCGCTCGAAGTTCGTTGGGTTGTTCGCGTCCATAGGTGGGTCCATCGCGGCCCTGATGGGCAGGTACAGGTAGGGCGTGAGCCCGAGCAGGAAGAGAAGGGCGCCCTTGATGACGAGCCTGACGTGGGCCAGAGTGCGCCAGTCTACGAGGGCGACGAAGAGCAGGCTCCCTGGCAGGAGCAACGCGCTTGTGAGGTGGTTGGTCAGGCAGAGTCCCACCAGGAAGGCCGAGAGAAGCAGGTAGCGGTCCTTGCGGTACTCGCGCCAGAGCAGCAAGACCACGATAGTGGCCGAGACGAGCAGCGCGTTCAGGGTATAGACCTCCGCGATGACGGCCTGGGACCAGATGGCCGCCCCAAGCCCGAAGGCCAGGGCGCCGGCCGCCGCCGCCACGATCCTCCTGCTTAGCAGGAGTCCACCTGCGTAGACCGTCACCACCGCCAGCGCCGCGTAGACGGCTGAACCAAGGTTCACGCGGTAGGCCTGGTCCCCGAACGGCAGGTAGGTGAAGAGGTGCGTCAGCATCAGGTAGGTCGGATAGCCCGTTGGGTGCGTAATTCCAAGCACGGCGACCTGCATCTGCACCATCACCGCGTCGAGCAGCTTCGGGTCCTGAAGGTAGAGCACGGTCGGGGAGAGCGTCTTCAGGTTGAGGACGAATACGAGCGCGCAGACACCGAGCCCGGCGAGAGAGACGACCGCAACGCGCGCTCGTCCCTCGCGCGCAGAAGGTGGTTTCGCCGACGGGCGAGTAGTCTTTTCCTGTTCAACTGCCACTTTTCGAGGCGCCCTTTGCCGAACTTCTTTGCGAGGACTATTGTACCCAGACGGGCCTGCGATGTTAATTTGCGTTAATCTGCGTTAGTATAGCGTCCGCTGAATCGTCAAAGCCATGCTCGGAGGTGAGCCCGTGGTGCCGGCGCGCCGGACCGTGGGAGGAACATAACGTTTACGCCCGTTTAGTACTCGTTTAGCAGTTTTCCGCTACAATCGCTGGCTGGCATGTCCGGTTCGGGTTGGATCTTGACCGCAAGATAGAGGTAACGTAGAGAAAGGGAGCGCGTGTAATGAAGGTACTCGTACTAGGCGGCGACGGCTTCTGCGGCTGGCCCACCTCGCTGCACCTCTCGGCGCAAGGATACGAGGTGGCCATAGTCGACAACCTCTCCCGGCGCAAGATAGACGTCGAGTTGGAATGCGAGTCGCTCACCCCGATCCGCCCTATGGGCAAGCGCCTTGGCGTCTGGGAGGAGCTAACCGGCAACCGGATAGACTTCCACAACATCAACGTCGCCGAGAACTACCGCCAGCTTCTGGACCTGCTCCTCGAGTGGCAGCCCGACGCGGTCATCCACTTCGCCGAGCAACGGGCCGCGCCCTACTCGATGAAGTCAAGCTACCACAAGCGCTACACCGTGGATAATAATCTCAACGCGACCAACAACCTGCTGGCGGCGATCACCGAGAGCGGGCTCGACACCCACGTGGTGCATCTGGGGACCATGGGCGTCTACGGTTACGGCACGGCCGGGATGCAGATCCCCGAGGGGTATCTGACGGTCAAAGTCGAGACCGATGGGGGCGAGATCGTAGAGCAGGAGATCCTCTACCCGCCGAACCCGGGCAGCATCTACCACATGACCAAGACCCAGGATCAGCTCTTGTTCGCCTACTACAACAAGAACGACCTGACGCGCGTCACTGATCTGCACCAGGGCATCGTGTGGGGAACCCAGACCGCGGAGACCAGGCTGGACGAGCGCCTCATAAACCGCTTCGACTACGACGGCGACTACGGCACCGTCCTCAACCGCTTCCTGATGCAGGCCGCTGTAGGCTACCCGCTCACCGTCCACGGCACGGGCGGCCAGACCCGCGCTTTCATCCACATCCAGGACACCGTGCGCTGCATACAGCTCGCCCTGGAGAACCCGCCCGAGAGGGGCGACCGTGTCAACGTCTACAACCAGATGACCGAGACTCACCGTTTGCGCGACCTTGCCAGGCTAGTCTCCGACCGTACGGGCGCAGAGATAGACTACGTGCAGAACCCGCGCAACGAGGCCGCCGAGAACGATTTGCACGTCCGCAACGATCGCTTCCTTGACCTGGGCCTGCAACCGACAACCCTGAGCGACGGGCTGCTAGAGGAGGTCACCGAGATAGCCAGTAAGTACGCCCACCGCTGCGACATCTCGAAGATTCCCTCCACCTCGCTGTGGAGGCCGCAGGAGGAGAGCGTACACCAGCAGGATGGACATCGGTAAGCATCGTGAACTTATCCTTGTACTACGCGGATGTGGACCATCGGGGCAGAATTGACCCGGATGTGGCGATGCCGAGCGTGAGCCGGAAGACGGGCAAGGCCAGGCAGCGCATCAACGAGGCTCCCGCGGAGCCTAGAGAGATCCGATGCTGCAGGCCGAACACATAAGCATCGCCGGCGTCGTCATAGCACTGCTCTTCGCGGCGTACGCCGCCGTCAGGTACCGTGGAGGGGGAAGCAGGCTCGACCTGCTCCTCTCCCTGCTAATAGCCTTTGGCGTCGTCCTCGTCTCGGTCGTCCCGCAAATCGGTGGCATCTTTACCCGGCTTCTGGGGCTCGAGGACCGTGGCTTCGCGCTACTCTCTATCGCCGTACTACTGCTCTTCGGGCTGTTCTTGAACATGCTCGGGCGCGTGCGTGAGGCAGGACGACGAAGCGGTGAGATCGTCACAGGCCTCGCTGTAAGGGAGTACTCAGAGAAATATCTCTCTTCCGAGGAGAGGGCCGAGGGACACCCCGGGGAGGTGCTGATAATCGTGCCAGCCTACGACGAGGAGGGCGGCATCAGGGAGGTCCTGCGCCGTATCCCTGGCGAGGTACTTGGCCACGAGGTCAAGACGGTCGTCGTTGACGATGGCTCGGCCGACAGAACGGCCGAGATCGCCTTGGAAGAGGGAGTACCTGTTGTGACCCACGTGGTCAACAGGGGCCAGGGCGACGCCTTGAGGACGGGCTTCGCGATCGCGCAAGCGGAGAAGTCCCAGGTCGTCGTCAACCTCGACGCCGACGGGCAGTACAAGCCGGAGGAGCTCGACCGCCTCGTAAAGCCCATCGTAGAGGGCAAGGTTGACTTCGTGCTCGGCTCCCGCTTTCTAGGCTTCTACCAGGAGTCAGGGAGTGTCCGTCACGTTGGGGTGGTGTTCTTCTCTCGTATGATCTCACTGCTCACCGGTGTGAAGGTCTCGGACTGCACCAACGGCTACCGCGCGATAAGGGTCTCCGAGCTACACAAGCTCAACCTGCGCGAGGACCGCTTCAACGCCAACGAGATCATCCTCGAAGCCCTCAAGCACAAGCTGCGTTTCCAGCAGGTCCCCGTCTCGATGATGAGCCGCGCCGCGGGCGAGACCAAGAAGCCCCCGAAACTAGCCTACCCTCTCGGGGTCTTCAGGGTGATTATCTCGACGTGGCTTAGATAAAGGCTTCAGGTATGGTGGGCGGCTGATGCCATCCGGCGAGTACGCTACTTTTGTTATACCGATACGAAACGAATTAAACTTCTGCTCGTGAAAGAAGACCTGAAACCTGTAGCCTGAAACCTGATGCTTAACCCATTGAAATCGCAACAGGGAGCGGGGGCTGGGAGCGTCCACATCGTCGGGTCGTTCTTCGTTGCCGGGATGCTGACCTACGCTTTCCAGAGTATCTACTTCCATGTTCTTGGGAAGGCTGGTTCGGCGCCGCTTACGCTGCTCTGGTCGGCGACTTTTCTTGCGGTCCAGGTGCTCTGGATCGGGGGCACGCAGACCCTTGGGCGCTACGTCGCCGAGAGGGAGGCGCAGGGCGCGGACTGGGAACCCGTAGTCTCCTCGGTGAAGCGCTGGCAGGCCGGTGTGGCCGTGGTGTTCGTGGTCGCGGCTTTGATCTCAAGCCCCTTGCTCACCGAGGAGCTCTTCGGCAGCGCGTGGCTCACGGCGGCGTTCATCGTGGCCGTCGTCCTCTATGCGCCCGAGTACTTCCGGCGGGGTATCTTCAACGGGCACAGGCAATCTCTCCGCATGGGCGCGCAGATCGTTGCCGAGTCCGCGGCGCGGCTTGTCCTGGCCGCAGGGCTGCTCGCCGTGGGGTGGGGCGTCTTCGGGCCTGCTCTTGCCATCGTGATCGCACCCGTCGTCGGCGTACTGGCGGTCAGGCCTGCACCCGTGGCTGCTCCCAAACGTGAGGGGCATCCCTTCTCTACGGGTAAGGCGCTCGGGTTCGCCGGACCTGTGCTGCTTTGCATGGCCTTCGCCCAGGCGCTGATGAACGGGGGTCCGATCCTCGCGCGCCTCCTTGATGGAACCGACGCGCAGATAGGCCTGTTCTCGGCGGCGCTCACCCTGACCCGTATCCCCCAGTACGTGTTCAGCCCGGCCATTGGCGCGCTCCTGCCCCGCGCAAGCCGCGTGCTCTCCGCCGATGGCCCGGTAGCCTTCGACCGCTTCGTACTCAGGGCGCTCGCTGTCGTCGGCCTCGTCGGAGCCCTGATGGTGGGGGGCACGTGGTTGCTGGGCGAATGGGGGCTCAAGATATATGCCGGCGACGAGTTCGAGGTCAGCCTGTCAGTGCTGGTCGCGCTGGCGGCGATGGCCGCCTTCTATCTGCTCTCCGAGACGTTGAGCCAGAGCCTCTTCGCCCTGGGGCGCGGGCGTCTCGCCGCGCTAGGGTGGTTGGCCGGTCTGCTCGCGGCCGCCGCCTGCCTTGCGACGCTAGGTGTCGGCGTGGTCGAGAGGGTCTCCTACTCCCTTGCCCTTGGCACCTTCGTCGCCGCGGTCGTGCAGGCCGCGTTCTACCTGGCGACGCGCGGGCGGGAGTAGCCGCCGGGATTTACTGGCCGGCGTACCAGTCCACGGTGCGTCTGAGGCCCTCATCGAGGCCGACCTCGGCTCTCCAGCCTAGCATCCGGTGTGCCTTCGAGGTGTCCGCGTAGTTGCGGCGCACCTCCCCGCGGCGCGCTGCCGTGTTGCGGACTTCGATGTCCTTCAGGCCGGCTGCGGCGAGGGCGGGGAGGAGCCTATCCGTCAGCTCTTGAACGGTCGTCTCGGCGCTCGTGGCGATCTGGAAGACCTCGCCGCCGACGCCATCTGTGGTGGCCGAGAGCTTGACGGCCCGGATCAGGTCGTCCACGTAGATGAAGTCGCGGGTCTGGGTGCCGTCGCCGTAGATCTCCAGTATCTCACCGTCTTTGGCCCGCTTGATGAAGCGTGCGACGACGCTGTTCTTGTGGCCTGAGAGGGGTCCGTAGACGTTGCCGAAGCGAAGCGCCACGGTCTCGATGCCGAAGGTCTGGAAGTAGGCTGAACAGTAGCCCTCGCCGGCGAGCTTGCTGGCCCCGTAGGGCGCCACAGGGTGCGCGACCATCTCCTCGTGTATCGGCGGCTCGGCCTCCCCGATGACCGTCCCCCCGCTTGAGGCGAAGACGAAACGACCCACGCCGCCAAGACGGGCGGCCTCGAGGTAGTTCAGCGTGCCGACGACGTTGCTCATGCAGTCGGCCCTCGGGTCCTCGACCGAGGGCATGACCCCCGTGTTGGCAGCGAAGTGGACGATCACGTCAGCGCCATCGGCGGCGCGCAGCGCGAGGTCCCCGTCCTTTATGTCGCCGACGAGAAGCTCGACCCGCCCGTCGGAGGAAATCCGGCCCGGTGCCTCGGGCGAGACTTCGACGAAGTCGCTTGCTGCTGCCAGGTCCTCGCGAGTTCCCACGGCCAGGTTGTCGACGACCCTGACGGCGTGGCCGCCCGCCTGCATAAGGGTCCGGATCAGGGCCGTCCCGATGAAGCCGCAGCCGCCCGTGACCAGCCAGTTCACGAGGACCTCGTCAGGGAGAACTTGTGTTCCGAGGGTTCTGAATTCGAGTGCATAACCATCCTTGCTAAACGTCGTTTGCCGCGCGTACCTTAGACTAACCTTCGACCCGGTGCGAGTTTGAAAGGCGGCGTAGTAGAATCCTGTGGACCGAGACGCTATTCGCTACAATCTTCGGCGGCTGAATCGATTCGATAAGGAAGGCCCTCTCAGATGAACACGAAAACACACCTTGCTCTACGGGAACGCGCCTGGCGGCGGGGGTGAAGGACCGTACCCTCACGCGCAGGGACTTCCTCAAGGTGGCAGGCGCAGGGGCCGCGGGGGCTACCATGCTCGGCGCGGCCGGATGCGGCAGCCTGGCCAGCAGCATTACACAAGTGCCCGACGAGTACCTTCCGAGCGGGGGATCTAGAATGAACGTAATACTGGTGATCATAGACAGCCTGAGAAGGGACCACGTAGGCGTCTACGGGAACGATTGGATCAAGACTCCCAACCTCGACGCCCTCGCCAAGGAGAGCCTGCGTTTCGACCGCTCGCACCCCGAGTCGCTGCCGACCATCCTTGCGCGGCGCGCGATCCACACGGGGATAAGAACCTTCCCCTTCAGGGACTGGCAGAAGTGGAGCGAGGAAGACGTGGCGCTCTGGGGCTGGCAGCCGATCCCGCGAGGGCAGGTGACGCTCGCGGAGATTCTGCTCGGGGAAGGCTTCTATAACCTGATGGTCACGGACACGTTGCACCAGTTCAGGCCGTTCTACGACATGCACCGCGGCTTTCACGCCTTCGACTTCATCAGGGGCCAGGAGAGGGACTTCTTCAGGCCGATTTCACCCGCTTCGGAGAAGAAGATGAAGAACACCCTGGTCGGCGGCCCCAACGCGGCGCACTCTGAGGAGATCATGCGCCAGTACTGGGCGAACACCCTTGGCCGCCAGCGCGAGGAGGACTGGTTCGCCCCGCAGGTGTTTACCAAAGCCGCCGAGTACCTCGAGATGGCGAAGGAGAGCCAACCCTTCTTTATGATGGTGGATAGCTACGACCCGCACGAGCCGTGGGACCCGCCGCAGAAGTACATCGACCTCTACAGCGACGGCTTCGACGGCCCCGAGCCCGTCACCTCGAGCAGCGGCCCCTCTGACTGGCTGACCGAGGCCCAGCTCAAGCGGATGCACGCGCGTTACTCAGCCGAGGTAACTATGGCAGACCACTGGCTCGGGCACTTTCTGGACAAGGCACACGGGTTGGGACTTCTGGACAACACCATGCTGATAGTGCTCTCCGACCACGGGCACGCCTTCGGGGAGCACGGTTACGCCGGCAAGGTCGCCAGCGCGCTCTACCCCGAGCTTATCGACACCATCTTCTTCGTCAGGCACCCAGGGGGTAAGGGGGCTGGTGAGCGGAGCGACCACTACGCCTCGACCCACGACGTGGCGCCGACGATCCTCGGCTCGATGGGCCTGAGTCTTCACCCCCAGATGGGGGGGCAGGACCTCTCCGTCGTGCTCGACGGGAAGGACCCTGGCCCGAGGCCACACTTCACCGCCGGGTACCACGACCACGTTTGGACCCGCGACGAGAAATACGCCATGTTCAGCCTCTACGACGGCTCCAACCCCTACCTCTTCGACCTGGACAAAGACCCGAAGATGGACAAGAACATCGCATCGTCGAACGCCGCCGTGGTGAAGAAGATGTTCAACGAGTACATAATCAAGGACGCCGGCGGCCCATTGCCCCACTACTAATCAGGGGCGTCCTGGTACTACCGCAGAGGGAAGGGAAGTTTTGAGCAGGCTGTTGTCATTCCTCTTCAGGTGGAGCGGCATACTTTGCGTTCCAGGCAGCGCGCTGTGGGCGCTCTCCCCGACGGGGGTCTACATCTCCAACTTCGCCTTCCACACGCCCAACGTCTTCTGGAAGATGTTCTGGTCAGCCCCGCTGCTCATCCTTCTCGGTCTGATAGGTCTTCAGTTGCGCCAATCGGAACGTTCAGGCCTCCTTGAGAAACTCGGGTTTTCCGTCGCCGTCCTTGGTCTGGTCATGGTCATAGCCGGCGACATCGGCCTGTACTGGCTCGGGATCGACGACAAATTCATCGTGACCGCTCCGGCGTACGCTACCTTGCGGATCGGGCTGCTCGTCGTGGCCGTGGGATCCATCCTCTTCGCCGTCGCCTCCCCCCGCGACGGCGCCCTGCCTTCCTGGGGTCTCCTGCCCTTCGTCGTCGGGTCGCTGTGCGGCCTGATCTCTTTCTCACGGGACCTTGGCTCTTTCGGCGCCGTGCTGTGGGCCCTGTTCGGCGTCGGATGGGCGTGGTTGGGCCTCTCACTCGTCATCGTTGGCCTCTCCTCTTTCTTGCGGAACAGACGTTCCAACCGCCTGGGCGTCGCCATAAAACAGTAGGGGCGCTTCGTGAAGCGCCCTCCGCTCACCAACCGCGTGTAGGGGCGGGTTTCAAAAACCCGCCCCTACACGCGGCCTCCCAGCAAGAACGTCTTCACCTCTTCGTTGAAGGTCTCTGCCCGCTCGTGGTGTGGCAGGAGCCCCGAGTCCTTGAAGATGCGTGGCTCGGAGCGGGGATTGTTCTGCACGAAGCGCTGCGCTTCACTCACAGGGGCCGTCCTCGCTTCGAGGCCCCAGCAAATCATGGTCCCTTGCGGCACCCGCGGCCAGAGGTCGGCGATCCTGAGGTTGAGCTTGCCAGAGACGAAGGCGGCGGGGAAGTATCTGGCTCCTGCCTGGTGACTGGTGCGGTAATAGGCCTCGATCAGGTCTTCTGTCACGAGGTCATTATCGTGGTAGGCCATGTTTCCGAGGTAGTAGCGGAGGCCCCACCGGCAGACGATGGCGTGGTAGAGCGTGTTCCCGAGGACAGGCGCCAGGAAGAGGCCGAGTATCACATCTCCGAGCCTGCCCGAGCGACGGTCGAGGGTCCCATAACCGGTCGGGCAGATAAGCACGAGCTTCTTGAAGAGCCGCGGGCTCAGCACGGCGGCTGGCACTACGAGCGCCGCCGAGAGCGAGCTGGCCACGAGGTGGGCCTGGCCTCCGATCTCCTCCCGCACGAAGTCCTCGACCTGCGACGTAACGTCCTCGGGCTCGTAGCGCCGCGCTGGCCTCTCCGACATACCGCACCCAAGGAGATCCAGGGCGTACACCCTGAAGCTCCTCGACAACTCCTCGAAGTTGTTGCGGAACTCGAAGGAAGAAGCCCCAGCATAGACGCCGTGCACCAGGAGCAACGGCTCACCCTCCCCTGCCACCGTGTACGCGAGATCCCACCCCCTCCACCGGTAGCGACGCCTCTCACCACCGAGCCGGTCCGGAATCGTCCCACCGCTCTTCTCCAGACGCCTGTTGTAGAACGCGATGCCCCCGATGCCGGCCCCTATCGCCATAGCAGTCCTCGGCCTCATCCCGCCTCCTCAGAAACATCTCGACGCCCCGATCGTACCCGAAATTGTCAGCCAGATTTCAGTGTTGACAAACCGTGGGCCAAGGATAACATTTAAGCGAATTATATAAGTAA
>JBBPYN010000026.1:0-20439 GCA_038199875.1 Rubrobacterales bacterium
GTCACTATATCTCATTACCCACTACCTGTTCTGGAGATGCACTAGGTGATTGCGTTCGGAGGGTAGGGAAGTAGGGAGTCGTATTTGGTTTTTGCCGACTCCCGAACCCACCCACATTCCGCAGTTTCAGATAGGGACATCATAGAGTTTTTGGTAAGCGGGACCGAGCAGGCGGAGTACTTGCTCATGTACCGGCCGGAGGTGAAGTACGTAATACCCACCTCATCGTTGGCTTCTCGCTTGGCTTCCCCGCCTGGTTGGGGATACTCTGTCCCCTCTCGCCCAAGCGCTTCCTTAGTCGGTGCTCGGCCAGACGGTACACCAAAAGGCACACCACCATCACGAAACTCAAGGCTACGATGCGCTCGGGTTTTTTGACGAACACCGAGGAGGCAAAAAAGAGCGGGTCTTTTAGGAAGCGGAATCCTCGTTCCACGCCACCTTGCCCTTTGTAGGTCCGTATCAGCTCCTCCTCCGAAAGCCGAGCGGGGTCGAGTACGCTGGTGCCCACGATGTAGCGCGCCCGCCGCTCGCATTCGTGCTCGGCGCGTTCCCGGTTGATCCCGAGGGTAGCCTCTATTCGCCACTCGATGCTCACGGGCCTGGCGCCCTTGCCGGGACGACCGCCCTTCGCGTAGCGCGGGCGAGAGGAGATGGTGGTTTTTCCTACTTCGAGCCACTCGGGCATCCGCTTGGTGACTTCTTTTAGGGCTTCGTGGGCATCCGTCTCGCAGGCGAACGCCCGGTTGCCCAGGTGCCAAAGCGTCTTCTCCCACTCCTCCTCCTGTTGCTGGCGCGCCACCTGGCGCCAGAACGTCTTTTCGGTGCGCTTGCGCCGTTGTTCGCTGCTTACCACCACCCATCGCTCGGTCCCTTGGGGCAACTCCATAAGGCGCGTGTACCAGCGTAGCCGGCCGTCGGCGCTGTGGCGCCACTCCGGCGGCTCCTCCGGGTCGATGACCGAGCGCGCCGCCGCGCTCCTCTCGGGCACGCGGCTCACCCACTCTACCCCCGCCCGGGCGAGCCGACTCATGTTCTCCTCCCCGTAGATCCCGGCGTCAGCCACGTAGATGGAAGCCGCCGCCGATGAGCCCTCCTCCCCGGTTTGTTCTTCACCTCGCAACTGCTCTTTTAGCGCTTCCACAGCCGCAACCAGCGTGCGGGCGTCCGAGCTGTTGCCGTCAAGGGGACGCATGAACAGCGGCACGTCGCCCTCGTGGGTGGTGGCCAGGGCCAGAGCATCCACTGCTTGAGATCGGCGCGGCGGTCTCGCGAGTAGCCGTACGTCACGGCCAACAGCGTCGCGTTCGCTTCCTCCAACTCCTCACCACCACCACCGGCAGCGGCGGCGGCGGCGGCTTCGTACTCCCCGCTCACGCAGAAGGAGGTCGTCTCCACGTGTACTCGGGACGATTCGATGCCGAACTCCCGCCGGGCGCGCAGGGCGATGCCTGCAAAAAGGCGCGTAACGTCGTGGGCGTAGAGCCAATCCAGGGTACGCCCCAGGCAGTCGTCGTTGAGGTCGGCTGCCTCGGTGCCAGGAACACTCAGTAGACGCTCTAAGGGCTTGTTCTCGAAGAATTGGGGGAGCAGGTACAGCCTTCGGTTACTGAAGCCCAAGCCGTTCAACACCATAGCGACGGTGGCCGTGCCGACGCTAACTTTCTGACGTGAGCCCGCGGCTTGCGCGTCGAGGGATTCAGCCAGCCCGATCTCCCGGCACACCCCGGCCACGATGCCCAGGTGATCCAAGCGCTCCGTAGCATAAGCAGTAGTAGCTGTCGCTTCCATAGGGCGTCCTCCTTCTCGTGGACACCCACTCTACGAAAAACTACGAAGATACGTCCACCAAACTGCGGAAAGTGGGACCAAACTGCGGAAAGTGGGCCGAAGCGAGCGCCTCCCTACTTCCGCACAACTCTAGACGCGATGTAATCAACCGGATTCGGTATGAAGGGCCGAAGCGTTGCTGACAAGCGGAGGCCTCAGGCCAGAGCGTGATGCATAGCCCGAAGGGCGAAGCGTGCCGACTAGCTCGCGCTCTTCAGGGTGTAGTCTCTCTCGACTATTGTGCCAGTGGGCCCGAGCGTACCAAGGTCCTGGCCGTTGATCTCCACGTTCACGGCCCCTGCGTCTCCGCACTTGATGTAGAGCTGCCGACCGGCCTCGAAGGTCTCCGAGAAGCCCGGCTGGGCCACCTGCTCGTAAGCGGTGCTCCCGTCGGTCTGGATCAAGAGCCACGAGGGACGGTCTCGTACGCTGATCATGACCTGCAACGTGTCGGGAGGGACGGGCCGCCGAGCTTCGTCCGGTCTCTGCCGGTCGCCTTCCCCGGCCGCGTTCTTGCTTGCCCGTTCGGCCCCTTGAGCCTTCTCCTTATCTGCCACCTTCTGTTGCTCCTGGCGGGGCGGGTTATCCTCCGAGGCCGCCTGCGGATTGTCCCCTTCAGGGCGTGATGCCTGCACGCCGCGTCCCACGAAGTAAAGGGTCCCGATAACGGCGACGAGAACGAGCACGGCGACGAGGAGGGTAACGATGGCCGAGGTAGGGACCTTGCGCTCCTCCGTCCCCTGCAGGCCGCGCGGTGCGATCAGAGGCTCGTCGAAGTCGCTCTCTGGTTGGGTGTTGTAATTGATACCGCGTTCCCGCCGCGGCTTCCTCCGGCTCCTGAGTTGCCGGGAGAGGGCTTCTCCGTCGAGGCCAAGGAAGTTGGCGTAGGTCTTCAGGAAGCCCTGCGCGTAGACCGCATCAGGCAGCACCGCGTAGTCCTCACTCTCGAGGCCGGCAAGGTAGCGCTTGCGGATCTTCGTCGCCTGCTCGACCTCCTCCAGGGAGAGGCCCCTCTCCTTGCGTGCCTGCTCGAGGAAACGCCCGATCTTGGCCTCGCCGTTCGCCCTGCTGCCGGGCGTTAAATCGTGGGTGTGCCGGTTGTCTTCCATGGCGCCTAGAAGCCTACCATAAAAGCTACCAGCCCTCGGCCAGATCGGCCTTCCTTTCAGGATAATCGTCCGAATCTCCGTCCTCGCCGAACATCGTTTCGAGGTCCATCGTGGTGGCCACGACCGCGCGGGCCTTGGAACCCTCGTAGGGGCCGACGACGCCCTTGCGCTCGAGCGCGTCTATGATCCTGCCGGCCCGCGAGTAGCCGACCCTGAAGCGCCGCTGCACCGCGCTGACGGAGGCCTGCTGCGTGGAGACTACGAAGCTCGCCGCGTCTGGCAACAGGTCGTCATCGGGTTCGTCGTTCTCCTCCTTGACGTTCTTTGGTTGAGTCACCTCATCGACAAACCGGGCCTCCGCGCGGCCCGAGGCGGCCTCGACGGTGGCCGAGACAACCCTGTCGACCTCGGCTTCTGAGATGAATGCACCCTGCACCCGGGACGGCCTCGCGGCCGAGACGGGCTTGTAGAGCATATCCCCCATCCCTAGCAGGGCCTCGGCGCCAGGGGTGTCCATGATCACCCGGCTGTCCACCTGGCTGGAGACGGCGAAAGCAATACGGCTTGGCACGTTCGCTTTGATCATGCCCGTTATGACGTCGACGCTTGGCCTCTGCGTCGCGACGACGAGGTGAATGCCTACGGCGCGGGCCTTCTGTGCGAGCCTTATGACGGCGTCCTCGACCTTGGCCCCAGACTGCATCATGAGGTCTGCGAGCTCGTCGATGACAACGACGACGTAGGGCATCTGGACCTCGGCCCTGTCGTTGTAACCCTCGAGCGACCTGACCCCCATCCTTTCGAGGACCTCGTAGCGGCGCTCCATCTCGGCGACGGCCCACATTAGCGCGTTGGCGGCCTTCTTGACGTCGGTCACAACAGGCGTGATGAGGTGCGGCACCCGCCCGAACTGCGAGAGCTCGACCCGCTTGGGGTCTATGAGGACCATCTTGACCTGCCGCGGGTCTGTGGTGAGAAGTAGCGAGGTCAATAGCCCGTTGAGCATGACGCTCTTGCCGCTGCCTGTGGTCCCCGCGACAAGCAAATGAGGCATCTCTGAGAGGTCGAAGAATACGGCCCGCCCCGAGATGTCCTTGCCGAGCCCGACAGGGAGCGTCCAATCATTCGCGTCAGGGTAAGACTGAAACACGTCACCAAGCGTCACCTTGGCAGGCCTGGTGTTCGGGACCTCAACCCCCACCGCGCTCTTGCCTGGGATCGGGGCGAGTATCCTGACCTCGGTTGCGGCGAGGGCGTAAGCGATGTCCTGCTGCAAATTCCTGACCTTGCCGACCTTGACCCCGCTGCCGAGGCGCATCTCGTAGCGGGTCACGCGGGGTCCGACCACGGCCCGCACCACGTGGGCCTCGACCCCGAGATCCGCGAGCGCCCGCGTGAGCCGCTGGCTCGTGCCCTCGGCGTCATGCTCTGGGTCTCCATGCCCGAGATCCAACATCGAGAAAGGCGGCGGCGTGTACTCCCCAGGTGCCAGCTCCCGCTCATCCGTGAAGGCCTCGGCTGGCCTGCGTTCTGGCAACACCACCTCGAATTCCCTGGTCGGCGCGCTCTCCTGCTCGATCGCCCTGGTCTCCTCGCCAGGCTCCTCGTGCAGCTCCCGCACACTCGAACTATCCTCCTTCTCCTGAGGCTCCGCGGATCTCGCCCGAGACGGGGCTGGCCGCTCCTTCCTCCTCTCGCGCAGTCGCGCCAGGAGGGCCCTGCCTACGCCGGCCAACCCCATGCCAATCGACTTCAGCGCGCCCAGGACGGAGGCGAAGCTCACACCGGTAAGCAGCGAGAGGCCGGTAGCGTACAGAAGTGAGATCACGATCCCGGCCGCAATAGCACCCCCAGCCGACTGCACGGCCCAATAGAGCGCGCTGCCAACGATTCCACCTGCCTCGGGGTAGTGCCTGGCGGAGAAGAGCCGCCCCTGGGGAAGGATGGCCGCGAAGGTGGCGCCACCGGCGAGCAGCAACAGCGACACGCCGGCGACGAACCTCCCCGTCAGGCGCCCGAGCAAGAGCAGCAGCCCTACGACGGCCGCCACAGGGGCCAGCGCGTAGCCGGGAACCCCGAGCAACCCGGTGACGACGAAAGTGCCGGCATCCCCAAGGAAAGCACCGCGTCCGCTCACGAACGCGGCGCTGAAAAACAGTCCAAGAGCCAGAAGGAGGACCCCAACAGCCTCCCTGGTAATAGCCCCGGCAAGCCCGTCCCTGACACGGGACCAGGGCGAATTACCCTTGCGGGTCGTCTTGCCGCGGCCCTTGCTGGAGGAGCCCTTCTTCGCGGTCTTCTTCGGCGCGCGCTTGCGGGTAGCCACGCCCCTAGTCTAGCCCATAAGCCTCAAGTCTACCGTCAACCGCAAGGTGTGGTACAGGGTTAGATCTATACCTCAACTATTAGTGGCAGGATTATCGGGCGTTTGCCAGTACGGTCGGAGAGGAAGCCGGAGAGGTCTTTACGGATCGCCTTCTTCAGTTCGCCCCAATCCGTTACCTGGCGTTTGGCCGTCCGTTCCAGGGTACTGGTGACCACGGCCATAGACTCGTCGACGATACCGTTTGCGGCCTGCTGGTCAACGAAGCCGCGTGAGATCACGTCAGGCGGTCCCAGGAGCTGGCCGTTCTGGGCGTTGATGCGGGCGACGACGATGAACATGCCGTCCTCCGAGAGTTGCTGACGTTCGCGCATTACGCCGTCGGAGCTCTCGGCGATGGCGCCGGCGTCAACAAGGAACATGCCGGCGGCGACGTTCTCGGTCCGATGTGCCTCGCCGTTTTCGAACTCCAGGCAGGCGCCGTTCTCCATGATGAAAATATTCTCTTCGGGGATGCCGAGGCTAAGGGCGGTGTCGGCGTGGTGCCTGAGCATCCTGAACTCACCGTGCACGGGCACGAGGAACCTGGGCTTGAGGAGCGCCAGCATCAGCTTCTGCTCTTCCTGGGCTGCGTGGCCGGAGACGTGCACGTTGCGCAGGGGGCTATAGTAGACGTCAGCGCCCCGTTTCATCAGGTTGTTGATGGTGCGCGAGACGCCGCGCTCGTTGCCTGGGATCGGGTGGGCGGCTATCACTACGGTGTCGCCGGGGCCGGCCTCTATGGTGCGATGGGTGCCGTTGGCCACCCGGCTCAGGGCGGCGAGCGGCTCTCCCTGGGAGCCGGTCATCAGGACGGCGATGTCCGAGTCGGGAACCCTATTGATATCCCTCTGCTCGACGAGCATCGAGGACGGAAGGTCAAGGTAGCCGAGTTCCCTTGCGATCTGGACGTTACGGATCATGGACCGTCCGGCCACACCGACGAGCCGATTGTGCTTCTTCGCCGCCTCGACAACCTGGCTGACGCGGTGAATGTGGGATGCGAAGGAAGCGACGATGATCCTGCCTTGCGCCCTCTCGAAGACGTCCTGGAAAGTCGCCTCGACGGTCTTCTCGGAGGGAACGTAGCCGGGTCTCTCCGAGTTGGTCGAGTCGCCGAAGTACGCGAGCACACCTTCCTTGCCGAGCTCGGCCAGCCTCCCGAGGTCTATCGGGTCACCCTCGATTGGTGTCAGATCCACCTTGTAGTCTCCGGAGAAGATGATCAGGCCGGCGTTGGTGCGAATGGCCACGGCCACGGCGTCGGGGATGGAGTGGTTGACGTTGATGAACTCGAGGCCGAAACCTCCGAGGTTCTGGGTCTGCCCAGCCTTTATCTCGCGCAGGTCGCCGCGTTTGATCCCGAACTCCTGGAGCTTGCTGCGTACGAGCCCCAACGTTAGTCTCGTCGCATACACGGGCACGTTGAACTCGCGCAACAGGTAAGGCAGGGCGCCGACGTGATCCTCGTGCCCGTGCGTGAGCACGATGCCCTTGAGTTCGTCCGTGTGCTCCCGCAGGTAAGTAAAATCTGGAAGCACGAGGTCGATTCCAGGCATCTCCTCATCCGGGAACGACATACCGGCATCGACCAGGATTATCCCGCTCCCCTGGCGCACAGCCGTCATGTTCTTGCCGATCTCCCCCAGTCCGCCCAGGGGCACGACCTGCAAGGTCTCTTTATCTAACAACAGTTCGTATAACCTCCCTTTCGAGGTTTCAGGCTACAGGCACCAGGTGAATGTGCTCAAACCTGTAGCTCCTTCAATTCAGATACCTCCCGAGGTCGAGCTCCTTCGGCCCGACGGCGGAGAGGTACATTTTGTCTGTTCGGAGGTGCTGCTTTGCGAGGCGTGAGATGTCCTCCGGGGTCACGGCCTCGATGCGGGCCGAGATCTCCTCGGGCGTCAGCAGCTCGGCGCCCGTTATGACGCTGCGGCCGACGCGGTTCATCCTCGCCGAGGTGCTTTCGAGGGCAAGGAGCGTCGAGCTCTTGAGCTGCTGCTTGGTCCGCTCGAGCTCTTCGTCCTCGACTGGCTCTTCCATGACCCTGCCGAGTTGCCCGACGATCACCTTGACGGCCTCCTCCACGTTGCCCGTGGTCGAGCCGACGTAGGTCTTTATAGCCCCTGCGTCCGAGTACCCCTGGTGGTAGGAGAATACGGCGTAGGCGAGCCCACGCTTCTCGCGTACCTCCTGGAAGAGCCGGCTGCTCATGCCGCCGCCAAGTACGTTGTTGAGCGCGGCCATCGCGTAGCGCTCCTCGCTCCTGGCCGGTATGCCCAAAGAGCCCATGGAGACGTGGTACTGCTCCGTCTCCTTGAACCTGAAGTAGAAGCGGCTCGCCGGTGTCGTCGGGCTCGCCTCGCGCACGAACGGCTCACCCTCGGGCAGGCCTGAGAGTTTCTGCTCGACCTGCCGCTCGACTTCGTCGGGGTCGAGCTTGCCGGCTGCGACTACGAAGACGTTGGGGGCCGTGTATGTGTCGTGGTGGAACCTCTTCAGGGTGTCGTGGTCGACGCCGCGGACGGTCTCAGCAGACCCTATAATAGGACGGCCTAGAGGGTCCTCGTTGAAGATCAAGGACGAGAGGTACTCGTCGGCCAGTTGGTCGGGCCTGTCCTCGTACATCTTGATCTCCTCGACGATCACCTCGCGCTCTCTTTCGAGATCGGCGAGGGTCGGCCTGAGGACCATATCGCTCATCACCTCGAGTGCTCGCCCCAGGTGCTCTGGCAGGAAGCGGGCGTAGAGCACGGTGTACTCCTCGCCGGTCGCCGCGTTCTCCTGGGCGCCTATGCCTTCGAAGGCCTGCGCGATGCCGAGGGCGTCCATATCCGGGGTGCCCTTGAAGAGCATGTGCTCCATCAGATGGCTGATGCCCGCGACCTCGTCCCTCTCGTCGCGGGAGCCAGCGCGGATCCAAAGTCCTAATGAGACGCTCGTCGATTCGGCGAGGGGCTCGGTGAAGACCCTGAGCCCCCCCGGAAGGTCCTTCCGCCTTATGTTGGGGTCGGCCACTAGCCCTCCAGCTTCTCGAGGCTGATGCGGTTCTGCTTGTCTATCTCGAGGACACGCACCTTGATTCGGTCGCCCTCGTTGACAACGTCCTCGACCCGCTCGACGCGCTGCTTGCCTGGAGCCAGGCGTGAGATGTGCACGAGCCCGTCGCGGCCAGGCGTGAGTTCGACGAAGGCGCCGAAGTTGGTGGTCTTGACGACCTTGCCTGTGTAGATCTCACCGGCCTCCACGTCCTTCATCATCCCGTTTATGGCACCGGCGGCGTCCCTTGAGACGCTACCCTCGCCAGCGACGAAGACCGTCCCGTCGTCCTCGACGGAGATGTTCACGCCGAACTGCTCCTGCAAAGCGTTGATTGTCTTCCCGCCTGGTCCTATGAGCATCCCGATCTTGTCCTTCGGGATCTTTATGACCTCGACCCGCGGCGCGTAATCCGAGACCTCGGCCCTTGGCTCGGGGATTGCCTCCCGCAAGATCTCGAGTATCTGCAGACGCCCGGCCCTAGCCTGCTCCAGCGCCTCTTGCAAGAGCTGGGCCGAGACGCCTGTTATCTTCATGTCCATCTGAAGCGCCGTGATGCCGTCTACGGTCCCGGCAACCTTGAAGTCCATGTCGCCCATGTGGTCCTCGAGGCCCTGGATGTCCGAGAGGATGACATAGTCTTCGCCCTCCTTGACGAGCCCCATCGCAACACCGGCAACGGGGGCCTTTATGGGCACGCCACCGTCCATCAGCGCCAGCGTCGAGCCGCACACGCTCGCCATCGAAGATGAACCGTTCGACTCGAGCACCTCAGATATTATGCGTAGAGCGTAGGGAAACGTGTCCTCGGAAGGGATGACAGGCACGAGCGCGCGCTCGGCGAGGGCGCCGTGCCCGATCTCACGCCGCCTCGGACTACCAAGCCGCCCCGTCTCGCCTGTGGAGTAGGGCGGAAAGTTGTAGTGGTGCATGTAGCGCTTGCCCGTCTGCGGCTCTATGGTGTCGAGCCTCTGCGCGAGACCAAGGTCGGCCAGGGCCAGCGAGCTCAAGACCTGCGTCTCGCCGCGGGTGAAAAGGCCCGTGCCGTGGACCGTGGGGAGCACCCCAACCTCGGCCGAGGTGGGCCTGATCTCATCGAGCTCCCTCAGGTCCGTGCGCTTGCGATCCTTGAGGTAGAGCTCGCGGAAGGCCTCTTTCTCGATGGTCGAGAAGGCGGCCATGATCCGGGGTATCTCCTCCTCTTCGCGCCCATCGACCATCTCTTCCCTGATCTCACCGAGGGCAGTGCTGCGGGCCCTGCGGTCGGTCTGGACGATGCCTTCCTTGATGCGACCTGAGTACCGCTCGCGGAAGTCGGCGAGGAAGGGGTTCTCCTCCGGCTCTCCTATCTGCTGCTTCTCCTTGCCGTGCTCTCTTGCCCACTCATCTATCGCCTCAGCCTGCCGCTGCACGATCTCCTCGGCGAGCTGCAGCGCCTCCACCATCACGGTCTCGGGGACCTCGTTCGCTCCAGCCTCGACCATGGTTATGGCCTCTCTGGTGCCAGCGACCACGAGGTCGAGGTCGCTCTCGGAGATCTGGTCGTAGGTCGGGTTCAGGATGAACTCGCCATCAAGCGAACGCCCGACGCGCACGGCCCCGATCGGACCGTCGAAAGGCAGATCCGATAGCGCTAGCGCCGCGGAAGCACCCACCATGCTGACGGTGTCATACGGTGTGTCCTGGTCGGCAACGAGGACGGTCCCTACGACCTGTATCTCATAGTGATAGTTCTTCGGGAACAGCGGCCTGAGAGGTCTGTCCGTAAGGCGGGAGGTCAGGATCGCACGCTCAGACGGCCTTCCCTCGCGCTTGATGAAGCCGCCAGGGATCTTACCCGCGGCGGACATGCGCTCCTCTATGTCCACGCTCAGGGGCAGAAACGTCGCGCCCGGGCGCGGCGCCAGCGAGCGCGTGGCCGTGGAAAGTATGGTGGTGTCGCCGAGCCTGGCCGTCACCGCTCCGCCTGCCTGCCTGGCCAGCTTTCCGGTTTCGAGCACGATCGAACGCTCGCCTACTGGTATCTCTAGACGCATTATTGAATTCTCCTCTTGTTTCTCTTGTTGCCCGGACTACCGGCGTAGACCGAGCTTGGCGATGAGCGCGCGGTAGCGCTCGACGTCTTTCTTCTGCAGGTACTTGAGCAACCTGCGGCGCCTCCCGACCATCTTCAGCAGCCCACGCCGCGAGTGGTAGTCGTGCTTGTGCTCGCGCAGGTGCCCCGTGAGGTGCGCTATGCGCCGCGTAAGCACCGCGACCTGCACCTCGGGCGACCCCGTGTCGCCCTCGTGCGTCCGGTGCTCCTGGATAATCTCCGTTTTCTGTTCAGCTACAGCCAACTTCTTCTTTCTCCTCTTTGTTCACGTCCGTATTGTTTAACCCATTCAACCGCTTATGCTACCACATGCATCACTTAGTATCGGCTGTTGTAGCTTGCCGGAAAACGGCCCCGGCGAAGACCAGAGTCAGGGTTCTCCCTGAGAGGACTCGGGCGCAGGACCCACGAAGCCTGGGCGCCCGATCCTGCGCCTCAACCACCAGGCTGCGGCGACGAGCGGGGGGATGATCCACCATCCGAAGACGAGCGTCGAGATGACGGCGGCTGCAAGGCGCTGCAGTACGGCGAGCGAGGCGGTCCACGCGCGCGCTACGATCAGCCCTGGGTCCCAGGCTGGCGGTGGTTTCGGGGGGCTTGCGACGGGACGGATGCTGAGGGAGATCTGGGACGTGTCGCTGCTCTGCTTGAGATACTGTATCCTGCCCTGGACCTGTTCGATCTGCCCCCGCACGACCGTTAGCTCGCGCTGTATAGAAAGCGCGCCCTGCACGTCCCCTGCCCTGTCGTACAGATCCAGGAGCGTCTGCTCCGCCGCGAGGAGGTTTCGCTCCTGCGACTGCAGGTCCACGTACTCCTCCGTCACGTCCTGACCCGAGACCGTATCGGTCGTGACCTGCTCTCCAAGTCCCCTCAGCTCGTCAAGCGCGTTCTCGAACTCATCCGATGGAACGGAGACGACAAGATCAGCAGAGACTGCGTTGTCCGCGCGGTAGGTCTGGGAGCTGACGATCGTGCCTCCGAACCTCGAGGCGACCTGCCGGGCCCTGGCTGCGCCGCCGCGAACGTCCTCTGCGGTTATGCCGAGGTCGGCCGTCTTGACGATCTTACGGTCGAAATCATCCTGCGGGGCCACCCCACCCGAGACGGCCTCTCCAGCAACAGCGTTCCCTGCATACCCGGCGCCGGACTCCGGCCTGGCAGCGCTTTCCACCCTGTCTTTGCTCGCGACGCCACCGCCTCCTCGCTCCCCCTCTCCACCTTTACTACAAGCCGTCAGCGCCAGGAGCACAGCTGAGATCGCCGTCAAGCACCTCATGCCGAGCCCGATGCGTATGCAGGACACTTCGCCTCCCAGCGTTGTATGCACGTCTATTGCTTATACACGCGGCGACCCGCACCGGTTCCCTGGCAAACACGGTGCGCTAGAGAACAGAGCAAATCGCGTGCGGCATTCGTGCAGCGGGTGAGAGGCTAATCAAGATCCCTTGATATAAGTCTTGCTGCCTCGACGTCGCGTTGAATCTGGTCCTTCAGCTCATCCACCCCGGAGAACTTTTTCTCCTCGCGTATCCTACTGGTGAACCCTACATCGACGATTCGCCCGTACAGGTCGCCGTCGAAATCCAGAAGATAAGCCTCGACGCGGTTCTCGGCCCGCGCGAACGTGGGCGCGACCCCGACGTTCGTGCAGGCGGCGTAGGTGTCGTCCCCGACGATCACGAACCCGGCGTAGACGCCCCTGGCGGGGATGACCGCCTCAACGTCAGGCAGCACGTTGGCCGTAGGGAAACCTATGGATCTTCCACGTTTGTCCCCGACGACGACCTCCCCCCTCAGTACGTAAGGACGGCCAAGGAGGCGTGCCGCTTCGGCAACCTCGCCCTCGGATACCAGGACCCGAACACGGCTGGAGCTGATCCCACCCCCCCTTCCGGTACCACGCACCCTTACAGCGACGGCGTCGCCACCAGCCTCCCGCATGAGCCGCTGCAGGTCCCGAACGTCGCCAGAAGCCCTGTAGCCGAAACGGAAGTTCTCCCCAACTACGACGACCGATGCCCCGATCTCACCCACGAGAACGTCACGCACGAATTCCTCAGGGCTCTTCCTCGATAGCCCGAGGTCGAAGGGGATCTCAACAACCTCATCGGCCCCGTAACGTAGCAACGCCTCGCGCCTCAACCCGGAAGCCGTAAGTAACCTGGGTGGCTCCCCTGCCCCCAACACAGCCCGCGGATGCGGATGGAAGGTGGCCGCAACGACCCGCATGCCCCTGCGCAGCCCCTCCTCCACAGCCAGGCTCAAGACCTCCTGATGGCCAAGGTGCACACCGTCGAAGTTGCCGAGGGCCACGACTACCCCTCGCAAAGCACCACCTCGGCCCGCCCCTCGTCCCCGCAGTCCCTGTACACTGCCAACAACTCATCCCCACACATCACCCTGTAACTGCCATCAACCCCCTGCCTCCCAGTAGGCCTGCCGTGGCAAACGAGCCTACGGCCCTCCCCAGCCGGAACAGCCACCCAAGGCAGATGGGCTACCACCTCTATTGCGGGTATTATGTGGTTATGTAGTGTTTCTGGGTCATGGGGGGATTTGGCGTTGTCGACGTTGAGCTGGCCGACGGTAGTGCGGCGGAGGGCGGTGAGGTAGGCGCCTGATCCCAGGTACGTTGCCAGATCCGCTATGAGGGTTCTTACGTAGGTTCCGCTGCTGCATGAGAGCCCGAAGGTGGCGGTTTGCTCAGCGGGGTCGAGGCTCATGAGCTTGATCTCGTGGACCGTGATCGGGCGTGGTTCCCTTTCGACGCTGATGCCCCTGCGGTGGAGGTCGTAGAGCCTCGTGCCTCCGCGTTTCAGGGCCGAGGTCATGGGTGGTACCTGGAGGAGTCCCCCAGTGAAGGCGGGGAGCGCATCGTCGATGGCATCTTGTGGGGGGAACGGCGTGTCGAGCGCCGTGATGTCGCCCTCCGCGTCAAGCGTGTCTGAGACCGCGCCGAAGTGCGCCGTAGCGGTGTAGGACTTATCGAGGTCCGTTACGTAGCGTGATAGACGGGTGGAGCGTCCGATCAGGAGCACGAGAAGTCCGGAGGCAAGCGGGTCGAGAGTGCCCGTGTGGCCGACCCTGGTCTTCTTCGGAAGGAGCCGCTTGACCCTGGAGACCGCCCTCGCGCTCGTCATGCCTGGCGGCTTATCCAGCAGGAGGCCGCCAGATAGAGACCTCTCTGTTATCGTCCGCCCCCGAGGTCAACGACGCCTTGCAGTGCTTCTAGAAGCTCTTCCCTGGCCTCGTTGGGGCGGCGTGGCGTCGTGTACCCGGCGGCCAGCCTGTGGCCGCCGCCGCCGAAGTGGCGGGCTATCTCCCCGACGTCGACCGTCTCAGAACGGAGGGAGCCCTTCGTGCCCTGCGGCACCTCGCGGAGGTGGGCGACCACGTCAACGCCTGCGACCGTCCGAAGCTGGTCGATGGACTCTTTGGATTCGATCTCATCAGCGCCCGTCCGAACGTAGTCGGCGTTCTCGACCGTGGAGATCAATGCTTCGCCGTATTGCACGGCGTTGGCGAGGGAGACGCCGACGATCCTGAGCTGTTCTACGCTGCCCCTGCGGTTGATCCGCTCGTTGACCTCGGCTGGCACGACGCCAGCCCGAAGTAGATCTGCGACGAGCTCGTGCGCCCGCGGGGAGATGTTGCGGAAGTTGAACCCTCCTGTGTCGGTCTTGATGCCGACGTACAGTGCCTCGGCCGCTGGCCTTTCCACGGGCACGCCTAGCGCCGCATAGAGGTCGGCGACGATCTCCGCCGTCGCCGCCGCCCTCGGGTTGACCAGGTTGTACTCGGCATAGAAGGGGTTGTCCTCGTGATGGTCCACGTTCAGACGGGCGCCGGCTTCTGGTACGGGAACGCCGGTCCGGTCCGCGCGCGAGGTGTCGGCGACGAGCAGGTCATAGTCTGATGGAAGCTCGGTCATGGCCTCATCAGGGAGTAGCCAGTTCAGGTAATCAGGCACGGCTTCAGCGTGGCAGAAAACGGCCTCGGCGCCAAGGGCGCGCATCAGGCGCACAAGCGCCGCCGAGGCCCCGATCGCGTCGCCGTCGGCCCCCACGTGCGTTGTTACGGCGACCCTGTCAAGTGTCTTCAAGAACTCTGCGATCTCCCCGACCGTATTATTCGTCGTTCGCGTCTTCATCGGTCCTTACCTCCCTGAGAGCGGCTTCTATCTTACTCGCCTGTTCCACCACGGGGTCTGGCTCGAAGTGCAGCCTCGGCGTGCGCTTTAGGCGCGTCTGGGCACCAACGGCGCCCTGGATGCGGCCAGCCGCGCTCTGCAATCCTTCGTGAGCAGCGTCAGCGTCCTCACCGGCGAGCACGCTGTAGAAGATCGTCGCGTGCGCCAGGTCGGGGCTCACCCTGGCCCCCGTGACCGTTACAAGGCCCTGGATGCGGGGGTCAGAGAGCGCGGCTACTTCCTCGCCCGTTATCTCTTTTAGCTGCGACTCTACCTTGCGGGTGCGCTCGCTCATAGCTTCACGAACTCCTCGCGCCAGTCGAGGAGCGAAAGTTCCTCGTAGTTCAGAAGCGTTCTGCGCAGCTCCTCGCGCTTCTCCTCGGCGGCCCCGCGGGAGACCGCGGCGAGCGCGATCTCCAGCGTGGCGCGCTGCCAGAGGTCCTGGTGGTCTGTTTCGACCACCGAGACGTTCTTGCGCCGCAGCCTATCTTTGAGCGAGCGAAGCGTCTGGCGCTTATCCTTCAGGCTCGAGGAGAAGGGCAGCTCCAGTTCAAGCCTTACCGCGCAGAACAAAGGCCGCCTTTACCTCGGGACCTCTACGGTCTCGAAGAACTCGAGCACATCGCCATCCTTGACGTCGTTGAAGTTCTCGACGCCGATGCCACACTCGAAGCCTTCGCGCACGGAGCGTACGTCGTCCCTGAAGCGCTTCAGGGAGGCGATGTTGCCCTCGTATACGACGGTGCCGTCGCGCACGACGCGCACGCGGTTGTTGCGGAAGATCTCACCGCTCGTCACCATGCAGCCGGCCACGACACCGACGTTGGGCACGCGGAAGGTCTGGCGCACCTCCGCAGTGCCGGTCTCGCGCTCCTGTATCTCGGGGGCGAGCATGCCGCGCATGGCGGCTTCTATCTCCTCTAGCGCCTTGTAGATCACCTCGTAGGTCCGTATCTCGACAGCCTCCCGCTCGGCGACCTGCTTGGCCGTGTTGGTCGGCCTGACGTTGAAGCCTAGCAAGATGCCGTCGCTCGCGGATGCGAGCATGACATCAGAGTCCGTGAGAGCCCCGACCCCACTGCGCACGATGTTGACGCGCACCTCGTCAGTGGAGAGCCTGGCGAGCGCCTCCTTGAGCGCCTCGACTGAACCTGCTACGTCGGCCTTGACGACCAGGTTCAGGTCCTGGGTGCCGCCCTCGCCGAGTAGCTCCTCGAGCGTGCGGCGCGAGCCCCCTTGCGCGAGCTCCTGCCTGCGCAACCTCTCCTCGGCGTGCTGGGCGCGGTCGCGCGCTATGCGCTCGTGGTCGACGACCTCGAAGCGCGTCCCCGCCTCGGGGACGCCTGAGAGACCAAGGATCTCGACAGGCGTGCCAGGTCCGGCCTCCCTTACTCGCGTGCCCGTGTAGTCGAGCATCGCCCTTACCCTGCCATAGGCCGTACCAGCGAGCACGGCGTCGCTCTTCTCCAGCGTACCGCGGGTCAGCAGAAGGGTCGCGACGGGGCCGCGGCCAGGGTCGCGTTCGCCTTCGATCACGTACCCGCTCGCCGGAGCCTTGGGGTTGGCTTTCAAGTCCTCAAGCTCGGCGACGATCAGGATGTTCTCCAGAAGCTCGTCGATACCCTCGCCGGTCTTGGCCGAGACCGGCACCGTGACGGTATCGCCACCGTAGACCTCAGGGACGAGATCCCGCTCCGAGAGCTCCCCGAGGACCCTGTCCCTGTTCGCGTTAGGGACGTCTATCTTGTTCAGGGCAACGACCATAGGCACCCCTGCGGCCCGCGCGTGTTCTATAGCCTCAACCGTCTGGGGCATGATGCCGTCGTCGGCCGCCACGACTAGCACGACCACGTCGGTAACGCGGGCCCCGCGGGCCCGCATCTCCGTAAAGGCCTCGTGGCCAGGGGTATCTATAAACGTGAGCTTCCTGCCGTCAGACTCAACCTGGTAGGCCCCGATGTGCTGGGTGATACCACCAGCCTCACCGGACTGGACGTTGGCCTGGCGGATCCTATCCAGAAGGCTCGTCTTGCCGTGGTCGACGTGTCCCATCACCGTCACCACGGGTGGCTTCTCGACCAGGTCAGCCGGGTCGTCGTCTGGAGCGACCTCGACGGGCTCAGGCTCCTCAACGGCGGCGATCTCCACCTGCACGCCAAGCTCCTCGGAGATAAGCTCTATCTCCTCGGTCGAGAGAGTCTGGGTTAGCGTCTTCATCTCCCCGAGGCCCATCAACACCTTGATGATCTGGGTCGGAGGAACCCCGAGGGCGTCCCCAAGGTCCTTGACGCTCGCACCAGGCTCGACCCTGACCCCGCCGCCCGCCTCCGGCTCCTCGACGGGCGCCCGCTCGGGCTCCCTTGGGGCGGCTGGCGCGGTGGTGCGATTCCCGCGGTTACGCGCGCTCGCGTCGATCACGACCCTGCGCCGTTTCTTCTGCGGGCGGCCGGACGTAGGCACCGAGACCGGCCCCTGGGCGGGCGCCTCCGCGATCGTGGCCCCGTGCCCCGAGTGTTCGGCCGCGACGCGCGCCTCCTGGGCCTCAGCCTCCTGGGCCTCGGTACGGCCGTTTGGCGTCTCGCCGTCGGTGCCGAACACCCTCTCATAGACGTTCTCGTCCACGGAGGAGGAGTGGCTCTTCACGTCAACCCCTGCCTCGTTGAGGCGTCTAATGACTTCTTTGTTATCCAGTGACTGCTCGCGGGCAATCTCGTATACGCGCTTACTCATCCGATCCCCTACCCTCTACCATGCCCTCGAACTCCGCGGCCTGCGCCTGGTGCGACGGGATGCCGCAGAAGAGCGAACCGGGGAGCGCCATGTTGGCGCACCTGCGGCCGTTTGAGAGGACCGCCCTGCAGCGGTGCATCGTGGAGTCCTCGTCGGGCTCCCAGTCCTCTTCCTCTTCCTCGTATTCCGTCACCTGGCTCTCGGGCTTGATGTCTATCTTCCAGTCTGTCAGCTTCACGGCGAGGCGGGCGTTCTGGCCCTCGCGGCCGATAGCCAGCGAGAGCTGGTCATCTGGTACGATCACCTCAGCCTGCTTGTCCTCCTCGTCCAGGTAGACCTCGCGCACCCGCGCCGGGCTCAATGCCTTCGCTATAAAGCGCGCCGGCTCGGGGTCCCACTGGATGATGTCTATCTTCTCGTTCCTGAGCTCGGAGACCACAGCCCTGACGCGGCTCCCGCGCGGGCCGACGCAGGCCCCGACGGGGTCGACCCCGGCCTCCTTGGACCACACCGCCACCTTCGAGCGCAGCCCTGCCTCGCGGGCGACGGCCCTGATCTCGACGAGGCCGTCGTAGATCTCGGGTACCTCGAGCTCGAAGAGGTTCCTCAAGAGCCCCTCGTGGCGCCGGCTCACGGTCAGGCTTGGCCCGCGGCCGCCCTCCCTGATCTCGAGCAGATACACCTTGAGCCGCTGGCCGTTCTCGTAGCGCTCGTTGGGCACCTGCTCGCTGGCTGGCAATATAGCCTCGACCCTCCCAAGGTCGACTAGCGTCATCCGCCTGTGCGCCTGCTGCACGATGCCGGTCACGACGTCGCCCATGCGCTCGCCGTACTCGTCGAGCAACTGCTCGTTGTGTACCTCGTTGAGGCGCTGGTAGAAGGTCTGTCGCATGACCTGGGCCGCTATGCGGGTAAAGTCGTGCGGCGTTATGTCCTCGCCGTCCTTCATTACCCTGAGGTCGCCCGTATCCTCGTCCAGGACGACCCTAGCATCTTCGTCGGCCCCCTCGCGGCCCTCGTAGGCCGCGAGCAACGACTCCTCCAACACACCCTTCACCGTCTCGAAGGGGATGCCCTTGTCCGTCTCTATCTCGTGTAGCGCAGATAACAGTGCAGTATTCACTTGTATATGTCCTCCTTGAGGTTCGCGCGGGTCACGGAACCGAACGGCAGCTCCACCTCCGCTCCCTCGGAGAGTTTTAGTACGAAGGCATCGTCGCCAGTCCTGTCTATGACGCCCGAGAAGTTCCTGCGCCCATCGAGGGGCTCGGAGGTCTTGACCTTCGCCTCGTGTCCGACGAAGCGCCGGAAGTGCTCAGGCTTAGTCAGCGGGCGCTCGATGCCAGGCGACGAGACCTCGATGGGACCGTCGTAGCCCTCGGCCTCGACGGCGGGAGCGACGCGTGAGGCGACCCGCGAGCAGAACTCGTGGTCCACCGGCCCGTCCTCCCTGTCAAGGAGCAGAGAGAGCAAAGGGCCCCCCGAGAACCTGGCCTCGACCAGCTCGGTTCCCCCGGGGAGCACGCCCTCAACCACCCGTGTAAGCCTCTCTAATGTCGCCGTCTCTCTCACCTTCTCCGAACGATAAAAAAAGCAACGGGCCCGAAGACCCCTTGCTCACTTACAGCACGCCAGATTATATCCCAGAGTATCTAGGTTACAAGGCTCTACAAGGCTCGCGGCACCGCCACGGCACCGCCACGGCGGTGCTTTCGAGACGGGCCCGCGCCGAGTTCGTCACCCCTGCAAGCCCTCCTGCCAGGGTCAACCGGTCAGCCGGCGCACCAGCGCCGGTAATGTGCGAGGGTCGTCCACTACGTGGGAGCGATCCAAAAGTTCTGAGTCGCGGAACTTCCGGCGGGTGAGGTCGGCGGTAACCGCGATGGCCTGCGCTCCCGCTGCGAGCGCAGCCTCGATCCCCGCCGGAGAGTCACGGGGTGGCCTGAGGCAGAAGACATCTCGGGCGTCGTTGGGCTGGAGCCGAACGCCGGCGACGCCATGTGGGGCAGCTTCTACCCCATCATGGAGCGCCTTGGCATCAGCTACGCCTGGCGGCACGAGGATGGGGAGGTCAGGCTGACCTTCCAACTCAACCCAAGTCGGTACCCATCGGGCCGGTCTTTTTCCCGGAAGTGCTGCGACAGCAATACAGGGGCCGGAGTCCTGGCCCCGGCCCCTGTACCCTCGCTAGCGATTCGAGACGTTAAGACGTTAGCGCCTCACCCTGTTGGGTAGCAGCGCGCACAGCGCGTCGAGGTTTGCGTAAGGCCCGTACGGCTGCGGGCAGGAGACGATGAACCCGCCGTTCTCGGCCTGGATCGCGTTGCAGATCGCCCGCGGCGCCACCGGCTTGTCGAAGGCCATCGGGAACGGGACGTCGCCGTTCAGGAGGTTGAGGTACGAGGCGTGGCGCGCCTCCACCGTGGCGATGGTCGCCCCGGCGGTCAAGAGCTTGGCCGCCTCGATGTGGGCGATCGCGCCAGCGTAGGCAGTTACCCCCGTGTTCTCCAGGAACTGCGCGACGGCGACAAACTTCTCCACGCTAGTGAAGGCCGTCTTGTTGAAATTGTAGTTGCAGCGGGGCACCGGCTTGCCGCCGAGGCTCCTGATCACGGCCTTCAGCGTCTCCTCGTGCTCGAGCTCGTGGTCGCGGATGCGCTTGAAGTTCGCGTACACGGTGGGCCGCAGGAGGTTGCCCGAGCCGGAAAAGAGGTTGCTGGTGCGGAAGTCCTGCTCATCGAACTTTCTCAGGCCCTGGACGTAGAATGTCGCCTCCAGGTGCTCGAGCGTCAACGCGTAGTTGAGCATGCCTATGTCCGTCGGGGGCTCCGCGGTGGTGTGCGCCTTAGCCACGCCAGGCACCGCCAGCAACGCGCCGCCGGCGAGCGCCGCAGCCGAGCCGGCCAGGAACTTACGCCGTGAAGTGAACGAACCCTCAGAGGGTTCGTCGAGGTATGTACCTTCGCTCATATACTCAATCTCCTTTTCTCGGTAGTCTCCCTATTTAGAGTTGGTAAGATACGCGGAGTATGTTGCCAACGAGAGTGGGAAGTCAAATGGAGCGCAAGACGATGGAGGA
>JBBPYN010000027.1:0-12620 GCA_038199875.1 Rubrobacterales bacterium
TCACGGCAGCGATCGTCCTGCGCTCCTCCTCTGCTGGCACCATCGTCCTTGTGCTGGCGCTAGTGGTGCCGGCCGTTCTAGTCCTCGGTGGGCTTAGGTTGCTCTTTCGCACTCCGGACCCCCTTCCCGATCCCTCGGATATATCTGGCCGGCGGTGGGGCACGGTCTCCGCTCGTACCTCGTCGGTACGGCGCTCCGGGCCAGCGCTGTCTGCGCGGCACTACGGCGACGTCGGCGAGGAGGCATTCGTCTCCCACCTGACCGCTCGCCTTTCTGATGAGTACGTGGCCGTAAGAGGGCCGTCTGGTACCCCCATCCCGACGACCCGCCGCAGGGCTAGGTTCCTGCCGGTAAATTCATCCGGATCTTGCGTCGGTATGAATCTGATTGCACCGACGCTACCGACGCTGTTTTGACGTTTTCCTGCTCAAGAATTGGACCACAGGGCCTGGATACTCGTGTGGCGGCATGAGGCGATGCCTGGTTTACGGACGCGGGAACTCGAGTTCGCGCATGGAGACTTCTGGGTACCTAACCCGCTCCTCCGATATTCGCGGGAGGGGCCTCGATCTCTTGGCGAACATCCTGCACGGAACTATGACTCAAAGCTTCGCGGCGCCACATTGGGTCTCCCGAGGAGCAGCGTGCAAACTCTCCATTCGAGACAATGTAGATGCCGGCCTGGTCAGCGTCCAGGAGGTCAGCGCTAGTCCTTGGTCCGTTTCTCATTCTCGAACTTCTCGTGGCTCTCGGCCAGTAGCCTCATAGTCTGCTCGTCGCCTTGCTTGGCCGGCACGCCTAACTCCAATACGAGGTGCTCCACGAAGTCTTCAAGGCTGACACGCCGGGTCGGGAAGTGTAGCTTGCGCAGTGGTTTCTTGTCGGCGATCTCGAAGTCTTCGTAGGTTTCGGAGTACCCGTTGAAGTGGACGTGCCCGACGGGGTAGTTGTACTCGGGGTCGCGCTCGCTCCTCTCGGGCACGTAGTCGTACCGGATCAACCAGTCGTTCTCGAGATCCCTGCCTAGCCCATAAGAGTAGGAGCTCTCGGCGGTGGTGACCTTACGAATGTCCTCCGGGTTTGGGAGAACTCTCTGGAAGACGTAGATCTGGCAACCGTTGCCAAGGGTGACGATCCTCTCACGCCTCGTCGCACCCTTGAAGCGGATGAGGGCGGTGATGACACCTTCTTCCTCGTGGAAGCGGCATACCAGAGGATGGTCCGTGACTGTGCGGGTGAGGAGGGAGCTCAGATGCGCCGCGAACTGCGACGCGTTGCGCCGGAACGCCCTATGCGAGCCCGGCAAAGCGCAGGAGGGTTACCAGCTCGTTCGCGGCGAGCGTGTCTGGCAGATCGCCTTCGCGGTAAGCCTGCAGAAACTCGTCGAAGGACATATGGAGGCTCTCACGTGATTCGTGGTCGATCTCCTCAATGACCTCCTCCCGCGAGACTTCCTCCACCTCGATGGCTTCGATCTCCTTGCCCAGTAGCTCTGCCACAGCTCACCTCCTTTCGCCGACCTTACGATCGTTCGGCTGATCTGAGCCGTCTGGGTAATTGTACACGTTATCCAACCCCGAGCCTATTTCTTCTCGGGACGCCATACGCGCTGCCAGGCGGTGCGAAGGCAGCTGATGTTGTACTCAGCATCTAGGACGATCTCTCAGAGACACTCCGCAAGAGCTCTAAAACAGAACCTCCGCTCGGTATGACTCTCGGTGATAGTTGGCAAAGTCGGACTAGCCTATGGACCAGCATGCGGTTCACGATAGCTCTAGCGTATCTCAAGTCGACTTCTGCAGGTAGTTTGCGGGACCTACCATGAACAAAGTCGTTGCGAAGCTGCCGAAGTTCACGCAGTAGCGCGAGTTCCCCCTCGGTGCAGGGTACGCCGTCTTGTTCGAGAGCCGCCCTGAGGCGAACTAGAAGTGGCGCTTCGTTGAGCCTGCCTACTACCTCCCGGGTTCGCTCTAGCTGCATCCCTCGAAGGCCTTCAGTGGCCCTCCTCAGCACGACACGACGTTCTGGTTTAGTGAATAGTTCGTCCACGGAAACACCGGAGACGTAGAACTCTACGCATTCCCACAAGGCGACCACGGCCGCCAGTGGATCGCTCTCCTCCGCGGCCCGCCTCCAGGCTGAGAAGGCTTCGCGCATCTGCGGCGAGATGTCTGGAGGCAGCGGAAGTGACTCTAGGTCTTCTACCTCGTGGATGACTAGCTCGGGACGATAGGCTATACCTAGAGGAGAACGCAGCCACCTTCGACCAGTGCAAACTCCTCTTGCGACCACCACATCCCTTCGAGAGATCCTTGCCATCGTCCAGTCACGTCGAAAGCGTCTCGCCCCGCCCTTCGGCAACCTCACGCCGCTGTAGTGCGTCCTAGTCGTCAACCAAGCCAAAGCCGCGTCGATCTCCCTCAGACCCTCCATTTCCGCTTCGAATAGGGTCCGCGCTGTTCTCAGGGTGAAAGCCCAGGCAGAGCCTCCGTTGTATCGATGCTCGAGCTCTTCGGGACCCATGCCGTCAGCCATCCGTGACACTCGTCCTTCAGGCAACATCCGAACGTCCCCGATAGCTGTGGGCCTCTCGATGGTAATTCCGTCAAGTGCGCTTGCGACCTCGAATACTTCAAGCGGTCCGGGCTCAAATCCCTCAATCTGTATCTTGTCGTCTTCCATACCGGATGAACGTAGGATTGCCCACAGCACCTCAAGATCGTCTACACGGCTGAAGCTTAGACCTCCTGTCTTCGTCTCCCTAAGCTTCTGAGTATCCGTGGTAGCGGTGATTAAGGTGCCGGCTTCATTCGGTTCGGCAGCAACGGTGAAACCGGTAAAGAGAAGGTGAAGCCCCTCGTCCGTGTCTACGAAAACCTGCGCCTCTGCCTGATAGTCGGGGTTGGCATCGAGCAGGGCGGCTTTCGAGATCACGACCTCCACCGAAGCGGGCTCGTTGATGCTATTGGTCACTTTCGCCGATACGACGCCTTCTGTGACCTCTACCTCGCCGAAGCGCGCGAGCACCTTATGTTCAGCCACCTTCGGGGCTCCTCAACGTGCTCAAGGCTTCCCCAGAAGGTGGGTTCATGGCCAGTTCCTGGATGCGTCGCGAGAGCTCCTCGGTGAGAGATATCGCGACGCCGGGATCCACCTGTTTGCCTTCACCGGAGCGTATAGCTGCATTTTCCAGCAAGGAGATCGGCGCCTCTAACAAGCTAAGCTGCGGAATGCCTGCGAGATGTGGGCCGAGCGGTATGGGAAGCTCGTCGGCGCTGACCCCGGCGGCCTCGGCCAACACCGATCTGAGCCCTAGCAGAAGTTGTGGCAGAGCCGCAACATGCCAGCCCTGGCTTATGAGGTCAGATGCGGCGTGGAGCGATTCCATCCAGCTCGGGGGTGAGAATACATCTCCGCCAGGAATGCTCTCAGCCTCACGCGATTGATTCGCCAGCTCTTGCAAGCAGACTTGCTGCTCTCTCAGTATCCTGGCTAGGGCAGTGGCACGCCGCCTGACGAGCGAGAACGCCCCAGCCTCCCACCACGTCTCTATCACTCTTCCTCTGAGGAGATCAATTCGTTGCCCTGTAGGATTGTTTAGACCCTGCAGCGAATCCATGAGGCTCGTAAAAGCGTACAGGGAGGCGATCTCCAGTTGGTAGTATCTACGAGCCGGGTCGGCCGGCTCGAGTTCTAGCTGAGCCAAGCCCGCGTCGTCGAGTGGAAAACTGTCGATAGTTCTCGACACTCCCAGACGTCTACCGATCCGCTCTACCTGCTCGATCCATCTCATGTGAGCCGTAACGAAACTCTGCCAAACTCCTACGGCTTCCTCACGGGCCTGGGCGGCAGGCTCCGTATCCAGAGCTTCAGACCACGCCTGCTCTAGCGAACTCATCATTCGCGACAGATGATCCAACAAGTCGCTTGGGGAAGCTACGGCCTCCGGTTCGCTGCTTTCGTCGCCACCCTCGTTGTCTTTGTACTCAGGAGCTGTCTCGCCCTGCTCTATACCCTCGGCATGAGATCGCTGCGTATTTTCCTCGCTATCTCGGTCTTGTGGCGCCATCAGGTCTGCTCCTACTTCCTCGGCTTCCAGACGAGCTGCCAGTCGGTTTTGAGGCGTTTCTTGTTGTGCTCGGCCTTAAGTGCCTTGTTTAGGGAGCGGCGCACCTTCTTCGTGAGCTTGGTGTGGCCTAGCTCTCGGGCGGCGTCGAGAAGGAGTCTTTCTCGCTGGACTTTCTCGCCGTCGGGAACGCAGGCGTGGAGGGCGAGCGCGGCTTCCTCGATGCTCGGTATCGTGTTCTTTGTCTCGACCTCGTTGTCGGGGAAGAGAGTCGCGTCGGGCGGGGCGTCGGGGCTCTGCTCAGGGGCAGGCTCGTCCGAGCCATCACGATGCTCGGGCGGGGGCTGTGAGGGGTCCTCGGGTTCGGGTGTTGTGTCCGCGGGGTACTGGGGTTGGTCGGGGGTTGGGCTGGTTGGGTCTTTCTTGATGCCTTCGCCGTAGGGCGCCCTCTTTTCTGCGGCTATGGAGGCAGGTTGCGACTCCTCGGGCCGGAAATAGGGGCGCTCCTCGCGTGGGCGAAGGGGCGTGACGGTGGCGGGTTCGCTGGCGGCGAGGTCTAGCTCCGCTGGCGGGGGGTCGAGGAGGGTCTGGTAGGGCTGGCCGGTTTTGGCGGCGCGGGTTATGTGGTCGTAGATCTCCAGGATGACGCGTTTGGTACGGTACGCGCCATGGGCCGCCTCATCCTTGCGCTTGACGATGGGGAAAGTCTCCATGATGTAGTCTACGTCGTCACGATCGATGCCGTAGAGGTGGAAGAAAGCGGCGTCCAGCTCACAGCGGAGCAGAAAGCGGCGCTCAGGTTCCCAACGGAACGGTGGGCCGTCGTAGCCGAGGTCGCGGGCGAAGGGCTCCAAGTCCCACGCCGTGTACGTCAACTCCAGTACCCGACAACACACGAAGGCTATGAAAGTACTCCGAGTATCCCACGCGCAGGGTATCGCAGTCACCTCTGGTGACACTACAGCCAACTGGAAAAACACGAACGGATCCATGTTCTGCCCGCCAAGCTTCTGCCGCGATACATAATCAGCAGCGAAGGAGTTTAAGCAACCACACAAGAACAGGGCTTCCGACACAGTACGTGCAAAGACGTTACCGACACTGTTGAAGGCGGGCGAATACGGCCTTATACAAGTGATCATCGTCCGCTCGTTCGTTGCGTTAGTAATGCCTCTGACAGAGAGGATACCTTGGAAGTGGATCGGACGGCCTTCGACCCGGCTCTCGAAATCTCTAAACGGAATCCAGTATCTGGGTATGACTGCGAAATGAGTATCCTGCTTCTCTGCCACGGAAACGGCCTCAACTTCGGAAGCCGCGCCCGCTACAGATGCGAAGGTGGCATAGCGATGGTCAAATTGGTGAAAGAGCTTAGCCTCGTAGACGGGACGCGCATCGGCTGCGGGCAGCACTTGACCGTCGCCAATTTTCTTGACCGCTCGGTCCTCCTGCAATTCTCCAAGTAGATCTCGATGAATAGTGAAGTCGATCATCTTCTTGAGAAAATCGATCTCCCACCCACCACCGCGCGTCTCATCCTTCAATACAATCGAGTTCCGGTAAATGGCCTTAGTAATCTCCGCGTCACGGCGGGTGCGGAAGATTGGGCAGGTGCGAGTGTTCGGGTTAAAGAGCTGTATATCCTCCGCCGAGAGCGGAAACCGGCGATTAGGGTTTTTGAGATCAATGACATCAAGGGCGAAGAACGAGAAGTCCGCTACCTCCGCCGGACGGTCGCTGCCCGTCATAGTGAGCAGGGAGAACTTCATGCGGCTGTCCACAGCAGCGAAGATCTTCTTGCGGTTCTCGAAGTCATAAAGGCTAACGAGTGTCCTGGTGCTCACGAGCTCACCGAAGAACTCTTTGGTAGTGTTGTCAGTAGCTATACCCGAGGGTACGATGGCCCCAACTCGTCCAGTCGGAGAGAGCATGGCTCGCTTAGTTTCAGCGAAGACACTGTAGGTGTTTATATCTCCTCGGCCACATAGCGGGAAGCGACCACTGGAGCGGATCAGATGACTTTCTCCTTCGGCTTTACGGAGATCTGCAAGGAAAGCATCATATAGTGCAGCATCATCTGTTTTCAGAGCGTTTATCATGCGCTTGCGAGCAGAAGCGTTAGGAGCATTCGCTATGTCCGGTCGGCGGACGGCGAACCATTCTTGCTCTTGAAGCTTTACACGTTCCCATGGCGCGTTCCCAAACACCACATCGAAGCCGCCTGAACCATCCTCGCTAAACACGTTAGGGAATGATAGAGGCCAATGAAAAAACTTGTACCGTCCAGCGATGAACTCTATCATCCCCTCGGTTTTGTCCGAGAGCGTGTAGACATCCTGTGTCAGTCGAGCGAATGTTTCGTGCGTTAGCGCATCCGGCGCTCCCTCGCGCTTGGGCCATACGAAGCCTGCGCACCAAGCATCAGCAAGGCGGCGAGCATGGAGCATCTCGTCTGACCGTTGCAGCATGGCGTAGCGAGCGGCCTTCTCCCGGACTGCCGCGACGGAGCCTTCACTGACTTCGTCCACCTGCTCGTAGCCTCGCTCTATTGCTGCCCGGTTCTTGTAAAGGGTGCGTAGGGAGAAGGAGAGCTGGCCCGACTCCCACGCCTTGCGCTCCTCGCGGTTGCGCTTCCTATAGGCGCTGGTCAGCTTCTTGTCGTCGCCCCGTATGGGCTTGAAGGCGTCATCGGGAATGCTGCCAGAGATCAGGTCCGGGGTGGTTCCGAGCAGGCTGTTGCCGACCTGGATGTGATGATCGAGGAAGGACAGCGGCCTACCGGGAACTAGTGCCTCCATCCAGAGGCTCACCCTACACAGCTCAGCGGCCATGGGGTTTAGGTCCACCCCGTAGAGGCAGCGTCCGATCACGTCTCGCAGGGCCTCGCGGGTGGTCTCGGGCGAGGGCTCGTCGTCGCCGGTGCGGACGGAGGCGAGGCGCTTGGCCATCCTGTGGGCGGCGGCGATCAGGAAGTGCCCGCTGCCAACCGCAGGGTCGCAGACCTTGAGGTCCAGGATCGCCGACTCCGGGTCAGGCTTGCTCGTGGCCTCGTCGAGCACCGGATCGAGCGCAGTGTCGAGGAGGCTGGTTACGAGACTGTGGGGCGTATAGTAGCTGCCCGTGGTCTTGCGCTCGTTGCCGGTGACGGCGCGGAGGGCAAAGGCGCCGGAGGCGGAGTCTAGCTCGGGCTGTAGTTCCAGCAGGGACTCGTAGACGCTCCCAAGCTCCTCGGCCCCGAGGTTCTTGTAGTCGACGGCCCGGTAAGCGCCGTCCACCACAGTGTACGACAGGGCGCGCACAGCGTCGAGCAAGTCGCGGTTTGCGACTTCGGCCCCCGATAGGTCCGGCATCGCCTCGCGGCTGAAGAGGAAGCTGCCGAGCGCAGGCAGCCCTAGCTCCGGGCAACCCCACTCGTCGCCGAGCCTGTCCATGACGAGCGAGAGGGCACGGTAGAGGTCGGAGTGGCGGGCACCGACGCGCTTCTCAGCCACGCTTCGGAGCTTGCGGGTGGAGTAGAAGCGGGTGTAGCGGTCTTTCGCTGCGTCGTCGGCGTCAGGATCGAGTAGGAGGCCGCGGTCCTCGGCGACGAAGAGGAAGAGGAGGCGGTAGACGAGCCTGAGGAGCTGGCGGTAGTAGTCCTGGGCATCCAGTTCGCCCGAACGGAGCTGGCCGCGCAGGTCGTCGTTTGCTCTGTGAGAGAGGAAGCCGGAGCCGAGGGCGGAGATAGCCTCCTCCACCCCATCGCGGAGGCCTTCGAGGGCGCGGGTGCCCCTCTGGGCGGCGGCATGGGACCACTTTTCGAGGAGGCATTCCTCCGGGCGTTCGGCCTCGACGCGGGACTGGTGACAGAGGAGCCAGAGGAGGACGAAGTCGGGGTAGACCTCGCCGTCCATCATGGCTTCGAGGTCGAACTCGACGTAGGCCTGGCGGGTGAGGCTCGCGTTGTCGCGCAGGATGCGGAGCCTCAGGCCGTCGGAGAGGAAGGCCCAGAGGTGATCATCGGAGCGGTTGAGGAACTCCTGGACGAGACCGTGCGGGCTGACGCGTGCGGCCCCAGCCACGCCGGGGGTGCGTTTGTCCAGGTCGGTGCGGAAGCCGACGAGGTGGATCGGAGCGTGCCGCCAGCGGTGGGATATGGGGTAACTCTTGCCCTCTATCTCGACGGCCCGCATGGTCTCGAGCCGTCCGTAGTCAAGCTCCCTGAACAGCGGCAGGAGCCAACGCTCGCGGGTCATCGCTGTCTCCGGCTGTCCCTCCGGGAGCGCGGCGCGCCGGTCTTTGAAGGAGGCCCATACGCCCTGGAGCACGGTCCACGAGCGGCTTATGGCCTCGTTTAGGGTCTGGCCGACGAGGTGGTAGGAGCCGGGGTCGAGGCCTTCGAGATCCTTGTCGCGCTCGACGATGCGTGTGAGGAGGTCGGGAGGCAGGATCTGGCCTTCCGTCCTGATCGTGGTGAAGTCTTCCCTGGAACGCGTCCTCACGGCGTCCTCCTAGCCCCGCTTCGGGAGGTAGACGTAGATGCCGAGCACGTCCGGCGGGAGGTTCGGCTCCACTCGGTAACGCACTCCGGTCTGCCGGGAAGACTGCCGCACACGCCTGTGGGCCTCGAGCAACTCCTCCCCGCGCTGGTGAGCGACGCCGGCGAGGTACTCCCCGAGCGCGTCGCCCTGCGCGATGACCTGCCTGAGGAAGTACTCGGCCCGGTCAGGGGGGACGTTGCCTTCGGGTTTCGCCAAGAGCAGGGCTTCGGCGGCCTCGCTGCCGAGCCACTGCGGGTCGGTGGCGGCCCCGGCGAAGGTGGCGAGCTGGCAGTCCTCGGCGAGCAGGGCACGCTCCTCACCTCCGGGGGAGCGGGTGATGATATGGTAGCGGTAGCGGACCAGGAGGAGCGTGGTGCGACGCTCGACGCTGGAGGTGCTCATGACGCCGCAGCGGCGGGCTTCGCTATCGCCGAGGGGATCTAAGGCCGTGTCCATAACGTGGGAGGCGAGGCCTTCGATGATCGGGTGCGTACGGCTCAGGTAAACCTCGCCGTCCTTCACGGGTAGCTCGAACTTTGCGGTGATGCGCTCCGTCCCATTCGTCCCGATGGCATCCTTGACGGCGCGGGGTACTTCGGAGAGATCTATCTTGACATTGCCGTTCTGGCTTATTACGGCGCCGTGGGCCTGGAAGGCTGCTTTGGCGAAGCGTTCGACCTCTTCGCCGCTGCCGATGGCGGCTCGGACGGCCTGAAGCTCGCGGGCTACGTCTTCAGTCTTTACGGACTCCTGGGCGAACATGGTGCGGGAGCGCTTCTCGCGGTCGCCCACCGACTCCCAGCGGTTGTAGAGGTCTTCTTTCTTCGGGGCGAAGAACTCGTCGAAGCCCGGTAGCCGGTCGGAGAGATCGCTGCCCGACTCCTCGCGCAATAGGAGGCCCTCGAATATTGCCTCGACGACTTCCTCGGTGTCGCCGGGGACGGGGACTGAGACCCCGAGGGAGGTGCGTATCTGCTTGTGTTTGCGGATCAAGACGTCCAGAACGACACCGTCGATCTGGTTGTCTATTCCGTAGTAAGTGAGGGCGCGGACAGTGTCCTCGGGCTGGCCGTAGCGGTCCACCCGGCCCTCGCGCTGCTCGTGGCGGGTGGGGTTCCAGGAGAGATCGTAGTGGAAGACGGCGTCGAAGTGCTCCTGGAGGTTTATCCCCTCGGAGAGGCAATCCGTGGCCACGAGGACACGCTTCTTGTGCTTCCCCAACTCCCTGACGCGCTCCTCGCGCTCGGCGGGCGGGAGCGTGCCCGTGACGGCCGCGACCTCGACGCCCTTGAGTTTCTTCCTGAGCTCGTCGGCCACGTACTCGGCGGTGGGGATAAAGCGGCAGAAGACGATCGGGGTGAAACCGTCCTCGACGAGCCCGGAGATGAGCTTTACGGCCTTCTGTAGCTTGGCGTCCGGCTTACCGTCGAGGGCTTCGGCCTCGCGGGCCATGTCCTGGAGTCGCCGGCGCTCTCGCTGGTGTTCGTCGTCCTCGGCGGTAAGGCCACCGGGGGCGACGTCGACGCCTTCCTGGGACTCGTCCTCCATCAGGTCGAGCACGGTGCGGCGGCCGAGCTCGTCGGCCTCGGCAACGGTGTCGGACTCGGACGGGGCCGAGCGGTTGCGCAGGGTGGCCGCTGCGGCAGCGGGACTCGAGGCGAGGGAGCGCAGGAGGGCGAGGGCCGACCACCAGCGGACCCTCTGGCGCACGCCGCCGACGCTTTCGTCCTGGACCTTTTCGCGGGCGTAGCGGAGGACCCTCTCGAAGAGCTTGCGGTACTCGGGGGAGAGCGTGTAGTGCTCCTCAGCCTCCTTCCTGTCCGGGAAGGGGGTATCGGCCCCCATCCAGTGCCTGATGTCCGCGCGGCGGCGCTGGACGAGGTGTTGGGCTAGTCGCCGGCGGTGGGACTCGTTGGCGGGTCCGGAAAGATCGTCGGGAAGGTCAAGGAACGAGGGGTCGAGGAAGCCTAGCAGGAACCTAAAGGCGTCCTCCTTGCCCGAGTGGGGCGTCGCGGTTACCAGGATCATGTGCCGCTTCTCATCTTTTGAAAGGCCGGAGACGAGGCGGTGACGCTGGTGGCGGGCGCTCCTGCCCTCGCCGGCGGAGCTTTCGGCGCAGGTGTGGGCTTCGTCGACTATCACCAGCTCAGGGCAGGCGCGCAGGAAGTCGTCACGGCGCCGGTCGGACTTCACGAAGTCGGTTGAGACGATGACGTAGGGGTAGCGGTCGAAGATGGACTCGCCGGTGCGGAGGGGACGCTCCAGGCGCTTCGCGGTGCTTGGGAGGACCTGCTCGGCTTCTATGTGAAATTTGTCCCTTAGCTCGGCCTGCCACTGGCCGGCGAGCTGGGGCGGGCAGAGGACGGCAAGACGGTCTGCCTCTCCCCTGTCCAGGAGCTCGCGGGCTATGAGGGCGGCTTCGATAGTCTTGCCGATGCCGACGTCGTCGGCGATCAGGACCCGCACGGGGTCGAGCCTGAGGGCCATGATGAGGGGGACGAGCTGGTATGGTCTCGGCTCCACGGCGATCCTGGCGAAGGAGCGGAAAGGTCCTGCGCTGGAGCGGAAGCCGAGCCGGACGGCATCACGCAGCAGCCTCGAGGAGAGGTAGTCTCCCCTCTTCGTCGGGTCTGGAAGGTTGAAGGTTGCGTGCTCGACGGTTTCGAGCGGCAGGTAGACGCCTGCGACCTCGTCCTCGGTACCGCCAAGGGGTCTGAGGACGAGCAGGTCTTCTTCGGAGTCGGGTAGTACGACCCACTCACGGCCGCGTGCCTTGACCAGCGAACCGACGGCGTAGGTCACTTTGGCGGCTCCTTTTCGGGTACAGGAGGAACGACTCGCCTCAGAGATCGCCTCGCCGCAACGCCCGGAAGAGACGTTCGTAAACATCTTTTCTGGAACCCTGCTTGCGAAGGCCACAGTAGAGGAAGCGCGCCTCTGGAGGATCGGCGTCGGGGGCGACCCTGTAATTGATCCTGTACCGCCCCACCCGGAGCCTCCGGTACGGGTAGAGAGAACCCGTGAGTTGTTTGCCGGCTTTTTCGGGGTCGGCCATCGCGTCCCGTATGGCGCTTCTGGTCTGTTCGACTATGCCGAACTCCTCCAGCTGCTCCAGCAGCAGGGGCGCTATGATGACCCTGTAGCCCTCCGGCACGAAGAGCTAGAGCTTCTCGCCGAAGGCTTCCTCGAAGGAGAGGCCCTCGCCGCGTTCGATCTGGGCCTCGGCTGCCTCGAGTGTTTCCCGCACCTCCGGGTCCGAAAGCATCTCGTAGACTTCGACGAGCTCCTCGAGCTCCTCCTGCCGCTCCAGCAACGCTAGCAGCCGCCCCCTGTCCACGATGGTTACCGGCCCGTGCTCGCGCCGGGTGACGGTCACCAAAGCGCCGTGCTCCACGTCGTCCAATGTCTCGGACCAGCGCTGCCTTACCTCGCTCGCCGAGCGTATCTCGTCTCCCTGTAACATCGTGCACCTCCTGCGATGGTACGTTCAAACGTACGCTGGATTGTACGCATAGATAAGGTGCAGGACAAGGAGGGATCAAGACATCCGGGAGAATAAGGGTCAGCCCCGGCCTTTTATTACAGCGGTCGCCGCGGGTGCGCCGCGCAGCTTGGGCCGGTTCTCACGCGGTGTTCCGCCCGGCTTACTGTGTGCGGGAGTGCTGCGCGAGCGCTTCTGGTATTCTCTGGCGGCGCGCTGGACCTCGTTCTCGATTGTGGTCTTAGTCCCCTCGGTGTTGCTTCTGTCGCGCATGTCCACCTCCGTTATCTGGTTCTTTCGTGTTCACGCAGTTCGCTGATGTAGGCGTTGATTCCTTCTCGACTCATGCCACCAAAGCCTGGCGAATACCGTCAGGTATCGTGACCTGCTCCTTGCTTTCGACCTTTGCTGTCCTAGAGCATCGCGGTGTAAATAACCCATCGGTCTAAACCTTGAGCGGACGACCCTTGTAGGTCCACTTGAACGGCTTGGCCATCGTCTCGTTGAAGTACTCGATGAACTCAAGGATGCGCTGGTGCAACTCTTCCACCGA
>JBBPYN010000028.1:0-8106 GCA_038199875.1 Rubrobacterales bacterium
ACTAGTGGCGCAGGCGCTATTCAGCAACGTCGCCCGAAGCCCTACCTGATGCCTATTGCCCGAAACCTATCTATCCGCGAAGCTCGATGGTTTTTCGGGGACGCGGCCAAGGAGTTGCATGGCTTTTATGCCGAGGGTCAGGCGTTCGCGGTCTGCGCTCTTGTCCACGTCGAGGCCTGTCAGTTCGCTTACGCGGTCGAGGCGGTAGCGGATCGTGTGCCGATGGGCGAAGAGGTCGCCGGCGGTTCTCACGGTCGAGGCGTCGTTGCCGAGGTAGGTTATGAGGGTCTGGACAAGCTCGGTCCCGTAACGGGAGTCGTAGTGGACGACGGGCTCGAGGGTCTCGGCGTAGAAGGCTTCGAGCTCTTCGGGGTTCTCCTGGAGCACCCTGAAGAGTAGTTTGTATGTTCCCGTCTCGGCGAAGGTCGAGACGGAAGAGGGGCCGTGGATGCGGTGTCCGATCTCCAGCGCCACCCCAGCCTCGGAGTAGGCCTCGGGAAGCTGCGCCGGGTCCTTCTTGTAGCCCCCGATACCGACCGAGACGGTCAGGTCCGGGAGGAGTCCCTTGACGTAGCGCTGTACGCCCTTGGCTAGCAGTTGCGCCTTTTCGGGCAGCTCGTCGGGCTCCTCTCCTTCGGAAGAGCCAAGGAAGAGGATGACGTTGTCCGAGCGCGGGCCGAGGAGGAAGTTCGAGAAGAGCTGGCGGGTCTGCAAGCGTACCGCGTCGGCCAGGCGCCGCTTGAGCTCCTGGATGGCCGGCTCCTTCGGCCTGCGGCGCGCGAGGTAGCGGGCGAAGTCGTCTATGTCCACCACCATGACCAGGGCTCCTTCGGCAAGGTCGGCGCCAAGGTAGCGGGCGCGTTGCAAAAGAAGCTCGACGGAGCCATAGTGGCCGCCCACGAGGTCGTCAACGAAGTCCCCCCTGAAGCCAAGTTCGGTCTCGAGGCGTATGCGTTCCTTGCCGAGCTCTGCCTCGAGGACGAGCCTGGCCCAGTACAGGAGCACCACGTCCTCCGGCTTCAGGTTGGCGCCATCTAGTTCGATCCAGAGGTATCCCGCCGGTGCGCCGGTGCCTATGGGGGTCCAGAACAACTCGCCTTCTGCGACTCGCCAGCGCTCGACGGGCACGGAGAGGTAGCTGTCGGGAAGCCTGGCGTAGCGGTCGCGGCGCTCGCGGCGCGTCTCGTCGACCGTGGTGCTCTTCGAGGCGCGCAGGCCCTCCTCCTCCAGCGTCGCGTACAGTCGATTCTCTTCGGGGCCGTCCCCGGAGCTGGCGATCAGGCGTCCAACGGGGTCCTCTATGACCACCGAGCGTCCTAGCATGCCGGAGATCCTGCTCGCCAACTCTTCGACCTTCGTATCCCCGCCGGCACCCTCCAGAAGGGCCCGGCCCGCGCCGTGGGAGAGCAGCAACAGCCCGTCGTCCTGGGAGAAGATCTCGAATAGTCTACTGAGGGGCACTTCGGGAGTGAGCAAGAACAGGCCGAGCCCGAGGGCGTCGGCCCGCTCCACGGCCTCGGGCTGCGCCCCGCCTTGCAGACGCCAGATGATGGCTGGGGAGCCGGCAGTGGCGACGGCCTCGAGGAAATCTGCATCGAGGGTCTCGCGGGCGGTCACTGCCACTTCGTCGGGGGAGATCCAACCCTTTATCGGCTCGTCGACCGCGAGCCCGCGCACCCGCCTGGTGACGTCACCAGGGAGCGGGCAGTCCGCCCTCAACTCTTCTAGAAGGATCCGGGAGAAGTCCTTCAGGATCACTACGGGCTCCGTTCGCAACATGGTGTAACCGGCGCGTATCATTTTGGGGCCAGGGACCGAAAATCGCAAACCTGCTTACAGAGGCGGGCCGTTCAGATGGTAAAATCATGGCCAAATGCAAACTGTTTATTTGGCCTCCCAACAGGGGGCCGTATACTTGCCGGAGCCGTCCCGAAAAAGAGGGGTGAGAAGAGATCACGGATAACCAGATCGTCGTGCGTGGGGCGCGCGAGCACAACCTGAAGGACATAACGGTCTCCATGCCGCGCGACGTGATGGTGGTCGTGACCGGGCTCTCGGGGAGTGGGAAGTCTTCGCTGGCTTTCGATACGATCTACGCCGAGGGGCAGCGACGCTACGTCGAGAGCCTCTCCGCCTACGCGAGGCAGTTCCTGGGCCAGATGGACAAGCCCGACGTCGACCACATCGACGGCCTCTCTCCGGCTGTCTCGATAGACCAGAAGACGACATCGAACAACCCGCGATCCACGGTCGCGACGGTGACGGAGATCTACGACTATCTCCGGCTGCTCTACGCCCGCGCGGGGAGGCCACACTGCCACGTCTGCGGCTTTCCTGTAGCGTCCTCGACGCCGCAGCAGATGGTCGAGAAGGTACTGACGCTTCCGGAGAAGACGCGCTTCATGGTGCTCGCCCCGGTCGTGCGGGGGCGCAAGGGCGAGTACGGTAAGCAGATGAACGAGTACGCTGAGCAGGGCTTTGCCCGTATCCGGGTCGACGGGGAGGTGCACGAGCTTCCTGTCGACCTCGGGCTGGACAAGAACTACAAGCACGACATCGACGTCGTCGTCGACCGGCTGGTGATCCGCGAAGGCATAGTGCGCCGGCTCACCGACTCCGTCGAGACCGCCCTGAAGCTGGCCGAAGGGCTCGTCCAGATCGAGACCGTCGCCGGGGATGGTCCAGGGGAGTCGATGCTGTTCTCCGAGAGCTTCACGTGCACCAACTGCGGCGCCTCTATCGCGGAGATACAGCCGCGCACGTTCTCGTTCAACAGCCCGCACGGGGCGTGCGACCGCTGCGACGGGCTGGGGAGCCGGCTGGAGATAGACCCTGAACTCGTCGTCCCAAACGAAGACCTGAGCGTAAACGAGGGGGCCCTCGTGCCCTGGGCCAACTCGCAGACCGAGTACCATAGGAGCGTGCTCGGCGCGCTCGCCGAGAAGTATGGGATTGACCTGAACGTTCCGTGGCGCGACCTCTCAGAAGATGAGAGGCGCCTGATCCTGTTCGGTACCAACGGCGATCGCATCTACGTCTCGTACCGGAACCGCTACAACCGCCGCAGGCAGTACATGACCCGCTTCGACGGGGTCGTCGGCAACCTCGGGCGGCGCTACGCCGAGACCGACTCGGAGTACAGGCGGGAGAAGATCGAAGAGTTCATGAGCCACGTTCCCTGCCCGAAGTGCAGGGGCGCGAGGCTCAGGCCCGAGGCCCTCGCCGTAACCGTCGGCGGCAAGAACGTCTACGAGTTCACCGAGCTCTCCGTCACGGACGCGCAGCGCTTCTTCGACGGCGTGGAGTTCACCACGCGGGAGTGGATCATCGGCGAGCGGGTGGTCAAGGAGATCAGGGAGCGTCTCGGCTTCCTCGTCGACGTCGGGCTTGGTTATCTGACCCTAAGCCGGTCTGCGGGAACACTATCGGGCGGAGAGGCACAGAGGATCAGGCTCGCTTCGCAGGTAGGGAGCGGTCTTGTCGGCGTCCTGTACGTGCTCGACGAGCCCTCCATCGGGCTGCACCAGCGGGACAACAGGCGGCTCCTGACGACGCTTGAGAAGCTGCGGGACCTTGGCAACACGCTCATCGTCGTCGAACACGACGAGGAGACCATACGCGACGCCGATTACGTCATCGATGTTGGCCCAGGCGCCGGGGTGCACGGGGGTGAGATCATCGCCGCAGGCAGCGTCGATGACATCGAGGCCGAGGAACGTTCCGTGACGGGCGACTTCCTCTCCCGGCGGCGGCGGATAGAGCCACCCGAGGAGCGAAGGGAGCCGACGGGGTCCGTAAAGCTGCTAGGGGCGATGGAGCACAACCTCAAGAACGTCGACGTTGAGTTCCCGCTCGGGGTCTTCACCTGCATCACAGGTGTCTCGGGGTCGGGGAAGAGCACGCTGGTCAACGAGATCCTGTACAAAGCCCTCGCCAACGCCGTCAGCCGCGGCAAGCACCGGCCGGGGCGCCACGCAGGCATCAGGGGCGTGGATGACGTGGACAAGGTCATAGACATAGACCAGAGTCCCATCGGCAGGACGCCGCGCTCCAACCCTGCGACATACACCAAGGTCTTCGACCACATAAGGCAGCTCTTCGCCTCGACGCCTGAGGCCAAGATCCGGGGTTACAAGCCTGGCCGCTTCTCGTTCAACGTCAAGGGAGGACGTTGCGAGGCGTGCAGGGGGGACGGTCAGATCCGCATAGAGATGCACTTCCTCCCTGACGTCTACGTGCCTTGCGAGGTCTGCAGGGGCCGCCGCTACAACAACGAGACCCTGCGCGCCACCTACAAGGGCAAGTCCATCTCAGACGTCCTTGACATGACCATCGAGGAGGCCTGCGAGTTCTTCGCCCCCGTGCCCGCGATCTCACGCCGCATGGACACCCTGCGCGACGTCGGCCTCGGCTACGTCAGGCTCGGACAGCCGGCGACCACGCTCTCCGGTGGCGAGGCCCAGCGCGTGAAGCTAGCGAGCGAGCTCGGCAAGCGGGCGACGGGCAAGACCGTCTACATCCTCGACGAGCCGACGACGGGCCTCCACTTCGCCGACGTCGAGAAGCTGCTCTCGATCCTGCACAGGCTCGTCGATGCTGGCAACACCGTCATCGTCATCGAGCACAACCTCGACGTGATAAGGTCCGCAGACCACGTCGTCGACCTCGGTCCCGAGGGTGGCGACGCGGGCGGCGAGGTCGTCGCGACCGGTACCCCCGAAGAGGTCGCAAACGTCGAGGAGTCGCACACGGGCCGCTTCCTGCGCGGCCTCATGCCCGAAGTCGTAGCAGCAGGTTGATCCGTATCCGAATGTAGGGGCGGGTTTCAAACCCGCCCCATCCGCAGCAACTTAAGGACTTGGCAAGGGCTCCCTCACCGTGGCAGGCTTAGAGTGTCTTACATTCCGAGCGAACTACGGGAGGAAACCCTATGTCGTCCACCATAGCACGGGTCGCCGACGCTATGCATCATGTCCTGACCGACGAGGCCGCCCTCCAAAGCGGCTTCGTCCGACGCCAGCGCAAGCTCAGCGGTGCCACTTTCGTGCAGGCGCTAGTGTTCGGCTGGCTGGCCAATCCCGATGCCACCGCCGAGGAGCGCGCTCAGGCCGCCGCCGTGCGCGGCGTGCACATCAGCGCCCACGGCTTGGACAAACGTTGCACCGAGCGGGCCGCCGAGTGTCTGCAGCGGGTGCTCGCCGCAGCCGTCCGAAGGCTCCTCATCGCCGCCGATCCGGTCGCCATACTCATCCTAAGGCGCTTTTCTGGCGTCTACGACGGGGCTCGGTAATCGGGCTACCCGACACGCTGCGGGAGGTGTGGCCCGGGTGCGGTGGCAGCGCGCCCACCGGCAGGAGCGGGGCCGCACTCAAGATCGGCTGTCGCCTGGACCTGCTCGGCGGGCAGTTGTACGCTCCTGTGCTGAAGGCGGGGCGGGAGCACGACCGCGCGCTGGAGCTAGAGGCAGAGCAACTGCCTGTCGGCGCACTGCAACTGGCCGACTACTTGGGTTTCTTCGATCTGGAGCTCTTTCGCCTCTTGGATGAGAGGGGCAGCTACTGGCTGAGCCGCTTCAAGGCGGGGACGGCCATCTTCTTCGGCGAGGATGAGGACGCCGCTCCCGCTCGGCGCCTGGAGATCGGCTCCTACCTGAAGGGGCTTGCAGCCGAAGGGGGAGAGTGCCACGAACGAAGGGTTTGGCTGGGTCTCAAGCAGCGGCTGCCCGCGCGACTGCTGGCGGTGCGCGTCCCGGAGGCGGTGGCCGAGGAGCGTCGGCGACGGTTGCACCGGAGGGCGAAAAGACGTCAGGAGAAGCGGGTGAGCGCTGAGCGGCTAGAGCTTGCCGGGTGGAATTGCCTGATCACCAACGCGCCCCCCGAGATGCTCAGTGTAAAGGAGGCCCCGGTCTTGATGCGGGCGCGCTGGCAGATCGAGCGTCTCTTCGACCTGTGGAAGCAACACGGCCACCTCGACAAAACCCGCTCCGAGAAGCCCTGGCGGGTTTTGTGCGAAGTCTACGCGAAGTTGCTGGGTCTACTCATCCAACACTGGGTCATCCTTGGTGGCGGAGGTTGGGGGCGGGCGGATCGAAGCCTGGTGAAAGCGGGACGAACGGTCAGGCAGCGGGCGTTGTCGCTGGCCGAGGCATTGGATAAGCCGAGGCGACTGGTGAGGGTACTTCGAAGCATCGGGCGTTGCCTGGCGGTGGGTTGCCGAGTGGCCAAGCGACGAAAGGAGCCAGGAACGGCTCAGCAACTCTTGGCTCTAAGCTGCGGACGGAAGGAGGCCGCCGTCGCTTAAGTTGCTGCGGATGGGGCGGGTTTCAAACCCGCCCCTACCTCTTGCGTACCGCTGAATTCGAAGGTTTCCTCGCCAGGCACAAGCCGGGCTCTGTCCTGGCAGGAAGGCCATTCCTCGGGGCTGCGGTCCAGTTTCGCGGAGGATGAGGCAAGCTGGCCCTGGACCCGACGGATTATCTGGCTCAGGCACCGTTCGCCCCTTCGACGATCTCCCCTAGGGCCGAGCCAGCGACGATGCTTTCGAGGCCACGGATCACGACCGCGGAATCCTCGACGTAGTCGGCGTAGCTATCGTCGGCGCGTGAGCGCCGGTGTAGGCTCTCCAGGATGCGCCCCAAACGATTTATGCCCCACTCCATGTACTCCTCCCTGTAGAGCGCGACCCGCACAACGGCGTCCACGCTCAGGGGATCGAGGTTATCGCGCTCCATGGTGGTGAACACGTAATCGTACTGCTCCAGAATTCCGTCGACGATGGGGCGGACGTCGGGCATCTCCTCCTTCTCGAACATAAAGACGTAGGTTCCTGCGATGATCTGGAGCGCCTTGTCCTGGTGGTCATAGGTCCCCTCAGAGTAAGTTCGTATCACCTCGAACAGCTCGGGGAACTTACCGTTGCCGGGCTCCGTCATACCAACCCCTCCAGTGATCGCCTGCCGGGCATTCTAACCGTGTGGCGTCCCCCGCCGCCACAAGCGCGCAGCGAGAAGCCTCGTTAAAAAATCAGCTTGAACCCTTTGAAACCGCCCGGGCAGGCTGGTAGATTCAACGGCCGTGAGTGCGAGCAGTGCAAACTCCGCAATAAGCACGCCCCAGATCATGTCGGCCGGTCTCGCGGCCACCGGGGCGTCTTTCGTGACCTCCCGATTCGGGGTGGCCGGCACGTTGCTTGGCGCCGCCCTGACGGCCATGATCATCACCGGAGGGTCGGCGATCCTCCGGGCTTACCTCGAGACGCTCTCGGGCCGAGTACGCCAGGTACCGACGAAGTTGCGCTCGCGCCGCGAGCAGAAGGTAGCCGGGGGTTCAGCTGACATCATGCCCGGGCGCCCCGACCTCAGGGACAACTTCGTGGGTAGGATACGGGCCGCGCTCGGTTGGTTCTCGCACCTGCCGACCCTCCGCAGGCGGTCCATCCTCATGAGGGGGCTCCTGGCAGCCGCGGTGGCGCTCGTGCTGTGTCTGGCCCTCGTGTGGGGGACCGAGAAGCTTATCGGCAACAGCCTCTCTTGTGGCCTCTGGGCGAAGTGTCCTTACGGCGCCGTTCCTGGCATCCACCCCTTCGGTTACGGCGGCACGGGTGCTGGCTCCTCGCTGTCTGGCGGCGCAATGAACACCGGTGACCGGCCGAGCCTGGTAGACCGCGCGCGGCAGAACGGTAACCCGTTCGGAGGCGGCCAGCCTGGCTTCGGCGGGAATCCGGGTGGCGCTGCACCATCAGCCTCTCCAGACCCCGCCGCGTCCCCGGCGCCGGGCCAGGGGTCAGCCCCGCCAGCAGGAGGACAACAGCAGGAGACCCCCTCCACCGCTTCTCCGGCGGCCGGGCAGCAAGATGCTCCTTCCAGCGCCTCACCGCCAGCCGGCCAGTAAGAAGCTCCGGCGGGCGCACCGCCGAACCATGTCCCGAGGGTCCCTCGGTTATCCATCGAGCACGGACCGGCCTCGTCAATCGGAATGCTTGCCAGAGGTCACTGTCCCTTGGTTCCCGGCAAACTCAAGCGTGAGTTTCACAGCCGGCCTGGATCGTATGCCCATCCAGGATACCAGTAAACCGAGATTCTGACGTGGAGGGGGCGGGGGGGGGGGC
>JBBPYN010000029.1:0-14551 GCA_038199875.1 Rubrobacterales bacterium
AGGCCGTAGCGTGCTCCTAGTCGTACAGGAACACGCCAATCAAGATCCCTACGGCAGCGACGAGCAGCGCTATCGACAAGTAAGCCAATCCCCTGGAGCGTTCAGTGACACCGCTCGCGCTCAAGGCCCCGGCGGCGACGAAGCCGAACCAGGCCACTGCGTTGAGCGTATCGCCGTCTATGACCGCAGCGAGAGCCGCGATGAGCCACAGTGCCGTGGCGATCCACATAAAGAACCGGAACCTCTGGATGCCGGCTCCTCTAGATCCACTCATCTACCAACCCCTTTGCAGTCCGCTGCGACGACTTAAGTATTCCACCTTCCAGGCTCTCCCGCTATTGGCCGCAGGGCCCGAAGGAGAACTATTACTCTAATCTCGTCGGTCCCGGCTCCCTCACCGCGATGGAGTGCCCGGTGTTGAAGCTGGGGGGACCCGCTGCGCAATCGACGATTCTGCCGGAGAGGTCTTCGGGCGTCAGGGCGAACATCCTGACGTATTCAGCTCTGGACCGCCCCCAGGGGACGACCTCGTGCAGCTCGGGAACGGTCTCTTAGTCGCCCCTGTTGGAGGCGAGTGCTTTGTCGAGGCGGCTGACCTTGCGGGCGGCCCTGTTGGGGTGGATTATGCCCTTTGTCGTAGCCTTGTTGTATGCCCTCTGGGACTCGTCCCTGAGCTGGCGCGCCCTCTCCTCGTCTCCCGACTCGATGGCCCTGTAGAAGTCCCTCGAGAGGTTACGAAGACGGGTCCTGACGCCTTTGTTGTGGGCGCCACGCTTGACGCTCTGCTTGTCGCGCTTGGATGGTGCGGGCACGCTGGCTCCTCCAGTTTGATACTTGTCTGACCGGGTGAATGTAACACAAGTAGAGCAAAGCGGCAATCATGGTAGAATCGCCGCGTGAAAAACATCGAACGCACGCGCAACTTCTGCATAATCGCGCATATAGACCACGGAAAAAGCACCCTCGCAGACAGGCTCCTCGACATAACCGAGGCCGTCCCCGAGCGCGAGCGGATGGACCAGATCCTCGACACCATGGAGCTGGAGCGCGAGCGGGGGATAACGATCAAAGCCCAGGCCGTGCGCGTCCTCTACAAAAGAGACGACGGTGAGTGGAACCTGAACCTCATTGACACGCCTGGCCACGTGGACTTCGCCTACGAGGTCTCGCGTGCCATCGCCGCCTGCGAGGGTGCCCTCCTTATCGTCGACGCCAGCCAGGGCATACAGGCCCAGACCCTCGCCAACCTCTACCTCGCGATGGAGCACGACCTGGAGATCATCCCCGTACTCAACAAGATAGACCTCCCAATAGCCGACGTCCCCGCCGTCACGGGGGAGCTCGTGGAGCTGCTAGGCGTCGATGAAGAGGAGATCATAAAGATCTCAGCCAAAACCGGTGAGAACGTAACGGGCGTGCTCGACGCCATCGTGGACCGTATCCCCGCCCCAGAGACCGAGCATGAGGAGACGCGGGCCCTCATCTTCGACTCCCACTACGATCCTTACCGGGGTGTGATCTCCCTGGCCCGTCTCTTCGACGGGGAGCTCAAGAAGGGCGACAAGGTCAGGGCGATGGGGAGCGAGGAGCAGTTCGAGCTACTCGAGGTCGGCTGCTACTCCCCGAAACCAACGGCCCTACCAGTCCTCGGCACAGGCGAGGTTGGGTACGTGATCGCCGGCCTCAAAGACATCGAAGCCCTGCGTGTCGGCGACACGGTGACGCGGGTGGAAGACCCCGCTTTTCAGCCGCTGCCAGGCTACGCAAAGGCGCTGCCCACGGTCTTCTCGGGCCTCTACCCGACGGAGGGCGACGACTTCGAGCGCCTCAGGGACGCCCTTTCGAAACTGCAGCTTAACGACGACTCGCTCTTCTTCGAGCCCGAGAACAGCAGGATGGGCTTCGGGTTCCGTTGCGGTTTCCTGGGGCTCTTACACATGGAGATCGTCCAGGAGCGACTGGAGCGCGAGTTCGACCTCGACCTCATCGCGTCATCCCCGAGCGTCAAGTACGAGGTCGACGTGGAGGGGGAAGTAGTCGAGGTCACCAACCCAAGCGAGCTGCCCGAGATCTTCGATGAGATCAGGGAGCCCATCGTGCGGGCGACCGTGATCTGCCCCAAGGAATACGTAGGGCCGGTAATGGGCCTCTGCCACGAGAAGCGCGGCATCTCCGTTGGCATGGAGTACATCTCGACCCGGCGCGTGCAGCTCACCTACGACCTGCCCCTGGCCGAGATCATCACGGACTTCTTCGACGCCCTGAAGAGCCGCACCAAGGGATACGCTTCCTACGACTATGAGCCGATAGGCTACGAGCCGTCCGACCTCGTGAAGGTCGAGGTTCTCGTCTCCGGTGACACCGTGGACGCGCTCTCCATCATCGTCCACCGCGACAAGGCCTACTACCGTGGCCGGGCGCTAGTCGAGAAGCTAAAAGAGTTGATCCCCCGCCAGCAGTTCGAGGTCCCAGTACAGGCCACGATGGGCAAGCGCGTGATCGCACGCGAGACCGTCCGCGCCTACCGAAAGGACGTAACGGCCAAGTGTTACGGCGGCGACATCACCCGCAAACGCAAGCTCCTCGAACAGCAGAAAAAAGGCAAGCGCCGCATGAAGCAGGTCGGCAGCGTCGAGATACCCCAGGAAGCTTTCCTCGCCGCTCTGCGCATCTGAGTGGCGTAAGCTGGCGGCCTTGGGACAGCCTGCGACCATGTTAAAATCATCCACAATATGATGAACTTCGAGCTCTCAGAGAGGCAGCGCGAGTTGCTGTTGAAGACGTTGGAGATCTACATCTCCACGGGCGCCCCTGTGGGCAGCAACGCCCTGTCCGATGTAGTTGACGCGAGCAGCTCCACGATAAGGGCCGAGTTGGCCCAACTCGAGGCGCTCGGCCTGCTCGACCACCCGCATACGTCTGCCGGGCGCGTCCCGACGGACAGGGGCTACCGTTACTACGTCGATGCCCTGATGGAAGCGAACCCCAGGGACGATACGGCGTTTGCCGCCCTCGAGGGCTACGGCAACGTGGACGAGCTTCTGCACGGCGTCTCGGAAGGGATGAGTGAGGTGAGCCGCCTGCTGGCCGTCGTCGCCGGGCCGACCGTGCTCGGCGAGTCGCTCGCCCGCGTGGACTACCTGCCGCTCGGCGAAGGCAGGCTCTTGCTCGTTGTCTCGATGGAGAGCGGGGCTTCTTCGAGCGCCGCGATCTCACTCCCCATCCCCGTCGAAGACGAGGAACTGCGCGGTATCTTCGCCGCGCTCAACTCCTGGCTGGGAGGACGCCCCCTCGGCGCCGACCCGGAGCTCGGGCTCGCGGCGCGCACCGCCCTCTCGGACCACGACCCGATGACCGTCGGACCCGTACTGGAAGCCGTAGGAGCACTTGGAAGGGCGACGGAGCGCGGCGTCTTCATCCAGGGCGCCTCGGCGCTTCTCAGCCGCCTCGACGACCTCGACCCAGGCAGCCTGTCGGCCGTGATCGAAGTGTTCGAACGCAGGCGGTGGTTGCTGCGACTGATGGGAGACGCCCTCAAACGATCGGTCTCGAGCAGCGGCGTCGTCGTCTCCATCGGCAAGGAGAGCGGTTTCCTGAACCTGACCGGCACGAGCCTCGTGGCCTCGGCCTATAGCCACCGCGAGAGGCCATACGGTGTCGTAAGCCTGATCGGCCCCAAGCGCATGGACTACGACGCGGCCATAATGACGGTCCGCTCAGCCGCCGAGGCCCTGACAAACTGCCTGGACGCCCGGTTCTAGTTGGCGACGAAGCGCGATTACTACGAGGTCCTTGGCATCTCCAGGGATGCGTCGGAGGCGGAGATCAAAAAGTCCTACCGTCGCCTGGCCCGCTCCCATCACCCCGACGCGAACCCGAACGACCATGAAGCCGAGGAACGCTTCAAGGAGCTGACCGAAGCCTACGAGGTCCTCTCGAACCCGGACGCCAGAAACGCCTACGATACGTACGGCCACCAGGTGCCGCGCGGCGGTGGCGCCGGGGGTTTCCCCGGCGGGGAGCAGTTCGGCGGCTTCGAGGATATCTTCGAGGCCTTCTTCGGCAACAGTTTCGGTGGCGGATCGTTCTTCGGAAATTCCGCAGCGCAAGGACCGGCCCGCGGTAGCGACACTGAGGTTGAAGTAGAGGTGTCGTTGCGCGAAGCGGCTTTCGGCGTCGACCGCGAGGTCAACGTTCAGGTGGTCAGCAACTGTGGCGTCTGCGACGGCGTGGGGGGGACGGAGTCTCACTCCTGCCCTACCTGCGGCGGTGCCGGGTCTGTCAGGACGGTGCGGGAGAGCATCCTCGGGCAGATGGTGACCACCCAGCGCTGCTCTACCTGCGGCGGCCGCGGCCGCGTTATCGACGTCGTCTGCGACAACTGCCGCGGCAGTGGCAGGGTCTCCGAAGTAAAGACCCATCACCTGCGGGTGCCCGAGGGCATCGAGGGCGGCATGAGGCTTCGGGTCTCTGGTGGAGGGCACGCAGGCGAACCAGGCGCGCCACCCGGAGACCTGTACGTCAGGGTGAAGGTAAAAGAAGACCCCGACCTCCTGCGCGACGGCGAGGACCTCATCCACCACATGAAGGTCAGCTTCGTCGATGCGACGCTAGGGGCCGAGGTGGACGTTGCGACCCTCGAAGGACCGAGGGCTGTGAGGTTGGATGCAGGTACCCAGCCTGGGGCGACGCTCAAACTCAGGGGCGATGGGATGCCGCGGTTGCGGCGGCGCGGGCGTGGGGATCTCAAGGTCGTCGTCGACGTCATGATACCGACCCGCCTCTCCGCGGAGCAGCGCGAGTTGTTGGAGAGGTTCGAGACGGTCAGCGGTGAAGAGACCTACAACGGCGGCGGAGGCTCCTTCTTCGACCGCCTTCGGGGCGTCTTCAGGTAGGGGGCTTCGTTACGCGCACGCCCATAACCCGAATCTTCCTCGACTTCGCACTGGGGCCCGACGAAGCGCTGGAGCTGCCGCCAGACGAGGCTGATCACGTTCTCAAGGTCCTCCGTGGCCGGACAGGAGACACTGTCGAGGTCGTAGACGGCGCGGGGCGGCTTTTCGCCGCCGAGTTGCGCGGTGGGAGAGAGGCAGTCGTAGGAGAGGAGCTGGCGGCGCCCATCGGTAACGACTTCGTGGTCTCGCTCTACCAGGCCGTACCCAAGGGCGGAAGGATGGACCTCGTGGTCGAGAAGGCCACCGAGGTCGGGGCCGCGCGGATAGTGCCGCTCCTGACCGAACGCGGCGTCGTGAACCCGCGTGAGGGGAAGGTCGGGCGGTGGCGGCGGGTGGCCGAGGCCGCGTCCCGCCAGTCGCTCAGGCTCAGCGTGCCGGAAGTGGCAGAGCCGGTACCGTTCGGGGACGCCGTATCGCAGTCGGGGGAGGCCGGTGTGCTCCTGCACAACAACCCGGGTCTGCAGCCCGTCGAGGCAGTTGTCGGGTCGATGGCGAGCCTCTTCGTCGGTCCCGAGGGCGGGTGGAGCGAGGGCGAATTGCGGCTCGCGGGGGAGGCCGGCATCGCGTTCGGAAGTCTGGGACCGTACAGGCTTCGCAGCGAGACCGCCGGTATCGTCGCTGTGGCGCGTACGCTTGCCGCGTTGCATGGTAGGGTCAAACACTTGAGGAGATAGTAGTGAGCGAGGCTGATTGCATATTCTGTAAGATAGCGCGAGGGGAGATGGAAGCGGAGGTGGTCCACGACGAGGACGACGTGCTGGCCTTTAACGACATAAATAGCAAGGCCCCCGTCCACGTCCTGGTCATCCCCAGGCAACACGTCGCTAACCTGGAGGAGATAGGGGACCTCCCCGACGCTGTAGTCAAACGTCTCTTCGAGGTGGCCAGCGCCGTCGCCGACCAGCTCGGCATCACCGAGGGCGGCTACGCCGCCAGGATCAACAACGGCCGCGACGCGGGACAGGAGGTCTTCCACCTCCACCTGCACGTCATGGGCGGCAGGAAGCTGGGGATGCCATGAGCGTGGGAGCCCAGATTCAGGAAGACACAAAGACCGCCATGAAACAGCGCGATAGGGCCCGCGTCGGAGCCCTGAGGATGCTAGGAGCTGCGCTGAAAAACGCCGAAATAGAGGCAGGAAGGACGCTAACCGATCAGGAAGAGCAGACCATCCTCAGGCGCCAGCTCAAGCAACGCGACGAGTCGGCCGAGGCCTTCCGCAAAGCAGGACGCCAGGAACGAGCGGCATCCGAATCGGCTGAAGCAGAGATCGTCCGCTCCTACCTCCCCGAACCCCTCTCGCCAGAGAAGCTCGAGGAGCTAGTAGACGAGGCAATAAACGACACCGGCGCCACCGGTATGAGAGACCTGGGCGCCGTCATGCAACGTGCCACGGAGCTCTCCGAAGGCCGCGCCGAAGGCCGCGAGCTCTCCGCCCTCGCCCGAAACAGGTTGCAGTAAACCCTGAAACCGATAAAAGGAGAAGACACGGAAACCAGAACCGGCAACCAGGTAGAAGTCAAGCTCGTCATTCCGCCGGGGCGGACTCTCGAGGTCTTCGGGGACAGGGACTCTGTTCTCAGGAGGGTCGAGGAGCTCGTCGAGTGCGAGGTCGTCGTGCGGGGCAATGAGATCGTGCTCCGCGGAACCGAGGCGGCTGTGGGGAGGGCCGAGGCCGTCTTCGATGGTCTCGTCGGGCTCGCCGAGGAGGGGCACCATCCGACGCCTGAGACGGCCGAGCGCCTCTACAAGATGGCGGACGGTGGCGGCGGACGGGAGGTGCTTGGCGACGTCATACTTACCCACCGCGGACGCCGCGTCGCGCCGAAGACCCGCAACCAGAAGGCGTATACAGACGCCATCCGCCAGCATCAGGTCATCTTCGGCATCGGTCCAGCGGGGACGGGTAAGACCTACCTGGCCGTGGCCCTCGCCGTCGAGGCCCTGAACAGTGGCGAGGCCTCAAGGATTATCCTGACCAGGCCAGCCGTCGAGGCCGGCGAGTCGCTGGGCTACCTGCCAGGCGACGTGATGGCGAAGGTGGACCCTTACTTCAGGCCGCTCTACGATGCGCTATACGAGATGGTCGACCCAGCGAAGTTCCAGGCGCACCTCGAGCGCGGAATAATAGAGATAGCCCCCCTGGCATTTATGAGGGGGAGAACCCTTAATGATGCGTTCATCATCCTGGATGAGGCGCAGAATACGACCCCGCAGCAGATGAAAATGTTCCTTACGCGCCTCGGCTTCGGCTCCAAGATGGTCATCACCGGCGACATAACCCAGGTTGATCTCCCGAACGGCCGCATCAGCGGCCTGCAGGACGCCAGGAATACCCTCACCGGCGTAGAAGGAGTATCATTCGTCGGGCTGAGGCGCGACGACATCGTTCGTAGCGACCTCGTAATGCGCATCGTCGATGCCTACGAGGGGGCAGGAGAGAGCGGCGGAGCCTAGGGCCTTCGGGCCGGGAGCGACCATGAAAATCGGAAAAGCGAGTCCCAAGAAAAGCCCGGGCAAGCGGGTTGATGAGTTCCACCGCTCGCCGACGCGCTTCGAACGCTTCAGGGCCTGGATCGAACGTATACCCAAGGTCAGGCTCTACGTGGGGCTCACAACCCTGACGTGGCTCGCCCTGACGGCGCTCATCGGCATCGGACCAAGGCCCCTGATCGAACGTGTAATAGCCCAGGGGATAATAGACCCGAGCGACAGGACGCGACTTGAGTCGTTGGATCTCCTCCACCAGGCCGACCCGTGGCTCGCGCTCGTCGGGGTGGCGATAGTGGTCGCGGCCGAGATGTGGATCGCCTGGTACTTCCTGGAGCGCTTCGGGCAACGTATTTTGAAGACGAATACGGCGATACGGCTGGTGCTCGCCGCCTCGCTAACGGTCCTCTTCACCGCGCTCGCCCGCCTCTTCATCGCGCTAGAATTCGACCCTTATCTGACGCCCCTGGCCGGCCTCTCCATCATCGGAACCATGCTGCTAGGGCCCAGGCTGATGTTCCTTATGGTCGTGATCACCAGCGTTAACGTCGGCATCATGAGCGGCAACAACTTCCTCCTGACCGCGGCCCTGCTGCTCGGCTCGGGCTTCGCTATCTACACGACCGTGCGCGTCGACTCGCGCCAGCGCCTGCTGAAGGCTGGCCTGGTCATCGCGGCGGTAATGGGCGTCGTGACGTTCGCCGTCGGTCTAGTCGGCGGGGGTGGTCCGCAAGAAGCCCTCTGGCTCGGCGTCCTCGGCCTTGGGAACGGTCTCCTCTCCCTGATGCTGGCGACGGTGCTGCTGCCGTTCCTGGAAGACGCGTTCAACATCCTCACGCCAATGAAGCTGCTCGAGCTCTCCGACCCCCGCCATCCCCTGCTAGACAAGCTCCTGCGCAACGCTCCAGGTACCTTCTCCCACTCCATGCAGGTCGGCCTCCTCGCCGAGAGGTCCGCCGAGAGGGTCGGCGCGAACGCGCTTTTGGCCCAGGTCGGGGCCTACTACCACGACATCGGTAAGATGGAGCATCCGGCCTACTTCGTGGAGAACCAGATCGCCCAGATCAACCCCCACGTGGACCTCTCCCCGACGCTCTCCGCCAAGGTGATCAAACGCCACGTGAAGGATGGCCTGGAGATAGGGAGCGCCTGGGGCCTGCCGCAGGAGATCCTGGAGATCATCGCCCAGCACCACGGCTCGACCCGCATCGAGTACTTCTACCGCAAGGCCCTTGAAGACGCCGCCGACGAGAGTGCGGTCCGCGAATCGGACTTCCGCTACTCAAGCGGCCTGCCGAAGTCCAAGGAAGCCGGTATCATGATGCTCGCCGACTCGATAGAGGCGACCGTGAAGTCCCTGCCCAAGCCAACCCCGAAGCGTATAGAGGACGTCGTCGCAGATACCGTCAGGCGGAAGCTGGAGGATGGCCAGTTCGACGAGTGCCGCCTGACCATGCACGACATCCACGAAGCGGGGGAGGCCATCCGCGAATCGCTCATAGGCTTCCTCGGGCCGCGCATCGAGTACCCTGAGCCCGCAAGCGACAACCGCAACGCCAAGGCGGCGAGCAAGGCCGCAGACGGAGATGCTACCTGAAGGGAGATCCGGCCATGTCCGTCGCCGTCTTGGACGAGGTAGGCAACGCTGGACTAAGCGAGGAGGTCGCCTCCCGCCTCTTCACAGCCTCGTTCTCCAGGCTTGGCCTCGATGTCACCCGGATCGGCGAGGTTTCCGTGGCGTTCGTGGACGCCGAGACCATTCGTGACCTCAACCTCAGGTTCAGAAATAAGGACGGGCCGACCGACGTGCTCAGCTTCGAGATAGACGGGCCTTACGGGGAGATGGTTGGGGAGGTTGTGATCTGCCCGGCTTGCGCGGGCCCCGAGATGGGCGTCGATGAGCTTGTGGTGCACGGCGCGCTACACTTGGGGGGGATGGACCACGGGGAGGACTTCGCGTCAAGCGAGATGGCCAGGGTCCAGAGGGCCGTGATGGAGGAGTTGCGTGCCCAGGAAAGTTGAGCGGCCGGCCAGGGACCAGCAGGGCGTTGTCCGCAGCTTCGAGCACGCCTACCGGGGTATGATCTCCGCGGTCCGCACCCAGCGCAACATGCGCTTCCACGTCGTCGTCGCTGTGCTTGTCCTCGTCGCGAGCCTGCTGGTCGGGGTCAGTAAGCTCGAGCTCGCGGTTCTGGTCCTCACGATACTTCTGGTCTTCGTGACCGAGCTCTTCAACACGGCCATTGAGTTCTTGGTCGACCTCGCCACAAAGGAATATCACCCCCTGGCCAAGCTCGCCAAAGACGTCTCGGCCGGGGCCGTCCTCGTCTCCAGCGTGGGGGCCGTGCTCGTGGGCTACCTCGCCCTATCCGATGATCTGGGTCCGGTCTCGCTCGCTACCCTGCAGAGCATCAGGCGCTCTCCTGTCCACCTCACCCTCGTCTCGCTCGGGGTCGTCGTACTCATCGTGCTTCTCGGCAAGGCCCTCACGCACTCCCCGAACACCTTCGCGGGCGGGATGCCTTCCGGGCACGCCGCGGTCGCCTTCGCTGGCTGGGTCGCGGCGAGCTTCATAGCCGTCGAGGGTGGGGCGGGGTCCTACGCCGGGCTTGTCTCCGTGATCGTGTTGCTCATGGCCCTGCTCGTGTGCCAGAGCCGTGTCGAGAGCGGGGTGCACAGCGTCTACCAGGTAATCATGGGTGCCGTCATAGGGGCCCTCGTCACGACGGCCGCCTTTCAACTGTTGTGAAGGAGGAGAGGTTGGATCTCGAAACCGTGATGGAGGCCGCCCGCGCGGCCTCAGAGCGGGCGTACGCCCCGTACAGCAACTTCCACGTTGGCGCGGCCATATTGACCGGAGGCGGAAAAATATACCAGGGCTCGAACATCGAGAACGCCTCCTACGGGCTCTCGGTATGCGCGGAACGCAACGCCGCAACGACGATGGCCTTCGCCGACCCTGAAGACCGCGTGATCGAGGTGGTCGCCGTGTACAGTCCGAATGCTTCCCCATGCTTCCCCTGCGGGGCATGTCGCCAGTTTCTGCGCGAGTTCGGTTGCAGAGAGGTCGTCGTCGATGATGGCTCGGGGCTGCGCCGCTACCCGTTCCAGGAGATCCTCCCCAACTCCTTCGGACCAGAGGACCTGTAGTGGAGGCGGCCTCCACGAACGGCCTGAAGAGCGGCTTCATCGCCGTCGTAGGAAGGCCCAACGTCGGCAAGAGCACGCTGGTCAACAAGCTCGTAGGGCAGAAGGTCTCTATCACCTCCTCAAGGCCCCAGACGACGCGCAGCCCGATCCGGGGCGTCCGCAACGGCCCCGGATACCAGGCGATCTTCGTCGACACCCCTGGCTCCCAGAAGCCACGGGATACCCTGCGCGCCAGGATGCAGGAGCAGGTCTTAGACAGCCTCTCGGAGTCTGATGTGATCCTGCTCCTCTTCGACGCGCAACAGGCCAGAGAAGGCACTGGTAGGGGCGACCGCTACGTCGCCCGCCTCGTCGCCGGCTCGGGCACGCCGGCCATCGCCGCCATCAACAAGACCGACCTCCTGCGTACCCGCGAAGAAGCGCTACCGATCGTGGAGGCCGTCTCGGGGCTGGGAGAGTGGACCGAAGTCTTCCAGATCAGCGCCTCCACAGGGGCGAACCTGGAACCGCTGATGGAATCCGTGATCGACTTGCTTCCCCCCGGTCCTCGCTACTTCCCCGAAGGGACCGTGACGGACTACCCGGAGTCGCTGGTGCTCGCCGAGTACGTGCGGGAGAAGGCGCTCGGCGTGCTCAGGGAAGAGGTGCCGCACGCGGTCGCCGTCGAGATCGAAGACGTAGAACGCAAGCAGAACGTGACGGTCGTCTACGCCGTCATCCACGTAGAGCGCGCCACACAGCGTATGATCGTACTGGGCAAGGGCGGCAGGACCATAAAGCAGATCGGCACCGAGGCCCGCCGCGACGTCGAACGCCTGCTCGGCACGCGTATCTATCTCGACCTCAAGGTAAAGGTTAGTCAGGGATGGAGAAGCGACAAGAAGTTTCTAGAGCGGTTGGGTTTATAATCACGCTACGTCGTGATGTCGAGAGAGGAGCGTAGCGTTGGCGATGAGGGTGCGCGAGTTCGCGAAGACGGTGGACCATACTCTCTTGAAGCCTGACGCCACGGAAGGTGACATCGTACGCATCTGTGGGGAGGCGGCCCGCTATCACTTCGCCGCCGTGTGCATCCCGCCCTGCTACGTCCCGCTGGCCGCCAGGGAGTTGCGTGGAGCTGACGTGAAAGTGGCGACGGTGGTCTCCTTCCCCTTCGGTAACGACGCCACCCCGGTAAAGATCGCGGCCGTGCGCGAGGCGGTCACCAGGGGCGCCTCGGAGCTCGACGTGGTCATGAACATCTCCAGGTTCCTCTCGGGCGAGTTCGGCTACGTCGCAGACGAGCTCGCCAGCCTCACCCAGGAGGTCAGCGTGGTCGCCATGAACAACGGGTTGAACGACGTTGTGGTGAAGGTCATCATCGAGACGGCGTACCTCTCGGACAAGATGAAGCGGCTCGCGACCCAGATAGTAGCCGCGAGCGGCGCGGATTTCGTGAAGACCTCGACGGGCTTCGGTCCTCTAGGCGCCACGCCGGAGGACGTAGCCCTCCTCAGGGAGGAGGCGCCAGAGGGCCTGGCGGTAAAGGCATCTGGCGGCATACGCACGCTGGAGGACGCCCTGGATATTCTCAACGCAGGGGCCTCGCGGCTCGGCATGAGCGCCAGCGTCGCTGTGATGGAGGAGGCCGAGGGTGGCGGTCTACAAGAGTAAGGGGATCGTACTGCGCTCCATCCGCTACGGCGAGGCGGACCGCATTCTGGACCTCTACACCAGGGACGCGGGCCTGGTATCCGCGATCGTCAAGGGCATCAGGCGTACGAAGTCCCGCTTCGGGGCCCGTCTCGAACCACTGTCTTGTGTAGACTTCGTGGCCTACCAGGGCCGGACGCTCGACACCGTGACCCAGGCGGAGACGCTGCGCAGCTTCCACGGCGTGAGGGAGGACCTCGCCCGCTTCGAGGCCGCCGCCGGGATGGTTGGGAGCGTACGTGCCCTCTCTGGCGGCGACGAGGCCGACCGCCGCGTCTTCAACCTTCTCTACAACGCCCTCGATACCCTCGAGGGAACCGACTCAGGATTCAGATCCATCGAGGCCGCCCTCGGTTTGAAGCTCTCTGTCCTGGCCGGCTATGCCCCACAGGTCGACGCCTGCCTCTCGTGCGGAACTGACCTCGACGAGGCGACGGAGCCGCTGCATTTCGCCCCGGGCCACGGGGGCGTGCTGTGCGCCGAGTGCCGGTCGCAGACCGGCGACGCGTTCCCGCTCGCCCCTGGAACGCTGGAGAGCGTGAGGGCCCTGATCGAAACCCCCATCCGCGAGGCGCCCATACAGACCGGACCGGCAGAGAACGTCCTCAGGGTCGTACGCTCCCACGTTCTCGCCCACGCCCCCGGAAACACCCTGATCGGCCGTGGTCTCGCCGGCGCCAGGCACCAGGCATGAACTCCCCCGAGTACGACCAGGCCTCTCGGCAAGACCCTGCGGCGTGGGCCGTAGAACATAGCGCAGGACGCCAGAGGCCAGAGGCCCCTGACGGTGTCCGTAACGATTTCCAGCGCGACAGGGACCGCATAATCCACGCCAAGGCTTTTCGTCGGCTCATGCACAAGACCCAGGTCTTCATCTCCCCCGACGGGGACCACTACAGAACCCGCCTCACGCACACCCTGGAGATGATGCAGATCTCACGCACCATAGCCCGCTCGCTCGGCCTCAACGAAGATCTCACCGAGGCGATCTCCCTGGGCCACGACCTCGGACATACCCCCTTCGGACACACGGGAGAAGAAGCCCTCTCCCGCGCCCTCTCCTCCCATGGACGCGATTTTCGCCACAACGAACACTCCCTGCGCGTCGTCGACCACCTCGAAAAGAGAGGGGACGGACTCAACCTCACGTGCGAGGTCAGAGACGGCATACGTAACCATACGGGAGAGGTGCATCCATCTACACGCGAAGGTGAGATCGTACGCGTCGCCGACCGTATCGCCTACGTCAACCACGACCTCGACGACGCGCTAAGGGCTGGCATGATCTCCCCCTACGACCTCCCAGGAGGTCCGATCTCCACCCTCGGCGAGCAGATGAGCGCCAGGATCGACACCCTCGTAAGGGACATGATCCTTAACTCTAGAGCCAACGGTGAGATATCCCTCTCAGACGAGGTATACAAGGCCCTGATGGAGCTCAGGAGCTGGCTTTTCCGGAACGTGTACAACAACCCCGAATCGCTGGAGAACCAGAAGGCCGCGGGCGTCGTCAAGAACCTCTTCGAATACTACCTCGAACACCCCGAAGAACGGACTGCCAGCGACCGAGACCCCATCACCGAGACCATAGATTTCGTTGCCGGAATGACCGACCGCTACGCCCTGGCAACCTATAGAAGGCTATTCCTACCCCGAGGCGAAATCTTCGCCTGAGCGTATCTCGACCTCGGCTTCTATCTTGGCCTCGTGGGCCTCTTTCTCGAAGACCCCCGAGCCCACCTTACCGAATCCCAACGGCTCCTCGGGCCTCCGTCGCCCGAAGCGTGACTTGCAGGGTACCGTCGAGCCCAGCGGTCATCACTCGGCCTCCCGTCTGGCCCGACGGGTAGCCAGCAGCATTCGTATCAAGTAGAGCGGTGACGGTGGGGTCCAGCCGAGCTGCATCGCGGTCCCAAGGTCGTCCCGGTTGGCCCAGTGCTTGATGACCTTCCCGTCCGCTATGCGGAACCAGTGCGTCTGGGTGGGGGCGAACCGCTTGCCTGTCGGTAGGAACGCTTGCGCGGGGCGCGCGTCTGGGCCGTATCCTACGAAGGTCCGCACGTGCCTGCCTGACATCGTGGCGTGCAGCACGACGAGGTCGCCCTCGGCGACGATATCGTGGATGTCCCAGCGTAGCTCGGCGTAGGCGTCGCGCAGCCACAGCGCGGTGGTGTAGAAGGCCGAGGGCCCGCGGCCGCGGCTGGCGGGCGGTTCGTCCACGTCCTCGCGGTTGCGCGCGGGCGAACGCAGCGCAGGACTCTCCC
>JBBPYN010000030.1:0-13263 GCA_038199875.1 Rubrobacterales bacterium
CTAGGCTGCATACTCGCCTGCCCGCAGGACCCTGAGGATGCGGCAAGAGAGATAGAGAAGTACGCTGATGAGCCTGGCATGGTTGGTGTGTTCCTGCCCTGCGCCGGGCTTGAGCGGCTGTGGGGGCACAGGCAGTACGACCCGATCTACGAAGCAGCACAGGCGGCCGACCTGCCCGTGCTCATGCACAGCGTTACCGTCATACACCCCGTCTTCCCTTTCAACACACAGGGGTTCGAGACGGAGTTCGGACGTCACATCTGCAGCCACACCTTCTCGATGATGGCGAACATAGTGCACATGATCACCACAGGCGTTCCTGTAAGGTATCCTGACCTCCGCGTCGCGGTCACCGAGGCTGGCATCTCCTGGGTGCCTTTTCTGATGCACAAGATGGACAAGGAATACATCGAGCGTCGCCGCGAGGTTCCCTTCCTCGAAGACAAGCCGAGCACCTACTTGAAGAAGATGTACTTTGCCACCCAGCCTGTTGAGGAGCCTGAGGACCTCTCTGACCTGGTGACGATGATGAAGCTCTACGATGGGGAGGACAACACCATCTTTGCCTCCGACTGGCCGCACCACGACTTCGACCATCCCTCGAAGGTGCACCAGATCCCGTTTACGAACGAGGTAAGGCGCAAGGTCTTCGGTGAGAACTCGTGTCGGCTATTCAACATCGACGCCAGCGGCAACAGGCTGAACTTGCAGTGAGCAAGCAGCGCGAGGAACACGTCCTGGGCAATATCTCGGACTTCCCTCTGGGAAGTCACAGAGTCGTGAAGGTCGGGAGGCGTGAGATAGGTGTCTTCAATATAGGGGGAAAGCTATACGGATTGCCGAACGTCTGCCCGCACCAGACCGGACCATTGTGCGAGGGCAAACCGCCCCTTGGTACCCTCGTCGCGAGGAGTGATAATGACTGGAAGTTCGAATGGGTAAACGAAGGCGAGATCGTGGCCTGCCCCTGGCACGGTCTCGAATATCATGTGCCGACAGGGCAATGCCTCGCCTATCCGAACATCACCCTTCGCTCCTACGAGCTTCTCCTGGACGGGGACGAAGTCAAGGTCAGGCTCTAGGGATGATTCAAGACCTCCTCGTCGTCCGCGAGGAAGAAGAGACTTTCCTCGTGGTCAGGGCAGCCGACCCCGAAGACTGGCTGGCGCGCTTCGAGAAAATCGGAGACTTTCCGGCCCGCGAGTGGGCCGAGAACATGGCCAGCGTCTACAACAGTCGTCTCGCCCACCGCTCGACCGGGCCTCTCGAGCCTCCGGGTGTGCGGGGTCAACATACCGGGCAGTAGGGTGCTGCGATACACTCGTCCCCAGAACGTACGCCTGAAAGGATGAGGCATCACCGTGAATGAACGAGCATGGGATTTTCAGGAAGTCGGACGTCTCCCCGCGCCGGGCGACAACGTGGCCATGGCTACCCGGAGGCTCGAGCCGGGGACGCGCGTTTCCTACGAAGGCTCTGAGTTCGAGATCCACCACACCGTACTCGAAGGCCATCGTTTCGCTGTCGAGCCCGTGGCGGAAGGGGAGGACCTGCTCTCCTGGGGTCTCCGCTTCGGCCGTGCCAGAAGGAATATCGCCCCAGGCGATTACGCGTGCAACGAGAAGATCCTGCGGGTTCTGCGCGAACGTTTCAAGGCCTCGCCTCGACGCGGCGACGAAGACCCCGAAGGTACCTCGGACCAGGGTGGGGGACGCGTCCCCGGCGGGCAAGATAGGGCCGGCCTGAGCCTGCCGGAGGAGCCCAATTTCAGCGACGCGGAGCTTGAACCCTACGTCCTCGACGAGGGGGGCTTCCGTCCAGGCGAGCAGGTGCTACTTCACGACGAGCCGCGCACCTTTATGGGCTACAGGCGTGCTCCCGGCAGGGGCGTCGGTACACGCAACTACATAGTCGCGATGGGCTTGACGTCGAGGCTCACAGGGTTCGTCAGGGCGCTGGAGCTTGAGATGAAAGGCGTTGCGGACGCCTACGAGAACGTGGACGGCATAGTCTGCGTCGCCCACACGGAGGGCGGGGAAGAGCGTACGCCGAACAACCTGGATCTGCTGCTGCGGACCCTAAGTGGCTTTATGGTCAACCCGAACGTGGGGGCCGTGCTCGTCCTCGACCACGGCGGCGAGGAGGCCGTGACGAACCGCATGCTCGGGGACTACGTGGAGGAGCACGGCTATCCGGTAGATGACGTGCCGCACGAGTTCATGAGCCTGGAGGGGAGCTTCAGGAAGGATCTCGAGCGGGCCAAATCCGTCGTGCGTGGCTGGCTGGAGCAGGTCGACGCGGCGCGGCGTACGGAGGAACCGGCTTCAGAACTCAAGATCGGGCTCCAGTGTGGCGGGTCTGATGCCTTCTCGGGGGTCTCCGCGAACCCGCTGGTAGCGTGGGTGAGCGGGGAGGTCGTCAGGAACGGTGGCATCGCTAACCTGGCCGAGACGGACGAGTTGATCGGGGCCGAGCACTACGTCCTGAAGAACGTCAGGGACCTCGAGACGGCGCGGCGCTTCCTCTCCACGGTCGAGCGGTTCAAGGAGCGGGTCTCGTGGCACGGCCATACGGCCGAGGACAATCCATCGGGGGGCAACAACTACCGCGGGCTCTACAACATCTCCATCAAGTCCATCGGGGCTGCGATGAAAAAGCACCCCAACGTACGGATCGACCGTGTGATCGAGTACGCCCAGAGGATGGACACAGGCGGCTTCTACTTTATGGACAGCCCCGGAAATGATCTGGAGAGCGTCGCCGGACAGGTCGCCTCCGGCGCGAACGTGATCTTCTTTACCACGGGCAACGGCTCCATCACCAACTTCCCCTTCGTCCCCACCATAAAGTTCGTCACGACCACGGGTCGCTACGAACTCCTCTCCAGAGACATGGACGTAAACGCCGGTGCCTACCTCGACGGTACCCCGATGGACGAGCTCGGCCGCGAGACCTTCGAACGGACGCTCAGGGCCGCCTCTGGCGAGAAGACCGTCGGAGAACGCGCCGGCCACGCCCAGGTCTCGATTTGGCGCGACTGGAAACAGACGGACGACGAGAACCTGAATAGCATCGAGAACATCCCCGAGCCGGAAGGCGAGCCGCTGCCAGTAAGGCCTGACGTTCCCGACGTAGAGTTCTCTTTCGAGGCTATAAAGAGTGGTCGTGGTCCGGTCTCGGATCAGGTCGGTCTCGTGATGCCGACGAGCCTTTGCTCGGGCCAGATCTCACGCCGCATAGCCGACCGGCTGAACGAACGCGATGCCACGCAGGGCCGCGTAACCCGCTTCGTCGCCCTGCCCCATACGGAGGGCTGCGGCGTCTCCGCAGGCTGGGCCGAAACCATCTACTCCCGCACCGTCCTGGGCCACCTCGCCAGCCCCACCGTCCGGTTCGGCCTGCTGCTGGAGCACGGCTGCGAGAAGACCCACAACGACTACTTCCGAAACCGCCTCGAAGAGGCAGGCCTCGACCCTGCCCGCTTCGGCTGGGCGAGCGTCCAGCTCGACGGCGGCATAGACAGCGTGGTCGCCAGAGTCGAAGCCTGGTTCGCCGAGACCCTGGACAACGCAGAAGTGCTTGAGTACGAGGACGCGGGTCCTGAGGCCCTGCGGCTAGGACTTTACGCCGCGGGCCCCATCTCTGACGAAGCTGCCCTCAGCCTGGCGCAGACGACGCTCGCCGTAGTCAACTCGGGCGGTACGGTCGTCGTACCCGAGAGGGCAGCGGTTCTCACTTCTCCGGCATACCTCGAAGCCGTGCTAGGTGACCGTCCCGTAGAGAACACGCTCGCCTACGGGCAGGCGGTCCCTGCGGGTAAGCCTGGCCTGCATGTCATGGAGGCACCGACGGACCACTGGGTCGAGACCGCGACGGGACTCGGGGCGACAGGCGTCGAGGTCATGCTCGCGTATGTCGCGGGGCATACCTTGCAGGCGCACCGTATGATCCCACTGCTCCAGGCATCCTCCGACCCCGGGACGATAGAGAGGCACGCCGAAGACCTCGACGCAGTCCTGGATGGAGATCCTTCCGTCTGGACAGAACAGATGCTAGAGGCCGTCGCGGCCGTGGCTTCGCGTGATTACGTCCCAAAGCTATTCGAGGCTGGCAACACGGATTTTCAGTTCACCCGCGGTTTGCTCGGCGTCTCGATGTAGTTGCTAGCGTGCCAGCCAGCCGCCGTCCACGGGCAGGACCGTGCCGTGCACGTAATCCGCAGCGTCGGAGGCGAGGAAGACCGCTGCTCCCTTGAGGTCCTCCGGTTCGCCGAAGCGTCCCGCGGGAAGCCTGACGAGCAGGGCCTCGGACCTCTCCGCATCTTCGCGCAGAGCGCTCGTCAACTCGGTTGTGAAGTAGCTCGGGGCGATGGCGTTGACGTTGATGCCCAAAGGAGCCCACTCGTTTGCGAGGGCGCGGGTCATGTTGGCTATTCCAGCCTTCGAGGCAGAATAGGAGGGTACGATCACACCTCCCTCGGAAGAGAGGACAGAGGCGATGTTGACGATCTTACCTCCCTTGGCTTCTGCTACGAAGTGCCTCGCGACGGCCTGGGAGAGATAGAAGGCGGCGCTCAGGTTGATCTTTATGACGCTCTCCCAATCGTCCTCGCTAAACTCAAGCGCCGGAGCACGCCGGATGATGCCCGCGTTGTTGACCAGGATGTCGAGGCGCCCGAGCGAGCCCACGCATTCCTCCACGATATCAGTGGCGAGCTTCGCGTTGGTTTCGAGGAGATCCACGTTCATGGCGTGGAAGTTGCGGCCCTCGTTCCTGACCAGATCTCCGGTTTCTTCCGCCGACACGATATCAAGGGCAGCGATGTCGGCGCCGGCTTCGGCGAGGCCGAGGGCGATGCCCTGCCCGAGACCGCGCGCCGCTCCCGTTACCAGGGCGACCTTGCCATCGAGGCTGAATTCGTCGAGGACGCCCATCAGTAGCGGAGGTCCTTTGCTTCGATGCCCTGTTCGTCACAGAACTTGAGGTACCTTTCCAGCTTGGAGAAGACGTCGTCCTGGTAGATCAGGTCGTCGTTATCGTCTATGTACTGGACGGTGCCTTCGAGGATGAAGAGGGTCTGCATCTCATCGACTCCCTCATCCACCACGAGGGTGTGGATGTCGCCAGGCGGCTCGTAGACGAGGGTACCTGGCCTCGCGACCCAGTCGCGCTCCAGGTAGTGCCATGAGCCTCTCAGGCAGAAGCCCATGACCTGCCCGCCGGTGTGGCGGTGGCGATTTACTTTGCCCGACCCCTCGACTTTGAGGACGTTGATCCAACGCCCCGTGGCGAGGTCGAACCTCAAGGGCTTGAACCAGACCCGCTCCCCCTGCGGCACCCAGGGCAGTTCGTCACTCTGTATGGCCTGATCAGGCAGCCCGAGATCCGCGATGACCTGCTCCGTCTGCTCCTGCGTCATGGATGTCTCCTTCCCTTCTCTGTGCTACCGTCCTGGCGATTTGAGATAGAGGATAGCGTCCTTGTCGCCGCCGATCTTCTGGATCTCCGGTATGACCTCGCGGTCGAGCGTACCCACGTCTGGCCAGTTGACCTCGACGAGGTTGCCAGCAGGGTCTCGCAAATACATCTGCACGGCCCCGTCTGGCAACTCCCTGACGCTCGAGTAACGTCCGCCGTCCCTTATACCCAGCTCCTCTGCCCTCTTGAACGCCGCCTCGAAGTCGTCGACGTCGAGGGCGAAGTGGTGCCGCTCGGGCGCCGGGGCATCGTCCAGGAAGAGGTGGAGTTGAAGGTCCCCTACCCGAAGCCAGCGGACGGGCCCGGAGAAGTCGGGCGATGGGACTTCCTCCATCCCGAAGAAGTCCGTGTAGAAGCGGACCGACTCCTCCAGGTCGGTGGCGCTTACGCTGACGTGGGTGAACCCTCTCGCCCGCACGCTGCCGTCCTTACAGCGGCATGATGGAGACGGTCTTCCAGGCCGAGTAGAAGTCGATGGCCGCGGGACCCTGCTCCCTGCCGCCGACGCCAGACTCCTTGTTACCCCCGAAGGGCACCTGGAACTCCAGGCCGGCCGTGGGCAAGTTGACGTTGACGAGGCCCGTCTCCGAGCGCTGCGTAAACTCGTGGGCGTAGCGCAGAGACTTCGTCGCTATACCAGCGGTCAGGCCATAGCGGGTGTCGTTGGCGAGCTCGACGGCGTCGTCGAAGTCGCCCGCCCTTATAACGGCGAGGACGGGGCCGAAGATCTCCTCTTGGGCGGTCTCCGATCCGTTGTCCACGTCGGCGACGATGGCAGGCGCGATGTAGTAACCCTCCTCCTCGGAACCCGTTGCGCCACCTTCGAGGACAACGCGTCCCTCGCTTTTCGCCGTTTCGAGGGCTTCGAGGATGCTTTCATACTGGTCCTTGTTGACGACGGGTCCTATATCGGTGTCCTCGTCGAGTGGATCCCCGACCTTCATGGCCTCTGTCGCGCTCTTGAGTTCTTCGAGAAAGGCATCGTAGACCTCCTCGACGACGATGGCCCGGCTGGAGGCCGTGCACTTCTCGCCGGCGTAGCCGAAGGCGCCGAAGGAGACCTTGGCCGCGGCGTCAGAGAGGTCGGCGTCCTCCATGACGACGAACGGGTTCTTGCCGCCCATCTCTAGCTGGACCTTCTTGCCCACGGCCCTGCCCTGGATGCCGAGGCCCACGCTCGTCGAGCCCGTGAACGAGAGACCCTTGACCCGCGGGTCTGTGACGAGCGCGTCGCCGACGGCCCCTCCAGGCCCGGTCACCATGTTCAGGACGCCGTCAGGCAGGCCAGCCTCGGTCAGGATGCGTACAAGGGCGGCGGCGTTCAGGGAGGCGTTGCCTGCGGGCTTCATGACGATGGTGTTGCCTGAGATCAGGGCCGGAGCCATCTTCCACGCAGGGATCGCAAGCGGGAAGTTCCACGGCGTTATGAGGGCGACAACCCCCAAGGGCTCCCTGATGGAGCTGTGGCTCACGCCCGGCCGTGCAGAGGGAGGGGCGATGCCTGGCATGCGCCAGCCCTCGGAGCCGTAATAGCGGAAGATGCTCGCCGCTCGCCCCACCTCCATGCGGGCTTCCTTCATCGGCTTGCCCGCCTCGAGCGCCATGAGCCGCGCCAGCTCGTCCTCACGCGACTCGATGATGTTCGCGGCCTCCATGAGGACGGCACCTCTGGCCGCAGGCAGCGTGGTCTTCCAGTCGGGCAGGGCTCTAGAGGCGGCCTCTATCGCGCGCTCCGTCTCGGCCTTGTCCGACTTCGGGGTGGTGCCTAGGACTTCAGAGGGGTTCGATGGGTTCACTATCTCCGAGGTCTCGCCCGAGTCCGCGGGTACCCACTCGCCGCCTATAAAGTTCTGGGATTCTATCTGCGATTCGATCAAGATCTTCCTCCTAAGAATTACGCCTGTCCTCTCTCTACCCGATCTCTGCTCTTTCTATTTGCCTTCCTACGCGGCCACCTCGTTCTCGAGGACGAGTTCGCCGACCGAGATCCCGACCCAGTCTCCCACCTGTAGCGTGAAATCGTCGTCGGGAACAATCCCCGTCCCTGTCATCAAGAAAGCCCCGCCCGGGAAGGCGAGTTCCTTCCCGAGATAATCCGCGAGCTCCTCCGGTTGACGCTTCATCTGCGATGTGTCCACCTCATCCTCGAAGATGGTCTCGTCGCCACGCCGGATGCTCATGGTGATGCTGAGGTCCCGCATCGCGTCGGGACTACAGAGCACGATGCCAGGCCCAAGTGAGCAGGAACCGTCGTAGACTTTGGCCTGCGGAAGATAAAGCGGGTTCTCGCCCTCTATGTCGCGTGAGGAGACGTCGTTGCCGGCGGTGTAGCCGACGACCTCCATCCGGCTGTTGACGACCACGGTGAGTTCGGGCTCTGGCACGTTCCAATGGCTGTCGTGGCGGACGCGCACCGTGCGAGCGTGGCCCACGGCCCGCCAACCTGGGGCCTTGAAGAAAAGTTCTGGCCTCTCTGCGACGTAGACTCTATCGTAGGCGTCGGCGTCGGAAGACTCCATCTCGCGCGCGTCCCTGCTCTGCAGGTAGGTCACCCCGCAGGCCCAGATCTCATGCTCCGGCTCTACGGGAGGCACGAGGACATCGTCGGCAGCATCCCCGAGAGCCTGCCGTTCCAGCAGACCCCGAGCGTCCGTAGCCGGAACCTCGAGCAGCTGGTCCAGCGTGAAGTCCTGCGGAAGGTAGCGTTTGTCCAGGGCCCAGCGCGGGCCCGTGATGGTCTGATGACGGGACAGATACATAGTGGTTGGGCCTCCTCTCCTGGCGAACACAACCTACCATGATCCCGGCGCCGTTGCGTGGGGGAGGGGTGATGTTAGTGTGGTGCCACCAGCGTCTTCAGGGGAGGATGGAGATGGAGATACTTCCAGGTATACACCGCATAGAGTCGGATCTCGGTGAGCGCTTCATGTGCCAGTACCTGCTCGTGGGCGGGGAGAGGTCGGTTCTCGTTGACACGGGCCTCGCGGGTACGCCCGATGAGGTTATCGTCCCTTACCTGGAGGGAATCGGCCTCGGGGTCGAGGACGTGGACGAGGTACTCATAAGCCACGCCGACGTCGACCACTGCGGTGGCAACCGTGCCCTCAAGGAGATGAACCAGGCCATGCGCTTCTCGTGCGGCGAGGCTGACAGGGCTTTTGTAGAGAGCACGGATCGGATGATGGCGGAGATCTACCTCTGGTCGGAGCCCTACGGCTTCGGCCCGGACGAGGAGTCGAGAACCTGGCTCCAGACGGAGCTCGGCGGGGATTCACCGGTGGATACGGGCCTGCGCGGCGGAGAAACGTTGAGGCTCGGCCCGGACTGGCGGGTCGAGGTGCTTCACCTCCCCGGCCACACGCCTGGCCATCTTGGCATCTGGGACGAGAGGAACGGGGCGGCCATCATCATCGACGCGGCGCTTGAGCGCGGCATCTACGACCGCGAGAGGACCCTTCTCCAGCCGCCGCGTTACTTCGACGCCGTCGCGTACCGTGGCACCCTCCGCAAACTCCGCGCCCTGAACCCGGAACATCTGCTCACCGCCCACTACCAGCCCATGCGCGGCCACGAGGTCGCCGGGTTTCTGGATCGCTCGCTGGAGTTCACGGATCGGGTGGAGGAGGTGGTGAGAGAAGGTCTAAGGAACGGCGTCACGGAGCTGTTGGAGTTGACCCGGGCCGCGGACGAGCGGCTCGGACCCTACCCGGACTTCTCCATCGAGATCGGGGCCGGCATCAGGACGCACATGGGCCTCCTCGGTCCGTACAGTACGGTCTAGTAACTGTGGAGGAGCGACCGGAGTTGGCAGAGAACCTCGACGTGGTCACAGCCGGTGAGACGATGGTGCTCGGCGTTCCGCCGCGTCCCGGACGTCTACGCCACGCCACCGGCCTGGAGCTCAAGATCGGGGGCGCCGAATCTAACCTCGCGATAGCGCTCTCCCGCCTCGGGCTCTCAGCCGGGTGGGCCAGCTACCTCGGCGACGACGAGATGGGCCAGCTCGTGCTCGACCGCGTCCGCGCCGAGGGCGTGGACACCTCACGGGTGACCAGGGTGAAGGACCACCCGACCGGACTCTACCTTCGTGAACAGGTCGGCACGGACGTTCGGGTCTACTACTACAGGCGGGGCTCAGCCGCCTCGACGATGCCGTCTGGAGCCCTCGACCAGGATTACCTCTCTGGTGCGATGTCTCTCCACCTGACGGGCATTACGCCTGCCCTCTCGGAAAACTGTCGTGACTTTGTGCTCTGGGCAGCCAGAGAGGCAGGGACGCGCGTCAGCTTCGACGTCAACTACCGCTCGAAGCTGTGGGGAACCGGGAGGGCCAGGGAGTTCGTCGAGGAGATACTGCCCGAGGTCTACCTGCTCTTCGTCGGGGACGAGGAGGCGAGGGCGCTCTGGGGCCGCGACGACGAGGCCCTGGTGCGAGAGTTGGCAGGCAAAGGACCCGAAGAGGTAGTTCTCAAGCGAGGCGGGGCGGGAAGCCTCGCGCTGGTCGAGGACGAAGTTCTGGAGCACCCGTCCTTCGAAGTGGCTGAGGTCGACCCCGTGGGGGCCGGAGATGCCTTCGCCGCCGGATACCTGGCCGGCCACGTGTGGGACCTGCCCGCAGAGGAACGCCTGCGCGTGGCCAACGCGATGGGCGCCATGAGCGTCGCCACCCTCGGAGACTACGAGGGCCTGCCCGACAGAGACGAACTAGAAGCCTTCCTCGAAGGCGAAGCGTCTCTGGGAAGGTGATCCGAAACAGGCCTCCCACTCATCCTCTTCCCGGCATGACCGTCATTCCCGCGGCCTCCAACCCGTCATTCCCGCGAAAGCGGGAATCCACGGTGGCAAACACTGTGCGCCTTCAACAACAAGCGATCTACCCGATTACGTTTGAGCCGCGTGGGGAACGGTAGCTCATGGACTCTACAGGAGGTAGGAGCATGCGAGAGATAGAAGGAGTGTACGTCGCCAACGTGACGCCGTTCAGGGACGACTCGCTGGCGGTGGACGATGGGGCTCACCTCGAACACGTCTCCTGGCTGGCCGAGATGGGCGTGCGCGGCGTCGTGCCCTTCGGCACCAACGGCGAGGGTCCCTCCGTGACGCTCGGTGAGAAGCTGCGGGTTCTCGAGGCGCTGTTCGGGCGCGGGATAGAGACCCAGATCATCCCCGCCGTCATGCAGAACAACCTGCCCGAGACCCTTGAGATGCTGCGCGCGCTGGAAGACTATCCTGCTACCGCCGTTCTCGTCCTGCCGCCCTACTACTTCAAGCCCGTCGAACCCGCAGGGATGGTGCGCTTCTACGAGGCCGTCCTCGGTGCGACGGGCCATACCGCCATCCTCTACCACATCCCCAAGTACGCGGTCCCCGTCCCCGTTGAGGTCGTCAGGAAGCTTCCCGTCTGGGGTGTCAAGGATTCTGGCGGGGAGGAGGGCTACGCCGAGGCCGTCCTCGAAGGTGGGAAGGGCGTGCTCCTCGGCACGGAGGACGACCTGTGGCGAAAGTTGGGTACAGGGGCTCAGGGTGTGATCTCCGCTCTGGCCAACTTCATGCCAGAAGAGGTACTGGAACTGTACAGGAAGCACAGCGAAGGCGACGAGGGGGCAGGTAGTGACATCTCAGAGCGCCTCCAGAAGGCGAGGGCGACGACCAAGGAGTACGCCTCCCCCGCCGTCCTGAAAAAGCTCGCGCAGGCTCGTCACGGCGCGCGGATGGGTACCGTCAGGCCTCCCTTCGTGCCCGTCCCCGCTGACTACGATCCAGGATCGAAGCTAGAGGCCGCGCACCCGAAAGCGGGCAGTCAAGGGTCTCGGCTATAAAGCAGGCGTGGCACAACGAGAGCTCCCGAAGATGGGCGTTTCGATCGAGGAGGCCCCTGAAGGGGTCGTCATGCGCTCCTCGACCTCAGACCTCGCGTGGATCTCCCGCGTGCTGGCCGGAGTCTCGTTCCCCTTTATCGCGCGTAGACCACCCGAGCTGCGCGAGGCGTTGCGGCATCTAGCCTCAGAGATCACGGCGCTCGCCGGGCGTACCGATGATCCCGGAGCTACGGCGTGATCTCGAGCCTCTACCTCTTTTTCCCTAGCGCTCTCATGATGCGGGCTATCGGGTGGGGAAGGTTGCGTCTCGGTGGTTGTTCCCTGGTTGGTGGGTCGGGGTCTGTTCCTATCTGGTCCATCCTCTGCACCCAGAGCTCGCGAACCAGGACTTGCAAGGCGGCCACAAGCGGGACGGCTAGAAAGACCCCGACGAGGCCGAAGAGGGTGCCCATGATGAGGATCGCGAAGACTACGAGGGCAGGGTGGAGGTCCACGGCACGGCTCATCACTATCGGCTGCAGGATATTGCCCTCTATCTGCTGGATGATTACGAAGGCCAGTATCACCCAGACCACCGTGAAGGGATCGGAGACCAGGGCCAGGAGTATAGGGATGACGACCGAGATGGTCGCGCCCAGGTAGGGGATGAAGGAGATCAAGCCGCTAAAAATGCCGATGAGCAATGCGAAGGGGACCCCGATTATGGAGAGCGAGATGGCCCAGAAGACGGCTATGAAGGTCATGGCGGTCAGCTGGCCTAGAAACCAGCGCTGCACCGTTTGGTACATCGCCTGGAGCACCTCGCGTGTCCTCGGCCGCCATCCCGCGGGGAAGAGCGAGACGAACCCGTCGACCCATGGCGCAGGCCTGATAACCAGGTAGATGGTGGAGATGAACACGACCACCCCGAGCGAGAGCGCGGTCGCCACCGTCAAGCCCACCCCGGCCGCCGTCGACACCGTACTCCCCGTGAGGACCTCCCGCCCGACGTTCGACAGACTTTCCGGGTTGAGACCGATCTGAGTACCGAGCCCGAAGAAGCTCTGGGCCTGGTTCGCCAGGGTGAGGGCTTCGTCAAGGAGCGTCGGGAAAGCTTTGGCGAACTCGCGCGACTGTGTCTCGACGGCGGGGACGAGCGCGAGACCGAAGAGCCAGAGCAGCCCCGCGAGCACTGCCACTACCGCCAGGACTCCCCACGTCCTTGGCCAGCCCCGCCCGGCGAGGTAGTTGACAGGGGCGGCCAGGATGATAGAGAGCAGTATCGTCAGCAGGAACGCCAGCACCACGCCGCTGATCCTGTAGACGAAATACCCGCCGACGAGCAGCGCGAAGACCAGCCCGATGATCGTGTACGCCGTACTTCCCGAGGCTCGGGCTCTCCCCACTGCTACTCCTTCGGCCGCCCCTACGGCCCGAGTTTAGCTGTTTCAACCAGCATACCCAAATCCGGCGATCCCAGGGATGGGAGGGAGGTTTGTATTTGGCGATGATCGAGAAAAAATAGTAAGCGGCGTCGTGCGCGCGGCACGTGCCTGCCCTCGACCTTAAAAGACAACCACGGAGGAAATTTGAACCTGATCGCCATAGCCCAGATCGCCGCTCCCATCCTGCAGACAGTCTTTATCGTGGTGATCGGGCTAGGATACTACTACTCCATAAGGGTGACCCAGACCATGGTCCAGGAGATGCGCGAAGAGCACAACACAGGGGGCGGGAGGCCCCTGATCACGGTCTCCGAAGACTACGCGAACCTGCCAAACATGAACATTATCGTCCAGAACGTCGGCCAGGGTCCGGCCAAGGACATCACGTTCGAGTTCTCGGCCCCCGTCGAGAGCTCGGACGGTTCGATCCTGAGCGACCTGCCCTTCTTCGAGGAGGGACTGACCTCCCTCGCGCCGGGAGCCAAGATCGCCTGCTACTGGGATACCCTCGACAACCTCCTGCCCGCCATCAAGGAAGGCAG
>JBBPYN010000031.1:0-14818 GCA_038199875.1 Rubrobacterales bacterium
CTGGCCAGTACTCCGTCGAGGGCGGTCAGACCTCGACTGGCTCACTCGTCAAGTGGTTCAAGGACAACTTCGCCAAGGGCGCGAGCGCGGAGGCGGAACGCCGCGGGGTCGACGCTTACGAGGTGCTTGGAGAGATGGCCGCGAAGGTGCCCGTAGGCTCCGAGGGGCTGATGGTGCTTGATTACTGGCAGGGCAACCGCACGCCCTACACCGATCCTGAGGCCCGCGGCGTAATGTGGGGGCTCTCCTTGAGGCACCAGGAGGGCCACGTCTTCCGAGCCATCCTGGAGGGTATCTGCTACGGGACTGAGCACATCCTGCGCACCATGCGGGACAACGACTTCGAGCCGACTGAGGGAGTGGTGTGCGGCGGACCGACCAAGAGCGAGCTGTGGATGCAGATGCACGCCGACGTGTCGAACCTACCTATCTCCTTCACCAAGGTGCCAGACGCGCCGGCCTTAGGCTCGGCGATTCTCGGGGCTGTCGGCGCTGGGATCTACCCAGATATCCAGGAGGCCGCGCGCAACATGGTCCACGTCAAGAGCAGCATCGAGCCAGACCCCGACCGTCACGAGGAGTACAGGTTCTACGTCGACAAGTACGCACAGACCTACCCCCAGATGAAGGAACTGATGCACGAGGTCTCGCACCACGTGGCGAGCCAGGACAGAGGCTAGTCCCCGGCAATTGGACGAGCGCGCGGAGTATCACGGTCGAACACGATGAGGGGAAAGGAGAAAAGCAGGAACTTGAAGCACGCAGCCATCGCCGGTTCCCTCTATGGGGTGCGGGTTGTGGAGCGGACCTTTCAGCTCCAGGGGGGTGCGGCGATGAGCATCTTCTGCACGGGCGTGTGGGACGATCATTAGCGACGCCCGGGGTGGTTTCGTGTCGAGTGAGGCATCCTTCGGATGAGAACCAAGAGCAAAGGAGACATGGATAAGTGAGTAGCCAGCAAGCACAACCCGAGTACGGCGCCTTCGGCAACTTCGTCGAGCGCATCGGCATGCCCAGGCCGATCTTCTGGGGTTTCGTCGCGGTCTTCATTTTTATGATAGGCGACGGCGTCGAGATAAGCCGTCTTCCGGGCTACCTGACCAGTGCGGGAGGGCTAAGCGGGGGTCAGGCCACTTTGATCACGGGCAGCGTCTACGGCCTCGGCGTTCTGATAGCCTCGTGGTTCTCCGGTACGCTCTCCGCGATCTGGGGACCCCAGAGGGTCATGCAGCTCGGCGCGGCTATCTGGGTCGTCTTCGAGATATTGTTCCTCCTCTTCGCCATCGACTCGGGGAACCTCTTTCTCGTCGGCCTGATCTACGGTATAAGGGGCCTCTCGTACCCACTTTTCGCCTTCGGGTTCCTGGTCTGGGCCCAGACGGTGACCCCAGTACCGATGAGGGGCTCGGCCGCCGGCTGGTTCTGGTTCGCTTTCACCGGTGGCCTCCCGACGATCGGCGCCGTCGTGGCCGCAGCCTCAGTACCCCTCATGGGCGTGTACAACACCTTCTGGCTCTCGCTCGTTATAGTGGCCATCGGCGGCCTTATAGGCTCATTCGGCGTGCGTGAAGCCCAGGGCCTGCAGCCGATCGCCGACGAGCACGTCGAGGACCCGAGAAGCTACAAGCGGCTTCTCGAAGGCATCGACATCCTGTGGCGCGACCCAAGGACGGCCCTCGGCCTCGTGGTCCGCCTCGTCAACACTTCGCCTGAGTACGGGTTCTTCTTCTTCATGCCTTTCGTCTTCGTGGCGGCCACCGCCGAGCCTCCTTATGAGGGCTTCATGAGCGGAGGGCAGTATTCTGTCCTCGTATCCCTGGTCTACGCGGCCAACATCGGCGCCAACCTGTTCTTCGGTATAGTCGGCGACTACTTCGGGTGGCGGCGCACGGTAACGTTCTTCGGTTGTGTCGGCTGCGCGATAGCCACACCGCTCTGGTTCTTCGGGTCGCTGCTCACGGGAAGCTACATCCTCGCGGTCATCTTCGGCATGCTCTACGGTATCCTACTCGCCGGTTTCGTCCCGCTCTCGGCCCTGATGCCATCCATGGTAGAGCGGCACGACAAGGGCGCGGCCCTGGCCATCCTCAATACCGGCGCCGGTGGCGCAGCGTTTGTCGGCCTGGCCATACCCACAGCACTCGCCCCCTTCATAGGCTACGGTGGGGTCGTGATTACCTACTCAGCCCTCTACCTGGTGAGCGCCGTGCTAACCTCGTTTATAGTCTCCCCGGCGGATCCCGGAGAGGAAGGAGAGATGGAGCAAGATTCCGTCGCCACCACCGCGTAGGAGCGTCCCCGGACGAGCCCGAAACAGAAAAAGGGGCTCCGGACCGGCCTGGTATGCTGTAGCGACAACCGGGAGCGGTGGGTGGGCTAAAGAAAGGTCCGCCTCCCGCCCCGTCTTAGAAACCACACAGAAGGAGAACACGTGGATCTCAAGTCCAAGAACATCGAGGCCGTCTCAGTAAACACCATCAGGGCCCTGGCGATGGACGCCGTGGAGAAGGCGGCATCCGGGCATCCTGGGACGCCCATGGCCCTCGCGCCGGTGGCTTACACGATCTACACCAGGCTAATGCGTCACAACCCGGACAACCCGACCTGGCCCGACAGGGACCGCTTTGTCCTCTCGGCGGGCCACGCTTGCATGCTCCAGTACGCCATGCTCCACCTCACCGGCTACGACCTGACGATGGATGACATAAAGAACTTCCGCCAGTGGGAGTCACGCACGCCTGGCCACCCCGAGCACTTCATGACCCCTGGTGTGGAGACCACGACAGGACCCCTCGGACAGGGCTTCGCCAACGGTGTCGGGATGGCTATCGCCGAGCGTTATCTGGCGGGACGCTACAACCGAATCGGGCACGAGGTCGTCAACCACAACGTCTACGCCATCTGCTCCGACGGCGACGTGATGGAGGGCGTGGCCCAGGAGGCCGCCTCCGTCGCCGGACAGCACGGGCTTGGCCGGCTCGTCTACGTCTACGACGACAACCACATCACCATCGACGGTACGACGGCCGTCTCCTTCGACGGCGAGGATAAGGAGAGACGCTTTGAGGCCCAGGGCTGGCACGTCCAGCGCGTCGAGGACTCCGAGGACCTCGAAGCCATCGAAGAGGCCCTGATCAACGCCCGTGACGAGGAGGAGCGCCCGTCGCTCGTGGTGGTGCGTTCACACATCGCCTACCCTGCTCCGAACGCCGTAGATACTGCCGCAGCCCACGGCAGCGCCCTTGGCGAGGACGAAGTCAGGGCGGCCAAAGAGGCCATGGGCTTCGACCCCGATGAGCACTTCTACGTCTCGGATGAGGTCTACGAGCACATGGACCAGCGCGGGCGCGGGAGCGAGCTGGAAGAGGAGTGGAACGGACGATTCTCCGCCTGGCGCGAGGAGTTCCCGGAGCAGGCCGAGGAGTGGGATAGGGTCTGGAGCGGCCGTCCCATGCCTGGCTTCGAGGAGAAGCTGCCGAGATGGGACCCCGGTGAGACCGAAAAACTGGCAACCCGCAAGGCCGGTGCCGCCGTCATGAACGCCTTCAAGCACTACACGCCGACGATGGTCGGCGGCGCCGCCGACCTGGTCAACTCGACGAGCACGGAGTTCGATGGCGCAGGGCTCTTCTCCGCGTACCACACGGGGCGCAACATCCCGTTCGGCATACGCGAGCACGCCATGGGCTCGTCCATCAACGGCGTCTATTTGCACGGCGGTATGCTCAGGCCCTACGGCTCGACGTTCCTGATCTTCTCCGACTACATGCGCCCTGCCATCAGGCTCTCCGCGCTGATGGAGGCGGAGGTCGCCTGGGTCTTTACCCACGATTCGGTTGCCCTCGGGGAAGACGGCCCTACCCATCAGCCCGTCGAGCACTACATGGCCTTGCGGGCCATCCCGAACCTGACCGTCATAAGACCAGCAGACCCAAACGAGACCTCGATGGCCTGGCGCTCGACGTTCGAGACCGAAGGACCAGTGGCCATGCTACTGACCCGCCAGAACGTCCCCACCCTCGACCCCGGCGCGACCGAGGGTGCGCTGCGCGGAGCCTACGTGCTGGAGGATGCGGACGGTGGTTCGCTCGATGCGATCCTGATCGGGACGGGCTCCGAGGTATCCGTGGCGCTCGAGGCCCGCGAACTGCTCGCTGAAAAGGGCATAGGCGCGCGGGTGGTGAGCATGCCCTCGTGGGAGATCTTCGACATGCAGGACCAGGATTACAAAGACTCCGTGCTGCCGCCTGACGTCGAGATCCGGGTCTCCGTGGAGGCGGGCGTGACCGTTGGTTGGGAACGCTACGTCGGTTTCAGAGGAACCTCTGTCGGGATCGACCGCTTCGGGGCCTCAGCGCCAGGTGAGACGGTACTGCAAGAGCTAGGGATAACCCCCGAGAACGTGGCCAACGCGGCGCTCGAGCTACGCGGACACCCCGAGAGGGTCAGCGAGGAGCCGGGCACACCGGCCGTCCAGGATACCGCGCCGGAGGAGGGGCATTCCTAAAGGATTCCGAAAACGTACATCTTGGGTATAAAGAGAAAGTTGGAGACCAGGCCTCCGTGAAAGGGGTAGAGGTGAACGAACGCTTACGCAAGATGAACGAGATCGGGCAGGCGCCGTGGGTCGATGAGATCTCCCGCGATGACACCCAGGAAGGTGGGCTTCAGAGCCAGGTGGACGAGGGCATCGTCGGTGTTACGTCGAACCCGACCATCTTCCAAAGCGCCATCGCAAACAGCGACCTCTACGATGAGCAGTTGGAGGAGCTCGCAAAAGAGTTCGACGACCCGAAGGAGATCTTTCTGCGCATAGCCCAGAAGGACATCCAGGACGCCTGCGACATCCTGAAACCGGTCTACGAGAGGACGGAGGGCAAGGACGGCTACGTCTCGCTCGAGGTCTCCCCCGACCTGGCTTATGACACCCTGGCGACCGTGGAAGAGGCCGAGAGGCTGGTCGAGATGGTGGATAGGCCCAACCTGTTCGTCAAGATACCGGCGACGCTGCCGGGTCTCGCGGCCATAGAGGACATGATCGCCCAGGGCGCCTCCATAAACGTCACCCTGATCTTCTCCCTTCAGCGCTACCGGGCCGTCACGCGGGCCTACATCAGGGGCCTGGAGCGCCTCGTGGCCGCAGGGGGAGACCCCTCCACTGTCGAGAGCGTCGCCAGCTTCTTCGTCTCCCGTGTCGACTCGGAGACAGATGACCGTCTCGATGAGATCGGACGCGAAGACCTCAAGGGACGCCTCGCCGTAGACAACGCCAAGCTCGTCTACCAGGAGTTCAAGGAGATATTCTCGGGCCCCGAGTGGGAGTTTCTACGCTCCAAAGGCGCCACGGTGCAGCGTCCCCTGTGGGCCTCGACCTCGACCAAGAACCCGGACTACTCAGACGTCATGTACGTCGAGAACCTCGTCGGTCCTGACACGGTCAACACGATGCCGAAGGCGACCATAGAGGACGTGATGGACCACGCGGAGATCCGGGAGACCATCGAGGAGGGCCTTGATGAGGCCCGCCAGCTCTTCGAGGATCTCGAAGAAGCAGGCATCGACTACGATGACATTACCGAGGTCCTCGAAATGGAAGGAGTCCAGAAGTTCGCCGACTCCTTTGACGAATTGATCGAGGAGATAGAGCAGCAGACGAGCAAGCTGGCCCGCCAGGCTTAGCATCCCACCGGGAGAGGAGAGACATGGCGAACGGTTTCAAGGGCGCGGTCTTCGACGTGGACGGGGTGCTTGTGGACTCACCCCACGAGCAAGCCTGGCGTGACGGGTTGCAGCAACTCATGGAGAACGAGTGGAGCGACGTGGCTGGGCAGACCTCCTATTCGCCCGAGAAATTCACGCCCGAGGTCTACCAGAGAGAGATGAGCGGCATGCCGCGCTACAAGGGCGCCCAGGCCGCGTTGGAGTACTTCGAAGTGCCTGACGCAGAGGAGCGTGCCCAGGAGTACGGCGACCGCAAGCAGGAGATGATTACCGAGCTCATAGAGAAAGGTGAGTTCCACGCCTACCCTGACGCCCTTCGCTTCGTACTCGAAGTCAAGGATGCGGGCATGCGCATTGTGGCGGCCTCCTCCTCCAAGAACGCCAACGCTTTCCTCGAGCGAATCATGATGGACGAATTCGTCGAGGAAGAGAGCCTGAACTACGACTTCGTAGAGTCAGGCATGACGTTGCTCGACATGCTCGACGCCAACGTCAGCGGGCGGGACTTCGAACAGGGCAAGCCCCACCCCATGATCTTCCTGACGGCCGCAGAAGAGCTAGGCGTCTCGCCTGAGGAGAGCTTCGTCATCGAGGATGCCACCAACGGGGTGCAGGCCGCGAAGGGCGGGGAGATGGCGGCCCTTGGCCTGGCGCGGGCCGACGACGAACAGGCGCTTGACGAAGCTGGGGCCGACCTGGTCGTCACCACCCTCGACGACGTCTCCCTCGACGCGCTGAACGAGGGACGCCTCGAACGTAGGGACGGCCGCTGATGGCCGGGCCGAAGGGCGAACCGGAAAATAGAGCAGGGAGACGATAGAGATGGAGTCACGCATACCGCAGGACATCGAGAGGCAGGTCTTCGACGTCATCGTGATCGGGGCAGGCATAAACGGCGCCGGCGTGGCCCGTGACGCCGCGATGCGCGGTTTGCGGGTTTTACTCCTTGACAAGGGCGACATCTCCAGCGGGACGACGCAGTGGGCTACGCGCCTGATCCACGGCGGCCTGCGCTACCTCGAGCACTACGAGTTCGCCCTGGTGAGAGAGTCGTTGAGGGATAGGGAGGCGTTGCTTCACATCGCGCCGCACCTCGTCAGGCCTCTAGGCTTCCTCGTCCCTATCTACGACAGGAACTCCAACGGGCCTCTCATAATTCGGCTCGGCATGAACCTCTACGACACGCTCTCCTACGACAAGAGCATGGAGAGGCACAAGATGCTCAGCCGCAAGAAGGTCGAGGAGCGCGAACCCGGACTCAACCCCGAAGGCCTGAAGGCGGCAGCCTTCTACTACGACGCGCAGGTCGAGTACGCTGAGAGGGTCGCCGTGGAGAACGCCATCTCGGCCCGCGACCACGGCGCGACCGTCGTTACCTACGCGAACGTAGAACGTTTGATCATCGAGAACAACGACGTCAAAGGCGTTGAGTTTACCGACGTCTTCAGTGGCGAGAGCCACACGGTCCGTGCCCCCGTTACGGTGAACGTCGCCGGCCCATGGGTGGATGAGGTTCTGGCCGAGCTTCAGCAACCGGGCACCGACAAGAACGTCGGGCGCTTCATGGGCGGCACCAAGGGGAGCCACCTGGTCGTTGATGCTTTCCCCGGCGCTCCGAAAGGCGAGGCCCTCTACGTCGAGGCACGCAAGGACGGCAGGCCTTACTTCATCGTGCCTTGGAACGGGAGGTATCTGATCGGCACGACCGACCTCCGCTACGAAGAAGACCTCGATTACGTCAAGGCGAGCGAGGATGAGATCCAATACCTCCTCGACGAGACAAACTACGTGATCCCCGAGGCACACCTCTCCCGCGAGGACGTGTTGTTTACCTACGCGGGGGTGAGGCCGCTTCCCTACAACCCGGAAGGCGAAGCAGGTGGTGTTACGCGTAGCCACGTCGTCTTCGACCACGCAACGGGAGGTTCGGCGGCGGGCGGCAAGGTCAAGAGCCAGAGCGCCGAGCTACCACAGGTCGGTGGTCTGCTCTCCATCATCGGCGGCAAGCTGACCACCTACCTGAACCTGAGCCGCCAGACCACAGACGCCGTCTTCAAGAAGCTGGACCGGAAGGGGCCAAAGAGCACGTCCCGCAAGACCCCGCTGCCAGGGAGCGAGACCTCCGATTTTGCGGCCTTCGTGGAAGGGTTCAGGGCGGCGAGCACCGTGCCTGAGGTGCTCCGCGACAGGCTCCTCAAGCTCTACGGAGTAAGGGCTGCCGAAGTTTTGAAGGTGGGCGAAGAAGATCCCGAGCTGCTTAAGCCCCTCTCCCCGATCGAGAGCGTCGAGACGGCTTTGATCGGGGCCGAGGTGATCTGGGCCTTCCGCGAGGAGATGGCGCAAACGCTCTCCGACGTGCTCTTACGGCGTACGATGGCCGGGTACGGTCCAAGGGTCGCCCTCGACGTCGCCGAACCAGCCGCACAGGTCGCCGTCAAGCACCTCGGATGGGACGAAGAGCGCGCCGAGCGCGAGGTGCAGGAGTATCGCGAGTGGGTCGAGCGCTACACACCCAAAGAGTTCAGGGACCTCGAAACGTCGCGGGCCTAGAGAATGGCTAACAACATAGGTGATCTGCCAAACGCGCTGACGAGTGCTGACGATCTCCAAAAGAGACTGGAAGGGAAGCGGCCGGCCGTGTTCCTGGACTACGACGGCACGCTCACGCCGATAGTCGACAGGCCCGAGGATGCGATTATCTCCGACAGCATGAGGGAAGCCGTCGAAGGGCTGGCCGAGAGATGTCCCGTGTGCGTCGTCAGCGGGCGCGACCGCCCGGTGGTGCAAGAGCTCATGGGCCTCGATAACCTCATCGTCGCCGGAAGCCACGGGTTCGACATCTGGAGCCCGGATGAGGGGAAGATCGAACGCGAGGAGGACGACGACTTCGGAGAGCTGCTCGACAAGGTAAAGGCGCGGGTACGCGAGGAGGTAGAACTCATCGAAGGCACCTCGGTCGAACCGAAAGCCGCCTCTGTGGCCGTCCATTACCGGCTCGTATCCGAGGATGAGAAGCCAAGGGTCAGGGAGGTCGTTGACGAGATCCTGGAGGAGCATCCTGATGACTTGAAGATGACACCGGGCAAGATGGTCTACGAGATCCAGCCGAAGATCGACTGGGACAAGGGGAAGGCCGTACTTTACCTCCTCGAGACCCTTGAGCTTGACGGGGATGATGTGGTGCCCATCTATATCGGCGACGACGTGACCGACGAGGACGCGTTCGGGGCGATCTCCGAGATGGGTATCGGCATCTTCGTGGGCCGGGCCGACGACCCGGAGGTGGCGGGACGGACCACCGCCGCCGATTACGTTCTCGACACGGTGCAGGACGTGGAGCAATTTCTGGACGGGCTCGCGCGCTGAGGTTCCGGCCCGGAGCCACTAATACGGCCGAGAAGGAGCATGAAGGGGAGGTTTGCGTGGAGACCAGTACGAGAGCCGGCCGGTCAGGCGCGGTGGGATGCGAGGAGTTGGGGAGACGTAGAATGGTCGACACCTCCATGTGCTGTGCGGTCTGTCACTCGGCCGACGGATACGCTGCCGCTTTCCCCCTTGGACCCTGCCTGGCGATGCTTCCGGGTGGCGGCGAAGCGCTTGTGTGCTGCGCCGCCAGAAACCAACTACGTGCAACTGGTAGGGCCGGTACACGAGGAGGGACCCTATGAATAACTGGACGCTCGTCTACGATTCGTTCGACCCGGAGGAAGAAGGGCTGCGAGAGGCGTTGACCTCGACCGGCAACGGCTACTTCTGCACGCGGGGAGCCGCCCACTTCTCAGACGCCGATAAGGTGCACTACCCCGGGGTCTACGTTCACAGCGGCTACAACCGGGAGACGACGATCATGGCCGGCCGGCCGGTCTTGAACGAAGACCTGGTCAACCTGCCCAACTGGCTGGTCTTGAGGCTCAGGATCGAGGACGACGGCGAGCCTGTGGACTTCGATAACGTCGAGATCCTTGACTACCACCACGAGCTGGACATTCGGCAGGCGGCGATGATCCGCAACATGCGCTTCAGGGACGACGCGGGCCGCGAGACGTCGTTGGAGAGCCGCCGGTTCGTGAGCATGTCCGACGCACACAACGCGGGGATAGAGTGGACGATCATCCCCGAGAACTGGTCTGGCAAAGTCGAGATCATAACTGCCCTTGACGGCCGGGTTACGAACGGGGGCGTCGCACGATACCTGGAGCTGGAGGGGCGCCACCTGGACTCGGTCTCTCCCCGCACGTTCGGTCCCGAGGTCATCGCCCTCGAGGTAAGGACTCGCCAGTCGCGCATCTACATCGCCCAGGCCGCGCGTACCAACGTCTACGGGGAGAACGGCGAGCTCCCGGTAAAGCGTCACCTGTACCAGATGCAGGACTACATCCATCAGGTGCTCTCCTTCGAGGTCGAGGAGAAGAAGCCCGTGCGTGTGGAGAAGCTGCTCGCCTTCTACACCTCGCGCGACAGGGCCATAAACGAACCGCTCGTCAACGCCGGCAAGTCGGTCCTGCGCTGCGGCACCTTCGCCGAGTCTTTCGAGCGTCACGTGAAGGCGTGGGACGAGCTGTGGGAGGCGTGCGACGTTCGCGTCCCGCAAGAAGACCGGGTCCAGCTCCTGCTCCGCTTCCACATCTACCACGTCTTGCAGGTCTGCTCCCCGCACACGGGCGACCTTGACGCAGGCGTACCCTCGCGAGGCCTCAACGGCGAGGCATACCGCGGGCACGTCCAGTGGGACGAGCTCTACGTCTACCCGTTCCTCGACTTCAGGCTGCCTGAGATAACGCGCGCGCTGCTCATGTACCGTTACAGGCGACTTGGTGAGGCCAGGGCGGCGGCCGCCGAGGCCGGCTACCAGGGGGCGATGTACCCCTGGCAGAGCGGCTCCGACGGCCAGGAGGAGACCCAGGTCGTCCACCTCAACCCCGAGTCGGGAACCTGGGACCCTGACCTCAGCCACAATCAGCGCCACGTCGGCGCGGCCATCTTCTACAACATCTGGCAGTACTACCAGGCTACCGGCGACTTCGAGTTCCTGCTTGATTGCGGGGCCGAGATGATGATCGACATCGCCCGCTTCTGGGCGAGCATGGTCCACTTCAACCCCGAGCGGGACCGATACGAGATCCACGGCGTCATGGGGCCCGACGAGTTCCACGAGAAGTATCCCGATTCCGACGAGGAGGGCCTCAGGAACAACGCCTACACCAACGTGATGGTCGCCTGGATCTCCGACACCGCCAGGAAGGTGTTCCGCCTGCTCCCGGAGAAGCGCCGTGTCGCGTTGCGCGAGGCAACAGGGCTCACCGACGACGAGATAAGCCTCTGGGGGGAGATGAGCCGCAAGATGTTCGTGCCGTTCCACGACGACGGTATCATCAGCCAATTCGAGGGCTACGAAGACCTCGAGGAGCTTGACTGGGACGCCTACAGGGAGCAGTACGACAACATCCAGCGGCTCGACCGTATCCTGAAGGCCGAGGGCGATGACCCTGACCGGTACAAGCTCGCCAAACAGGCCGACACCCTGATGCTTTTCTTCCTCTTCCCGGAGGAAGAACTAAGAGAGATCTTCGAGCGCCTCGACTACGAGTACGATTCCGAGACGGCCAGCAAGAACGTCTCCTACTACTCCGAGAGAACCAGCCACGGCTCGACCCTTAGCTTTATAGTGCACGCCCACATCCTGGCCGACGTCGATCCGGAGGCCTCCTGGGAGATGTTCCTGACGGCCCTCGAGAGCGACATCGGCGACATCCAGGACGGCACCACCCAGGAAGGCATCCACATGGGGGTCATGGCTGGGACACTGGACCTGATCCAACGCGGCTACCTTGGGAGCAAAGTCCGGGAAGGGGCGCTCTACTTCGACCCGAAGCTGACGGATAGGCTCGAAGGTCTGTCTTTCTCCATGCGCTTTCGGAGCACCCCGATCGATGTGAAGCTCGAGGCCGGCAAACTGAAGGTCTTCGTTAACGACGACGACGGCAAAGGGCAGGTCAGGGTCGGCGTGGGAGAGGATGTGCAGGCGATCAAGACCGGCGAGGGCTACGACTTCGACCTGGGCTCGGAGAGGTAATAATGGGGTTCTTCTCAGATTTGGCCGGTAGGGTGGTTGTGGGGCCTTCGATCCTCGCGGCCGACTTCGCCAACCTTGGGAACGACGTCCGCAAAGCCAGCGATGGCGGTGCGGCGTTCGTTCACTTCGATGCGATGGACAACCACTACGTACCAAATTTGTCTATAGGCCCCCCGGTCGCAGCCTCGCTCGTCCCCAACACGGGCTTGCCGGTCGATGCCCACCTGATGGTAACGAACCCCGACAACCTTATCCCCATGTTCCTCGATGCGGGGGTAACGAGCATCTCGGTCCACCCTGAGGCGGCGATGCACCTACACCGCACCCTCACGATGATCCGTGACGGGGGCGCCGAGGCCGGCGTGGCGCTGAACCCGACTACCCCGCCAGAGACCATGGAGTGGACGCTGCCCTACCTCGATTACGTTCTCGTGCTAAGCGTCGACCCTGGTTTCGGGGGTCAGATTTTCATCCCGGAGACGTTACAGAAGATCCAACGCTTGAGAGAGATGACCGACCTGCCGATAGCGGTCGACGGCGGCATCACGGTAGAGACAGCTCCCCCCGTGGTCAAAGCCGGTGCCAGCGTGCTCGTCGCCGGCTCAGCCGTATTCAAAGGCGACCCGACGGTCGAGATGCGCAGGATAATCGAGGCAGGCCGGGGAACCGCCGAACTGTAGTTGGCGCCCCGTTCGGCCGCCGACGATCCCGAAGTGCAAGGTCAGCAAGGAGGTTACGGTGGCGAAGAAGACTTATGAGGAAAAGTATACGCACCCGGAACTGAGGGAAGAGATCAAAGAGGAGATCAAAGCGTCCGACAGGGGCGGCAAGAAAGGCCAGTGGTCGGCCCGCAAGTCCCAGCTCCTCACCCAGGAGTACGAGAAGCGGGGCGGCGGCTACAAGGGCGAGAAAGGCCAGTCCCAGAAGAACCTCGAGAAGTGGACCGACGAGGAATGGCAGACCAGGGAAGGCGACGCCAACGCTCGCCGTGACGACGGGGAGACAAAACGCTATCTGCCTAAGAAGGCCTGGGAGCAGATGAGCGAGGAGGAGAAGAAGGAGACGGAGGAAAAGAAGCGCGAGGGCTCGAAGAAGGGCCAACAGTACGTCTCCAACACGCAGGAGGCGAAGCAGGCTCGCAAGGAGGCCGCCGCTTTGCCCCTGAAAAACTACGACGACCTGAGCGTAGAGGACGTAGAGAAGAAGGCCGGGGGCCTCTCGAAAGCCGACATCGAGGATCTCCTCGACTACGAGAAGCAGCACAAGAATCGCAAGACGCTCGTGGAGGCCCTCGACCGCAAGCTCTAGGGACCGCTCACGGGTCTAGCGCCGGCGCTATCGTCAGGCCCGAGTTTCCGTGCCCGTGTTGCATCGTGCCATCGACAAAACTATATTGCTCATGTCCGGGAGAGGAATACGAAGATAGAGGAACAGGCGTTCGGCTGACGCCTGATGGGGGGATGGCCTTGAGCGAGAAGATAGCTGGGCGCGGGGACCCGGGTAACGAACGCCCGAGACTCACGGGGCCTCTCACCGAGCTCGAGCGCAGGGTTTGCGAACACATCGCTCGTCGCGTGGGCGTCCTCGTGGAGCTGCTTCGCGAGCTGGTCGCTTTCGACACCGTGACGCACTCGGACGGCGCTGAGCCCCGTCAGGAGGAGGCGCTGCAACGCTTCCTCGGTGACCGACTCGCCGCGCGTGGGGCTGCGGTCACCGTCGAGGAGCCGGACTCTGCCCTGATCTCCGGCCACCCGATGGTCCCGCCTGGCTTCTCATTCGCCGGGCGGCCGCAGCTGGTGGCCCGCTTCGCAGGAGCGGGCGGCCGCACGCTCCTGCTTAACGGACACGTCGATGTCGTCGACGTCGAGCCGCGTGAGGCGTGGTCGAGCGACCCGTTCGACGCCGTCGTCCGCGACGGTGCCGTCTGGGGCCGCGGCGCCTGCGACATGAAGGGCGGCGTCGCCTGCATGGTGTTCGCGGCTGAGGTGCTCGCTGAACTCGGGGTGCGGCTCGCAGGAGATCTCATCGTCAACACGGTAACCGAGGAAGAGTCGACCGGCGCGGGCGGGCTCGTCTCCGCGCGAACACTGCGGGCTGACGCGGCGATCGTCCCCGAACCAAGCGAACTCGCCGTGTGGGTGGCGTGCCGCGGCTCTTTGATGCCTACCGTCGTCGTGGAGGGCCGGGCCGGGCACGCCGCTGTAGTGCCTCGCCACCCCGACCAGGGTGGCGCCGTGAACGCGATCGAGAAGACCGCATACCTCGTTGATGCGGTCCGCCGGCTGCGGGAGGAGTGGGCGCTGCGGCCGCGCCATCCCTACCTCTCCCCGGCCGACTGTGTCCCGACCGCGATCGACGGCGGGCAGTGGGTCGTGAGTTACCCGGCCGAATGCCGGCTTGACTGTCACATCCAGTACCTGCCAGAGCAGGCGGACGAGCAGGGGCGGGGCTCCAGGGTAGCGCGCGAGTTCGAGGATTGGATCTCCCGCGCCGCAGCAGCCGATCCGTGGCTCCGAGAGCATCCTCCTCGCGTGGAGTGGTTCCCCTGCGATGTGCCGCCGGCCGAGATCCCACCCGACGAACCTATCGTCGAGACGTTGCTCGGCGCCGAGCGCGACCTCGGCCGCACAGGCCGCCTCGGCGGCCTCGACAACTGGCACGACGGGGCGACGCTGATCGTCGAAGCCGGCATCCCTACCGTGTGCTACGGCCCGGGAGATGTCCACCTCGCGCACTCAGTAGATGAGCACGTACCTGTCGCTGACCTGATCTCCTGCACCCAGGGTATCGCGTTGGCGGCGTTGCGCTTCTGCGAACTCGCGTGATGATCACCCGGGTCCCATACCAGCCCTCGCCCAAAATTCTTCCAAGCGAAACGCACTAATACCGTTCCGGGCTATTGATGTCACAATGCCTCCACCGCCTCCACCCACCAAGAGTATCCGGTGAGTCGCTTGAGGAGGGCGGGGTCTTCCCAGTAGGGCCCCAGCGTCTGGGTGAGTGCCTCTTGCAGTAGGGCGACGC
>JBBPYN010000032.1:0-12840 GCA_038199875.1 Rubrobacterales bacterium
CCCTTGGCGACCCCATCCTCGCCGACCGCATCACGTTGGATCACAGGAGGGCCGGCCTCGACGAACGCCGCATCGCCATCCTCGACTTCGCCGTGAAAATCACAGAGCGCCCGCTCGATTGCGATCCGGCAGACCTCGAACGCCTCAAAGCATTCGGCCTGTCCGAGGCGGAGGTGTGGGATGTAATAGAAATTGCAAGTATGTACAACTTCACCAATCGCATGTCGCTGGCGTGCGGCATGATCCCGAACGAGGAGTATCACGCGCTGGCCAGGTAGAGTTTTCGGAGGTGTACGTCTGTGCTACAGGTGATCTCGGTTCTCGGGGCGCTGGCTATCCTGGGAGCTTTCGCCGCGAACCTGTTCGGCTGGATACAGCCCTCCAACCTTTGGTATTCGGTAGCCAACTTCCTTGGCTCGGCCGTGCTGACGATGGTGGCCATTGTAGACCGGCAGCTCGGCTTTATCCTCCTCGAAGGCACCTGGGCCCTGGTCAGCCTCTGGGGGATCATCGCCGCCTTGCGCGGTAGAGGCGTACCGCCGAGTACGCACTAGAGAGTGATCACCGCCTGTATACTGCGGGCTAGCGAGAAGTGGAAAGGAGAAGGGCGTGGCCGAAGTCAAGTACGTGTCGAAGGTGAAGGTGGAGCCGGTGGAGGGTAAGATCCGCCGCGCCTATCTACCTGTTCAGGAGGATCCCGTGTACTTCGGTGTTCACAGCGAGGTCGCCGAGCACTACGGCGCCTCCCCCGAAGACGTGGAACCATACGACGCCACGCTCGATTACGTGGTCGCCGCTGCGGGCGGTTGACTGCTCGGTACTTTTTCGGGCGCGCTGGCAGCGCGTCACGTGTCGTTCCAGAACCTAAGCGCTGAGACTGTTGGAGAGATCGAGGTCGAGAGCAAGGTGCTGGTGATCAAACGCATCCATCAGACCTTTCACCTCACCGCCGACGAAAGCGACCGCGAGACGATAGAGCGGGTGCTCGAGGTCTACGCGAACGGCTGTCCGGTGGCGCGTTCGGTAAAGGGAAGCATCGAGATCACGAGCGAGTTGGATCTTACGGGCGGGTAGCCCTACGTCCTCAGAACGGCGCTTGTGGTGTCAGTCCATGGTCCTGCTATTGTCCGTGCAGTATCTAACCTTCGGCTTCCTCAAGTTCGAAGCCGCCGATCAGATGGCCGGGAGTGCCCTCCGGGGTGCGGTAGAGGAAGTTCACCTCGGCGTCCTTCCCGGAAGCCAAGCGCTCGATGATAGCCTTCTGTTCTTCGTAGCGGGCGCGGGCGACGAGCCGATCCACCTTCCCACCTTTCGCGGCAAAGGCGCTCACCTCCAGCTCGATCTCCTGCTCGCCCGACGCCTCGTCCGACCGTACGGCCCTTATGCGTCCCCTCAATACGTTCTCACCGTCGGGGCTCTCGAAGTCCCAAGGCTCGCCGATCGAGACCACGACTTGCTGGCCAAGAAGCAGCCTCGCCACCCGTTCCTCACTCAATGTTATCAACCGAGATCACCTCAACTCTTACCCTCTCGCGGGTCATCCACTCCATCCCGCCGCCGGGTTCGCCCATATCCGGTCGAACGGTGCTGCCCTCCAGCTCGAGCCCCGGGGCATTCGTTATTGTAAACGCGAGCCTGATCTCCGGCGGCTCATCAAGCGCCAGCCGGGCCTTCGCCTGACGGCTCGTCTGGTAGCGCTCGTCGGTCCAATAGGTTCTGCCGCGCCGTCCACCCCGTAAGAGACCCGTTGTCATCACTGCTTCGGCCTCCGCACGGCTCATGTAACGGTAGAAGACGAGCCGTCCCTCGGACGGCTGTCGCTCACCCGGTTCCACCTTCGCTACCTCTTCGCGGACGGTTGCCCGGTGGCGCGCTCGGTAAAGGAAAGCATCGAGATCTCCAGCGAGCTCGACCTCATGTAGGAGTGTTCTGCTGGAAGATCAAGCCCAGTAGTTCCTCCCCGAAGTCCGAGGCTGTGCTGACGTCGCCGGCCTGAACCTCGACGTTGTTCAAATACTGCAGACGGAGCACGTCTCCTCCCCCGAAGTGGGCTTCGGGGATGATGCCACCGAAGAAGAGCCCGAGGCCTTTCAGCCCGGCCGCGGCGGTCTGCGTTGCGGGATGGGAGAGGGGAAGGTCCACGTAGACGCAGTCCACGCGGTGCAGGCTGAGATCCCGCAGGTGGCGATGGATGAGCGCCGTAAGATCAGCCCCAGGCTCATCGACCCGGACGAACGCGAGGTTGTGGTCCTGGCGCACCTCGACGCTGATCCGGGAATGCTGCGGTGTCGGACCGGGGACCTCGCCGATCACGCGTCGTAGCCCGTTGTGCTCGACGACGCGCATAACCTCTTCCAGATAAGGGGCGGGAGGGAAGATCTCGCGCTCAGGCTCATCTTGCGCGCGCATGTAGAACAGGGCGACGGACCCGCGCCGTCCCTCCCTCTCCTCGCCGATCTGCTTGTACGAGACGGAGGCCGGGATATAGCCAAGCAGGAACCCCGTCTCTCTCGCGCCTAACTGGAGGTTCCCCTTCTGGCTGTAAGGATGGACGGCGGTGGCCTCGCTGTAGAGCCCGTACATGCCCAGATCTCCGGACCTCTCCGCCATAAAGGTCTTCATCTTCGGGAAGAGGTGGTGTCCCCGAAACCGCGGGTCTACGACCGCCTGACCGGCCTCCCCGACCGGCGAGTCGGGATGCTCCACGGTAACGGCCAGATGTCCCACGAACTCGCCCTCAGGCGTTACGGCGATGCAAGAGCGCATCAGCCCCTTCTCCTGCAGCTCCCTGATCCTCTCCGGATAGTAGATGTAGTCCCAGTCGTAGCTGTAGCCGTATGAACGATAGACGCAGCGCGAGAGCTCGAACGATTCCTCGGGAAGCATCATCCGGATCTCCAGTGGAACGTCCTCGGGCACGGCGGCGGCTTCCAGGGTCTTGCGATGCTCCTCCTCGGGAAGATGCTCCCTGACGTCGGCGTGAGGAAAATGCTTGAGTAGCTCGACCCTGTTGCCCCTCCGCCCGAGGTTTACGAAGCGGACCTCATCAAAAGCCCGGTGCAACGTCTCGAGCACGGTTCCATCCTCGCCGGCCTGCAGACGGCTGTAGTCGAAAGGCAACCCCCGATCCTCGACCGCCACGACCACCCGCCCCGCCCCGCGCAGGACGTAAACGTCCAGGGAACCTTCCTCGTCCGGGCCGAACGCGTGCTCGGTAACGTTCAGGCACACCAGCTCGACGGCCCCTTCTATGCTATCGGCGTCTTCCAAGCCGAGTAGAGTGGCTATCCGCCCCACGAACTCCATCACCGGCGGCAGCAGCCCCGCGTCGGCGGAGACCGTAACGCGAACGACCTGTTCCTCCGGCGTTGCCCCTATCTCGGCCACAAGAAACCCTTCTCCAAGACCACCATGCCAAAGACGACGCTATTCTCTCAGTTCTCGATAACATCCACCAAACACCCAATCAGCACGAAAGGCTGAAGCGTGCTAACCGGGCGTCTGCCGAAACTCTGGCGGTATCATCCTCGGGTAGAGGTTATCGAGGAAGAGGCGTTTTATGAGTGCCTCTCGGCCCCGCACCCCGACCTTGTCGAAGATGTTGGAGAGGTGATCCTGCACCGTGTACTCGGAGATGTAGAGCCTCGCGGCCATCTGCTTCCTCGAGGCGCCGCGCAGGACCAGGTCCACAACCTCTCGCTCGCGAGGGCTAAGCCCGTAAGCGGCCGCCTTGAGCCAGGCTACCTGCCTCGGCCCCGTAGGTTCGATGATGACCATCTTCTGACTGGGATGTCCGGGTTTGGCTTCTGTTAGAGCACCCTGCAGCGTCAGCCACCGGCCGGAGCGAGCCTTCACAGACAGGCAAGGGACCGTGGCTGCATCTCGATCCGTCTCGGGTTGCAGTGCCCTTTGCAATGCGCCCATCACCATCCAGACCGCCACGGGAAGGCTCGCGTCCTCTTGCCAATCGGGTCCCAGGTCTCCCAGCTCCTCCAGGTATCGCCTGGCAGCGGGCGTATGCTCGATCACCCGCCAACTATGGTCGAGGACCAGAACTCCGGGACCGTCGTCGCCGTTTGGTTCAGCGAGAGGAGCCTGTGAGAGTAGCGTAGAAGCCCTCAAGCCGGCTCCCAGGTGCGGGACGACGCGGCGCAGCAGCCCCAACTCTCGCGCGTCGAAGTCGGGATCTCCGCTTGCTCTGATCAGGACGATACCACCCCAGAGCTCCCTGCCCGCCGTACAGGCGCCGCCCATTTCAAAGCCAAGCCCTAGCGGACCGGCTTGCTCGCGGTATCTGAGCGAGCGTTCGAGTTGCCCTCCGGTCGCCTCGGAGAGCAACCTCACCGGCTCGCGCCATTTTTGGGATGTCCCATCGTAGCCGTATGCGTCATCTATCTCCAGGTAGATGCGCTCGAAGAACAGGCGCGCTTCTTTCAGGCCCCCGAGACCCTCGGCAACGGAGTTTGTGATCAGGCCACTAGAGGGATCGATCGCGGAGAAGCAAATCGCCTCGAAGGGTATGGTGTTGCGGAAGCGTTCGACTATCTCGACGAGCAACGTTCTCTCGTCGAGGCCAGCGTTGCACAGCCGCTTTACCTCGTTGACGCCCCGGTCTTCTGTAGCCGCGCTTGTGACCAAAGTCTTCCCCGGAAATCCCACTTCGGTGGGATAGACCTCATCCTTCTCGGTAGCTAGGATCAGTTTAGCAAGAAAGAGAACAAGTCGGGTAGAAAGGAGCTTCGCGCATGTCGACGACAGAACAGAACAAGGCGGGGTTTCGCCGCATGTACGAGGAGGGATTGAACGGGGGAACCCTCGCCGTCGCTGACGAGTTGATCGACCCTGACTGCCTCGATCACGAGGCGCATCCAGGAGGAGATCGCGGCCCAGAGTCGATGCGAGCTCTGATCACCATGTTGCGGACGGCCTTTCCAGATCTGCATTTCGAGATCGAGGAGCTTGTCGCCGAGGGGGACACCGTCGCGGGCCGTTTGACCATGAGCGGCACCCACGAGGGACCCTTGATGGGCATGCCCCCAACCGGTCGCTCCGTGCGGCAGAATCACATGCACTTCGTCCGCTTTCGGGACGGTAAAGCCATCGAGCATTGGGGCGTCAGAGACGACGTGGGCATGATGCGCCAGCTCGGAACGTTTCCCGAGTGATGCCTGATCCGTCGCGGTCTGGTGAGCAGTCGACGGTGAGTGGTGGGTAGGAGCAGAGATTCCCGGATGGTTCAGAAAACTCCTGTTCGTAATTTGGCGGCGTAGCGGACGACTGCGAACGAGTGTTGTTTCGGTACCCCTCAGAGTGAGTCGGGGTGAGCCGGAGGTTCCCTGCTGACCGTGATCCGACTAGAGCACAGGCGGCGAGAAACGAACTGGCCGTGATGCAGCAGCTCGTCACCCTCAGCCTTCAGCTATCAGCGGTTGGCGATCCGCCAAAATAAGAAGCTGACGGCCGACCGCTTACCGCGTGGTTCGCAAAAGGATCAAACTTTTGCGAACCGCTTTAGATTCTTCATCCGCCGCTGCTGGCCTCAGAGATATCCCATCTCTTTAGCCTGTCGCGTGAGCCTGTCGCAGAACTTCGGGTGGGCGATGCCGATGAGCTTCCTGGTCCGCTCGCGGATGCTGGAGCCGCGAAGCTCGGCCACGCCGTACTCGGTGACGACGCAGTCAACGACGTTCTTGAAAGTGGTGACAGCGGCGCCTGGGTGCAGTTGGGCGACGATGCGGGAGACCGATTCGTCGGCGGTCGTCGAGTGCAGCACGATAAAGGACTGGCCGTGTTCGGCGAACATGGTGCCCCTCACGAAGTCGGGTTGCCCTCCCGAGGAAGACCAGTACTCGCTGCCGAGGGACTCCGAGGCACATTGGCCCAGGAAGTCCACCTCGAGGGTGGCGTTGATGGCGGTCATGTGATCCTCTTTGGCGATGTTACGTGGATCGTTGGTGTAGCTAACCGGCCAGAACTCGACGCCCGGGTTCTCGTCCACGAAGTCATACAGACGCTGGCTTCCCAGGGCTGTGGTCGTGATGAGCTTGTTTCGGTGCGTTTGTTTGTTGGCGCCCGTAATTACGCCCTGCTCGACGAGATCCACGCACCCGTCGGAGAGCAACTCCGTGTGCACGCCGAGGTTTGAATGATCCCCGAGCAGGCTGAGCACTTCGTCAGGGATCGCTCCTATTCCGGCCTGTAACGTCGCCCCGTCGGGGATGCGCTCGGCAACGTACTCAGCGATCCTGCGGTCCGTATCCCGCATTGGGCGAGTCGGCAGCTCGACGAGCGGGTAGTCGGCCTCGCACCAACCTGCGACCTGGCTCACGTGCACCTGATTCTCCCCGAAGGTCCTCGGCATCTTGTGGTTGGCCTCGAGGAAGAAGGGCGTCTCGCCGATCATCGCCGCCAGGTACTCCGCCTGGGTACCGAGCGAGAAGTACCCGTGACGGTCCGGTGGGGAGGAGGTGGCGAGAGCGAGCGAGCGTCGCGTCGAGCGGCTCATGAGGTGCGGCACGTCGCTGAAGTTGTTCGGGATGAGGTCGCATGTCCCCTCGTGGAAGGCCTCGCGGTTGGCCGGAGAGAGAAACCAGGAGACGTGCTTAAGACCGTCGAAGTCGCCGTGCATGTAGCGGCGCTTGCGCATGGGGAACATCTGGTGGATCGTGACGCCCGAGAGCCGCCCTGCGCTCGCCTCAAGCGCGTCGACGATCGTTACGGGCTCGCCGTTGGCGAGCCCAACGATCAGGTCGTCGCCGTCACCGAAGTGGTCGAGCACATCCTCTGGCATGCCGCGTTTCGCGGCCAGCGCGCCCGCTATCTCAGGCGGCTTGCCCGCCGTCAAATTCTCCATAACCTCTCCCATCCCGTACGGACGATTATCGGCGGCCATATTACCCGATCGGGGCACGCCGAGACTACTGTCTACGTAATTTGTCGTAATTTTTCTTAAAGTTCGTGCAACACTGTTGACAAGCCACAAGGCCGGCGTTAGAGTGCTTTCGTTGTGTTGTTGTCGCGTAAAGGACCGAGGGATTGATGCACATCCGTCGCACGAACATAGGGATTCCGGTGTTCGGGGGAGCAGTGCGTCCCGAGGTCCGCGTGGTCGCGATGAGAACGTGAGCTTGTAGCTCGAAAGACTTCTCACACGAGGCCCCCGGACCAAGCGGACCGGGGGCCTCGAGCTTTGCCCAGTAGGGGCTAACGACGGTCTCCGGCACCGATCCCAACACGGGCGGTATCTGCCCTTCCTGGGCGCGACGAAGAGAGCAGAGGAGACAGAGAGTTATGTTCACCGATTACCACTACCTGATGTTGCAAGACCGGGCCAGCCGGGAGCAAGGCTTCGCAGCGAGGGTGGCCGAACGCGGAAGATACGCGCGGTCCCCCGGAGACCCCTCCCTGAGGGCCAGGATGGCGCGCCGGCTCTTCGCCCTGGCGGTTGCCGCCGAGCGCGAGGAGACCTGGCGCATGGTCTGGGAGAGGTTGGAGTCAAGGGGGCGCCTGTAAGTCGGGCGCCCCTCCGGGCCGAAACGTACAGGAGGTGTGTTTATGAAGGCATTGGAATTAAGGGGAGTACAGAAGAGCTTCAAGAAGCGTAGGGGAGAGGTGGTGTGCGCCCTCGACTCGGTCTCGCTCTCGGTAGGTAAGGGGGAGGTCGTCGGCATCCTCGGGCCCAACGGGAGTGGGAAGAGTACGCTGGTGCGTGTGATCTCCACGCTGGTCTTACCCGATTCCGGGGAGGTCGAAGTCTTCGGCGTCGACGCGACGCGCCATCCCAAGCGGGTGCAGCGCAGCATGAACAGGGTCAGCGTCGAGGCGAGCTTCTTCAAGAAGCTCTCGGCGATGGAGAACTTGCTCTACGGGGCCAAGCTCTACGGCGTCACAAGCGCCGAGGCGAGGCCGAGGATAAAGGAGATCCTGGACAACATAGGTTTCGCCCAGAAACGCGCCACCGAGCCAATGGAGCACCTGAGCCGCGGGATGCAGCAGAAGATCGCGCTTGCGAGGGCACTGCTCACAAGCCCCGTCCTGATGCTCCTCGACGAGCCGACGACGGGCCTCGACCCGAGGAGCAAGAAGGACGTGCAGGCGTTTATCGAGAGGATACGCGACGCCCACGACTCCTCCATATTGCTCTGTACCCACGACATGGGCGAGGCCGAGGAGCTCTGCGACCGAGTCGGCATCATGGTTGACGGACAGATACTGGCCCTCGAAGAGCCCGACGAGCTGAAGCGCCGGTACTCCGGCGGGGCCAACGGGCGGGTGTCCACTCTGGAAGAGACGTTCATGTCCGCGACGGGCTACTCGGTCGAAGAGGCCAGCGCGGAAGAGGAGTAGAGATGAGAGGAACAGCAAAGCCCCTCTGGCTATCCGAGGCGGTGGCCGTCTGGGGCTACGTACAACGAAATTACTTCCTGACCAAGCGCTACTTTATGTGGGAGCTGGTGTGGCTGACGTTCACCACCGTCAACGCCATGTCCATCACCTTTATAGGGGCAGGGGTCGGGCAAGTCGGTGGCGGCGAGGGTATAGACGTCCCGTTCGTCATGACCTACCTGCTCGTCGGAGCGCTGATTTGGAGCTACCTGTCGATGATCTTCGACGTTCTCTCGGAGACGGTGCAGTGGGAGCGGTGGGAGGGGACGATAGAGTACACGTTCATGAGCCCTTCCAGCCGGGTCACCCACCTTCTCGGCATGGGCGTCTACGCCGTCGTCTACGGCATCATCCGCACCGCCATCGTCCTCGGCGTCGCCATGCTTGCGTTCGACCTCGACCTCTCTCAGGCTAATTACTGGGCTGCCCTGGTCGTGCTCGCCGTGTGCAGCGTCTCACTCGTCGGGTTCGGGGTTGTCGCGGCCGTCATGCCGCTCCTCTCCCCGGAGAAGGGCCAGCAGGTGACGTACATCATCTCGGCCATCCTGCTTCTCGTCTCTGGAGTCTACTATCCCATCAAGGTGCTCCCCGAGTGGATGCAGGTGATAGCGCAGTTCTCGCCGGTTACGTACGCGCTAGAAGGTTCCCGCGCGGCACTACAGCACGGCGTCGGCCTCCCGCAACTGTGGGGTAGCATCTGGCCCCTCCTCGTCATGGGCCTGGTCTTCGTGCCGATGGGGCTCTTTATATTCCACCTTGGCGAACTCTACGCCAAGCGGACCGGGAAGCTGAAGAGGAGCGGATAAGGCAAGGCTTCAGGGAATGGTCCTTCTGGTTGTTGATCTGGTCCATCCCGGCGCGGGTGCAGGGCGCCGGGGGCTCAGTCGAGCCCTGCGGCGTCAAGCTGACGGGCTATGGGCTCCAGTTGATCCCGATGGGTAATATCGCGGGCGTCCTGCTCGACGCGCACGATCTCATGTCCTTCGAAGCGCTCCTTTATCTCGTCCAGGTACTCGGATTGCTGCTCCAGCCGGGAGCGCATGAACTCTCCCTCGACCATCTCCGGCAGCAGACGGTTGACCACCATTGCTCCGACGTGGACGTTGCCCTGCGTGAGGGTCTCCAGGGCGCGGGCGGTCTCCTCTATCGGGAGGCGCTCGGGGATCAGGACCAGGTAGAAGGTCGTGTCTTCTAGTAACCGGTGGCGGGCGGGGTGGAACTTGCCGCGGCGCTCGCGCAGGCGGTTCAGTATAGGGTCCTCTTCAGAGCCTTCTTTGCCCGCGAGGTTCCTCAGCATCCGCTCCATCCCGGCGACCTTCTCCCGCTGGCGTACCATCCCCTCAACCCAGGCCGTCAAGAGCGCCGGCAGCGTCAGGAGCCGCAGCGTGTGGCCGGTCGGCGCAGTGTCGAAGACGATGCGGTCGTACTCCTCCGGAGAGAGGGCTATGAGGTCCACGAAGCGGTCGAAGAGCGCCGACTCCTCTGTCCCGGGGCTGGACTTTGCCAGCTCCAGGTGCTGGTGGACGGCCGGCATCACCTCCGGACTGACCGAGCCGCGGGCGTCCTCCTTCACGCGCTCGACGTAGGCCGCAGCGTCTGCGGCGGCGTTGATCTCGACCCCGTGGAGGTTCGCTTCTAGCTCTGTCGGCTCACTGGAGAGCTTCGCGCCGAGCACGTCGCTCGTCGAATGGGCCGGATCTGTGGAGACCAGGAGCGTCCGTTCGCCGCGCGCGGCGAGCAGGGTGGCGAAGGAGGCAGCGAGCGTTGTCTTGCCTACCCCGCCTTTGCCACCGAAGAACACGAGGCGCCGGAGATCGCCCCGTTCGTCGCTCAACAGCAGACGCCCGGCTCGGGGAACCGGTTCATCCCCATCCTCTGGTGCCAGCGGTGAAACTCCTCCACGAACTCGGGGTAGAGCTCGAGGGAGTAGTAGCTCGTCGGGTTCGGGATGCCAAGGGCCTCGAGAAAGAGCATCGCCATCAGAGCGTCCTGCTGGCGGCCCGCCTCACGCTGGAGCCCCGAGCGCCAGCGGCCGACGAAGTACTCGTCGTGAAGCTCCTCTATGCGTTCGTAGATCTCACGCCAGCCGGGCGACATCGGCTCAGACCACCGACATCTCTCTGTTGGAGAGTTCCAGTTCCTTCTTCACCGCCGCGACGGCGTCCTCGACCGGGGGTATACGGCCTGAAAAGAGCGTCTTCCCATCCACGATTATCGCGGTGTAGGAGACCCCACGCCGGAGGTGGCTCCAGGTCTCTCCTATACCTAGTCCCCTCTTGCGAGCGTCTTTGAGGAGCGCGGGGATGAGCCATACCATGTTCCTCGGGTCGACTATGGTGATCCCTGCGTCCTCGTCGAAGAGCTCGGCGCGCAGGGCGCGGTACACCCGGCCCATCGCCTCCATCTCGCAGCGGTTCGCTGCGAAGGTGTCCTTGTCGCCGAGCTCCGAGTTCTCGCCGCCGAGCCGGCCGCAGCAGCCGGAGGCCGCCACCTGCGCGTCCCACTCGCGGACCAGGATGATCCTGTGCATCATCCGGCTCAACCTTCCCCCGCGGTACGTCCCGCCGCGCGCTCCCCACGCGCCCGACTGAAGGCGCCGATGGCCTCGACGATCAACCACAGGGACAGCACGAAGATTACTGCGTCGAAGATGGTGAGGAGGTAGTCTCCTCCGCTGAAGAACTCGCCAAGCTGGATGAACAGCGCCCAGACGGTCATCGCAAGGAGGAAGACCAGAGGGATGATCTGGGCTAGCGGGTTGCGACCCCTGGTGAAGACCCAGACAGCCACGACCGAGAGCGCCAGACCAGCGGTGAGCTGGTTGGTAGTGCCGAAAAGCCGCCACAGATAGCCGAAGGCGAACCCGGATTCACCGCCAGCATTGCTCGGATAGAGTGCCAGCCCGAGCGGCACCAGGACCGCGACCGCCGCCGCCAGGGTCAGGTTCCTCGCCAGGAATCCGACGTGCGCTATCTCTCCGATCTCCTGGATGATGTATCGTTGCAGGCGGACCCCTGTGTCCATCGTGGTGGCCGCGAACGAGACCACCACAACCGCGGCGAAGGTGGTCGCTATGGCGAGCGGGATCCCGAGGTTGTTTGCGAAGTGGCCGACGCCGGCGACGAAGTTGCCCACAGCACCGTCCGAGGCCGTGGTGAAGTCGGTGTACTTCTTGTCCCAGGCGGCAAACGCCCCTAGGCCGGCAGTGCAGGCCAGGATCGCGCCGAGTGCCAGCGAGCCCTCGCCGACGGCGCCGAAGTACCCGACGTAACGGGCGTCTTCCTCGTTGTCGAGCTGCTTGGAGGTCGTCCCCGAGGAGACCAGGCTGTGGAAGCCCGAGATCGCGCCGCACGCGATGGTGATGAACAGGAAAGGGAACCAGGAAGGCGAGCCGGCGGGCAGGTTCGTGTTGAACGCCGGAGCCACGATCCGGTCGAACCCGACCAGGATGCCGAGGAAGATCACAGCCAGCGCGACGAAGAGCTGGTGCGAGTTGATATAGTCCCGCGGCTGCAACAGGAGCCACACCGGCAGCCGAGAGGCGATAAAGGTGTAGGCGAACATGATGATGACCCAGAGCGTCCGTACCTCGAGCCCCATTGCAGAGGCGACCGGAGAGAGATCGATGGGAAACGCCTGCCCGACCAGGATCGAGAGGTAGAGCAGGACAACACCGACAAGGGAGGGCACGAGCGCGGAGGATCTGGTCCGGTAGATGTACTGCCCGATAAAGATGGCCAACGGTATCTCGAAGAAAATAGGGATGACTGACGCAGGGAAGCTCTCGAAGAGGATGGCGATGACGACAGCGAAGACCGCGTTGACCAGCGTAAGCAGGAAGAAGATTATGAGCAGGAACAGCGTCCTCGCCCGAGCGTTTATGACCGAGGCAGAGAGGGTGCCCAGGTTCTGCGCCCGGTTGCGCACCGAGACCACGAGCGACCCGAAGTCGTGGACGCCGGCGGCGAAGATCGTGCCAAGGACCACCCAGAGCAGTGCGGGCACCCAGCCCCAGAAGACCGCGATGGCCGGCCCGACTATCGGCGCAGCCCCAGCCACCGAAGTGAAGTGGTGCCCGAAGAGAACGTGCTTGTTAGTCGGTACGTAGTCCACCCCGTCCTCGAATTCGTGAGACGGGGTCTCGAAGTCTTTGTCTACGGCGTACACTTTCTCGGCCAGATACTTGGAGTAGAAGCGGTAGCCTAGAAAGAAAGCCACCGCAACGAGAACCGCAATAACTACTGCCGGCATAACCCTTCCTCCTCACGATATATACTCTTCCCCCAGCACCGTAGCACAACGCCACAGCATCGCATAACCTACTATAAGACTTGGGATATACCATTACAACCCGATGACCGTATACGATAAGCAGACTCTCACAACGACTGTGGATCTCGCCGCAGTCGCCGCCTTTGCCCACGCTGACGCCGGCGGAATTCCTCACGTGGAGCC
>JBBPYN010000033.1:0-5111 GCA_038199875.1 Rubrobacterales bacterium
ATGCGCCAGACCATCAACAGGTGGGTACGCAGCACCGGGTCGCTCGCCTTGCGGTAGAGACCCTCCAACCGCGAGGACTCCGTCTCCCGTAAATCTCGTTTCTCGATCATGCTTGGAAGTATACATCCGGATTGCGTATGAGATCGAAGCTCTTGGCATCGAGATCGGACTCGACGACCCTGCAGAAGCAGCCAGGATCTTCGACCGTCTCAAGGGCATCTCGTGGAGGGGCGACTACGTGAGGTCCGAAGAAGGCTGGGTCGCTGCCTGGGTCGTTGAGTTGATCTGCTGAAACCTACTCTGCTTTGAGTCGTATCGTGCCGGCTCTTCCGCCGCGCACTTCGACATCGATTGGCCCTTCGCCGCGCACGATCCAGATCGCCCGGCTGGCGTAGTCCGAGGGTAGGCCCTGGAAGAAGGATGGGTTCTTCCACCTGTTGGCGGTGAGCGAGGAGCGTCCCGCGAGGTGCCCGAGCTCTACCTCCCGCTCTCCCAATACCAGGCTCGCGGCCGGCGGCAACCCCAGTCTGGCTTCGATCGGCTTGACGAGCTTTTTGTCGGCGGCCACCCTGGTTATGTTTGTCGGCAGGTACCCTGTGTTCTCGACGACCAGCTCGATGCGACGGAGTCCAGGCGAGAGGTCCTCTGTTTCCAGGCTGGTTCGCAGGCGTGGGGCTGTGGAGGCGTGGGCGAGGGCGAAGCGGGTCAGCTTCTCACACTCGGTCTCGAGGAACTTCGGCGGCGGGTTCTGGGCCGTGAACTTGGTCTTCCAGCCCCCGAGTTCGACGCGCCCGAGCTGGGGGTGGTCGAAGTGTCTCCAGGGGACGAAGCCCTCGCCGTGCAGTTCCGTGTCGTTCCAGGCCAGCATCTTTAGCGAGGCCTCTTCCGGCGGGTTGCGGAAGAACTGGATAAAGTCCTCGACCTCGACGCCTGCGGCCTTTGCCATCGACCAGAACTCGATCGTGAAGGCGAAGACGCCGAAGTAATCGTAGGCCCAGTCGTCGAATGCGCCGGTTATAGACTTCTTCGGGTCGTAGCTAAAGTCATGGTAGACGGAGATGTTCGGGTAGCCTGTGATCCGTGTTCCCCGGTCGCCAAGCGCCTTGTAGACCGCGAGGTCGTGCTCCCTCATCTCGTCGTCGGGCATGTTGGAGTAGGGTCTGAGGATGGCGCCGCAGAACGTATGGTAGGTGTGTACGCCGAAGATGTTCTCGTGATCCAGGAAGAAATCCACCTGAGCCCTCGACTCGGGCTCGGAGAGCGGGTAAGGCCCAGCGTCCCTCTCCTCGTCCTGCCAGTGATAAGGGTACTGGCGGTTCATGTCGAGGCTGTAGAGGGGACGCGCGATCTTCCGCCCGAAGCCGTCGTAGTCCTTGAAGTTCCCCTCCCTGTAGAGCCTGTAGTACGTGATACTCGGGTCGGCCTCGTCGGGGGCGCGGGGGACCATGAGCCTCGCGTCGTTCTCTGAGGCGCGCCACTCGCCGTTCTCGTCCTCGACGCGCATCTGGAGGATGTTGCCGTCGCCATCAACGTCCTCGGGCTGCAGGCCAGGCTCCGCTTCCGGCTCAGGCCAGGGCCTAGGGGTCGCCCGCAGGGTTTGGGGCGTCGTCAGGTAGCGCTCGGCGCCGTCGGGGGAGAGGCGGGGGAGCACGTAGAAGGCTTGCTCGTCGAGCAGGCGCGTTACGAGGTCGTCTGAGCCGTGGTTTTCGAGGAGGTGTTCGATCAGGTACAGGGCCGCCATCGAGCCAGTAACCTCGCCTGCGTGGGTGTTGCCGTCGACCCAGAAGGCCGGCTTGGTGTCGGCCTGGCCCGTATTCGGGTTGGTGAGTTCGGCGAGCCAGATCTCACGTCCCTCGTAGCTCTTGCCGATGGACGAGACCTTGCAGAACCCGGGATGCGCCTCCGCAAGCGAGCGCAGGGTCAGCGTGAGCTCCTCGTAGCGCAGGTAGTCGTCGAAGTTCGTCTTCATGCTCTCCTTCCCGGCGGTTCGCCGAAAAACAGGACGATTCTAGTCCATTCTGACGGAAGCGAGCCACTAAATGTGGCACGCGCGTTTGACACGCTCCAGTATGTTGGGTAACGTCATGGTCGCCCTCTGGTAGTGTACCTGGAGTGTCTACGGGCATATATAATTATTGCATTCCAGGGTACTCATATGTAGAAGGTGGTAAGAGGCTGGAAACGTCGGTTGGACAGGTCCTCGCGGGACGTTATAAGGTAGAGAGCACGCTCGGTTCCGGTGGGATGGCGGTCGTCTACAGGGCGGAAGATGACGTCCTTGGACGTACCGTCGCGCTGAAGACCCTCCACCAGGATTACGCCGAGATGCCTTCTTTTCGGCGGCGCTTCAGGCAGGAGGCGCGCGCGATGGCGTCGTTGGACCACGAGAACATCGTGAAGGTCTACGACATCTCCCAGGATGGTGAGGTGCCCTTCATCGTGGTCGAGTGCGTCCCTGGCAGGGACGTCGGTGACCTCCTCGCCAACCGCCGCGGTGGACGCCTCAACGAGCAGTTCGTCAGGAGGATGGCGGAGCAGCTTCTGCTCGCGCTCTCGTACGCCCACAGGCGGGGCATCATCCACAGGGACATCAAACCTTCCAACATTCTTCTCACTCAGGGAGGAACCGTCAAGGTCGCGGATTTCGGCATCGCGCGCATCGTCGAGGAAGACGACGCCGCGACGGGCGAGCCCGGTGAGATCGTTGGCAGCGCCCGCTACATGTCCCCTGAGCAACTAAGGGGCGAGGAAGCGACGCCGAGGAGCGACGTCTACTCCGTGGGTGTGCTCCTCTACCATTGCCTGACTGGAAGACCGCCTTTCTCGGGCGACGTCAAGAGCCTGGCCAGGCAGCACATTCACAAAGATCCGACGCCGCCACGCAGGATCAACAGGAGGATCACGCCAGGCATGGAGGCGGTGATCATGAAGTCCCTCTCCAAGGACCCAAGGGACCGGTACTTCTCGGCGAACGCGATGCTTGACGACATAGAGATGGGGGCCCCGTCCAGGTCGTCGGGGACGACGGAGACGCCCGGCTCGGCGCGCCGCAAGGTTCGCCGGGGCGGGCTCGTCATCGCCTCTGTGGTCGCTTTGCTGCTCCTTCTGGGCGGCGGAGCGGCGCTGGCCGCGGGCCTGATCGACGTTCCACAGAACGGCGGCGTGGCCGGTACCCTGAGCCGGATGAACCCCGTTGAGACGAAGCCCCCTGCGCCGCCACAGGAAGCCAGTGAGACGGCGCGGGAGACCGCCGGCGAGTCCGGTAACCAGAACGTCGCCTCCGTGACAGAGGCGGCCCCGGGGGAGGACGCACAGGCCAGGCGGCAGATGGTCCCCGTCCCTGATGTGACGGCCTACTACGACTACTACGCGGCGGATGCTCTCACCGATAGCGGCTTCGAGGTGAGTTACGTCCGCGATTATCGTGAAGGTTTCGCCGCCCGCGGCGTGACCTGGGCCACGGACCCAGCCGCGGGGAGCATGGCACCAGAAGGTTCCACGGTAACCATCTACGCCACGCCCAAGGACCGTCCGCTGCCGCCAAGGCTACGGTGACCGGCTGACGCCGGTCAGCACGCTTCGGTCTCGCTTTCAGCAGATCAAGCGTGGTTTGCGGATGGGCACTTCGCGAAGCTCCCCTACACCTGTTGCCTGAAACCTGTGGCTGCGCGGTAGGCTTCGCGCCTTAGCGTTACGAGGTGGTAGAGGAGGAACAAGGCTACGGGCAACGGGCCGGCTTCGACTGTTTCGAAGAATACTTCGTAGCTCCGGTTGGTCAGGCCTCCCTTGATGCGTACCGTCGCTTCCTGATTCGCCGGGCCGGCCTCGGCGGTATTGCGCAGGAGGGAGAGCGTGGTCTGGTAGGGGGTGCCCAGGCACCTTATCCCTGGCGAGGTCGCGGCTCCTGTCGAGGTGAGGATCTCCACGCCGCCGGACAGCATCCTGTGGCGGGTCGGGGTGATGCGCCCTATCTGCGCCTCCAGGCCCGTTGTCCTCAGGTCGGCGCCTCTGGGTCCGTGAATCTCCAGGTGTCCGAAATTTCCGCCCTCCCTGTCCAGTAGGGCGAAGTCCGACGCGAGGAGCCCACGCGCGCGGGCCGCGAAGTAGCCGGTGAGCGTCTCCCCTAGCCTCCTCCATGGCGTCAGGTCGGGGTCTTTGTGCATGGGGCTCATGGTAACCTCCCATACGCCTGGGGGGCGGTGGAGTTTCCGGGCGGGAGCGAGTAAATTACCAGGAAAACGGGAGAGGGCGTAATGGAGCTTAGGAACAAAGAGGAGATGAGGAGCGAGATCCTCCAGTACTGGTTGCGGAGTGCCTGGGTCTATCCCTTCGACGGGCCCGACGAGCGCACCTACCTGCGACTGACGCCGGGCGGGCGGCTCAAGATGAGGCGCAGGATCGGTGAGCTCGAAAAGGCCCTCGGCGTCGAGGGCAAGGAGCTCGCCAGGCAGGAGGAGGCCGGCACCCTTCCCGTCGAGCGTGACCGGCTCGAGCTCGCGCTGATGGTCCAGGCGTACGACTCCGAGCGCCGCCTTCTTGGAAGCCAGGGCGCCACCCTGGGGACGCCGGCGGTAACCCTCGAAGAAGAATCGGAAGAGACCGCCGGCCAGGAGGCGGCTCCCGAGGGCTGAGGCCAGATGTTGTGCCGGTGCGCGCTGGAACATACATCCACTTGTGTGCCTGCAGCCTCCCGTAAACATCCATAGAGAGGTGGCGTACTCACCCTTGCCGTGATAGGCTTTCCGGGCGGCGCTCGTTCGGGCCAGGACGAGAGGTCGCCAGCTACAGCGAGAGAGGGGGGACCTCTCCAGTAATCTGTAATTCGGGCGCGTGAAGGCCACACGCGGAGGGTAGATATTTGAGTCTCAAGAACCGGAGAAAGAGAAACGACGGGCGCGGTAGGCTAACCTCCGATTATGGTTCTTCCAGCCTGAACCCTTTCGACTCCGGCAGGCAGGGCAGAGGGCGCCGGGGGATCGCCGGACCGATCATCATCATGTGCGCCATCATCGCCGTGCTCGTGGCGGCGGACTTCTGGTTGAACTCGGGCAAGATCCATCGCGGTGTCGAGGTCGGCAACGTCTCTCTGGGCGGCCAGACGCCGGCCGAGG
>JBBPYN010000034.1:0-44275 GCA_038199875.1 Rubrobacterales bacterium
AAACGGACATCACCTGGTGGCATTGGTCAGAGCCGGTGCGAAGTTCGAGAACGGAGAGTTGGTCGAGGGAAGCGAAGCGGAAAGCGAGGAGAAGGTCGCCGCGTGATGAGGGACCAATCCACAACATTTGACAATACCTCGTTGGGGCAGGGTCTGCTCCTGTATGTGGCCCTTGGCGTCGTCCATCTTGCCCGGAGCACCCTGTATCGTGGTTACCCGTGCGTACATGCCGCTCCTCCTTCCTCCCGCCCCGATCCCGGCGGGTTAGCCCTTTCCACCGCCTAGCATGATGCCATCTACCGAACCCCGGTGCGAACTTCCGAGAATTTACCTTTCGCGGACTCCGTGGGCAAGAGCCACCAAGGCCCAAACGAGGCTCGAGCTGGCGGCAAATTCCGCCTTATGCCATGCTTCCCCTCGGACGGAACGGAGGAAACCCCCGCAGGGTGGCAAAGCAGAGGAAACCGAAGATCGGAAACCCGGTCGCTGGCGGGGCTTTGGGCCGGTCAGGCACCCAGTGCAACCAAGGAGCTGTGCCTACGGCGGAAGCGGTAGGACTATGAGCGCTACGCCCGGCGGCGAGATAGAGGAGATCGCGAAGGAGATCAGCTAATGTTCCGTGTCGCGGTCCTGAGCTTCTGGCACGTGCACGCGCAAGACTACGCTTCGGAGGCCGAAGAGCATCCCGAGGCGGAGGTCTGCGCCGTCTGGGATGAAGACGGGGAGCGGGGCCGGGCGGAGGCCTCCACGCGCAGCGTCCCGTTCCACGACGATCTCGATGAACTGCTCTCCTGCGAGGACGTGGACGGGGTAGTCGTTACCACGCCGACCGTAGCCCACCGCGAGGTCATCCCCGCGGCCGCGAGCGCCGGCAAGCACGTCTTTACCGAGAAGGTGATCGCGCCCACCCTTAGCGAGGCGCGGGAGGTGGTGGCAAAGGTCGAGGAGGCCGGGGTAACCTTCGTCGTCTCGCTGCCCAGGCTCTACGCGGGGTACACGCGGGCCATACGAGAAATGTTGGCAGGCGGCGAGATCGGCGAGCCCACCTACCTGCGCGTGCGCGTCTCCCACGACGGCGCGCTCCCGAGCGCGGCGAGCCCGCGGGGATGGTTACCGAACCGCTTCTTCGACCCCTACCAGTCCGCGGGCGGCGTCACCATAGACTTCGGCGCCCATCCCCTGTACCTGCTTGCGCACATGCTCGGTATGCCCGACGAGGTGAGCGCCGCATACGGCTGCTTCACCGGGAGAACCGTCGAAGACCACTCCCTCGCGGCTATGGTCTACCCCAACGGGGCCATTGGGGTTGCCGAGGCCTCCTTCCTGGGCGCCTCCGCACCCTTCTCCGTGGAGGCGCACGGCACCGAGGGGAGTCTCCTCTACGACCCGAGCAGCGGCCTCAGGACACGCCGCCGGGACGCCGAGCCATGGAGCGCCGTCCGGGCGCCCGCCGACGGGGGGTCACCCTTCGGGCGGTGGGTCGAGCTCTCCTTGGAGGAAAAGACGGACCCGGAGAACGTCCGAGCCGCCCTTGAGCTGAGCGCCCTGGCGGAGGCGGCGAACCTCTCGGCGCGCGAGGGGCGCACCGTGCGACCGGGCGAGCTGCGGTAATAATGCCCCGTGCCGACTGCGCACCAAAAGGAATCCCGACCCATCCTCTGTTCGGCCTAACTTCGAGAAAACCCTTGCCGAGAACTTAATAAGGAAAGGGCTGCCAGGAGCGACCGTCGGAGGAGCATGAGGGGATGATGCGATGTAAGTGTGCAGAGCAGGGTACGACTCAGCTGACACTAGTTTGACACTAACCGGGCGCTACAACCCGAAACGTCGCGAAACACCCGATCGAAAGATTCGGCGTATTTACGCCAAATCCGCAACGCGCGGAAACGTGCTGAAACCGTTCGGCACAGACTCTTAATCTCTAGGTTCCAGGTTCGAGTCCTGGGCGGCTCACTCGCAATAAGCACCAGCATGGCTGTTGCCGACTTCACTCGCTCACGAAAGCGTTCTTCACAGCGGCTTTGTCTCTTCGTTGAGGATGGCGAAGTAGCTCGTTTAGGCGAACACCCGCTCGTGCTTGCGGCCGGTGATCTCGCGCACGATGCCGAGGTTCTCCAGCGTGAGCAATTTGCCCAAGCTCTCCGACGCGGAGGTGGCCCAGATGGACCAGGACTACGCAAACGGGCTACGCTCGCTTATGCGCGTGGATCGCTTCATACCAAGCGCTTCTGAGTTGCTGAGGAGCAAGTGCCGGATGAATAACACCTACTTCGTGTCCTACACCGACAACGGGGACCACTTCGGCCAGCATCGCCTGCCACACGGCAATCTTCACCCCTACGAGGAGGACACGGGCTTCCCCCTCTTCATGCGGGGCCCCGGAATCCCCGAAGGGCAGACGCGCACACAGCTCGCCGGCAACCACGACATCGCACCCACCCTGGCCCGTATGGAGGGCGCAAGCGTACCCGCTTTCGTTGACGCACGCAGCTTACTTTCGCTCGCGAAGAATCCGAGTACCGCCTGGTCGCGCGCCGCCGTCCTGAGCGAAAGGGAAACGAACTCGGGGACCCGGGACCACTACGAGCGGCGCCTCAACACCCTCTACGCCTGCGCGGGCCAGGAGGGGCCGGGATCTTGTCGCGCCACCGAGAACAGCCCATAGCTCACCGCCGCGCTCGCGCCCCGATACCTAGCATGGCCCAACGCGGGAGTTCGAGCCTGCCAGTGACGGTTGCGCCCTAACTCTCCGGCGGGTCGTCGTGATGAGGGTACCGGATAACCCTCTTCCCGGTCTCCGTCAGCCCTTTGCTCGCGGACGTGTGCTGGGGGAAGGTGGTCTGATCTCCGACGGTGTCCCGCTCGCCCGCTCCTTCTCGAGAGCGTCCACCTTCCTGATCCACTCGTGCACAGAGTCGGCATCGTAGAGCGAGACGTTGGTGCTCTTTGCCAGGTCTATAGCTCCCCTGGTGTACCCGGCAGGGGCAACAACCCATGCCTCTACGCACCGATGGTGCCGAGCTCCGGCATAGACTTCTTGCACGGGCTTGTTGCCCACCGGCCTCACGTGGTTCTTGCACTGCACGGCGATACGCTCGCCCCCAGGGTTCACGACGATGTCGACGCCCTGATCCCCCACTCCCCCACTCATTACCACCTGATGCCCCATCGCCCCGAGGAGATCGGCCACGAAGACTTCGAACTGGGTTCCGCTCATAAAACGGACGGCCTCGAAGCGCCTGGCGAGCTCCCTGGCGGTCGGGGTTGTTGGCCTGCTCCACAGACGCCAGGCTACCCAGGCAACGGTGGCGACGGTCCCTATCACAAAGAGTCCGGCACACAATTCTTTGAGACCCTCGGTCAGCCCGACGTCGCGGCGTGCCACGAGGTTCAATAGCACCAGGGCCGCAAGGACTCCACCGTAGAAGATCGCATCCGCCAGCCTTCTGCCAGGCCCAGCCATACTCTCAGCCTAGCGCCGCCCCACCTCTCGCGCTACCACACCGGGACGACCGTCTGCCCACAAGAAGTAGACCGCCGGTTTCCCAGCGGCCGCGAAGAAAGAGAGCCGGGAGGGTGCAGGCTCTCCCCCGACTCCAGAAGGGCCGGCCCGTGAACGGGCCGACCCGCGAAAATCTAGTTGACTACTACCTGCGGCGCAGGATAGCGTAGGTCAGGATGCCCGACCCGAGGAGCAGCGCGGCCGCCGGCAGAAGGATAGCGGGACCACCGCTCTTCGGGATACCACCTGACTCCGTGCCAGCTATCGAGCCTTCCATCATCATGGTGCTGCCCATCATCATGCTGGAGTCCTGTGCCATCGCCATCGGCATCAGGACCAGCATAGCCAGAAGAGCGGCCGTAGCCAGAAAAATCGTCCTCTTCATCCAGTCCTCCTTCTGTTTACTCTATCTTCCAAGCGGCCTGCACTTGTCTTCTCCAACCGAGAAGTTACCCATAGTGTACAGAACCGAAACGCAAAAGTCTCCATTATCTTAATGATTTTTAACAGCATCTACATTGCGGGGGTAGTTTCGGGACGACGGGCACACGAGCGGGGGCAGAAGGATTCGAACCTTCGGGCGCTTTACCGCCTCTGGTTTTCAAGACCAGCGCATTCGTCCGCTCTGCCATGCCCCCCCGCTACAATCGCCTGCCGGGATTATACGATCTCCTGGCCGAACATCTACGTTGGGGGTAGATGAACGGGGGCCGTCTGGATGGTACACATTGCTCGTGTGCCACGAGTACGAGGGATGAAGAAGAGGCTTCGAGAACCGGTCAGCGGGCTCACCCACCTGGCTGGGGTTCTACTGGCCCTCGTCGGCCTCGGCGTTCTGCTGTTCAGGGCGTCAGACGCGGGCAGGGTTGACCAGTTCGTGGCTTTCGGCGTCTTCGGTTGCAGCCTGGTCGCGTTGTACGGCGCGAGCGCCCTGTACCACCTTCTGCCCGTCTCCCCTGCCGCCGTCGCCAGGCTGAGGAAGTTGGACCACGTGACGATCTTCATCCTCATAGCGGGGACCTACACACCCATCTGCGTGCTCGCGCTCGGGGGCGGCTGGGGCGCGGGGTTGTTGGGCCTCGTATGGACGCTTGCCCTGTGCGGCGTCGTACTCAAGGTTTTATGGATGGGCGCCCCGCGCTGGTTGTCTGTGGGCCTCTACCTGGCGATGGGCTGGCTCGCCGTGATCGCCGCCTCTGCCATCTTCCAGGCGATACCACCAGGAGGGATAGCCTGGATCCTCGGCGGCGGCCTCGTCTACAGCGTGGGGGCCGTGGTCTACGGCCTCAAGTGGCCAAACCTGCTCCCTGGCGTGTTCGGTTTCCACGAGTTGTGGCACCTGTTCGTCCTCGCGGGAAGCGCCTGCCATTTCTGGGCGATGCTGCGCTACATCGCGCCGATTGCGTAAGCTAGAAACGTGCTTAGAGGTCAGCTGATGGACAGATGTCGTTCAGAACGCAGTTCGGGCAGTCCGGCTTGCGGGCCTTGCAGGTTCGGCGCCCGTGGAGGATCAGGAGGTGCGAGAAGACGGTCCAGTCTTCCTCGGGCACGATCTTCATGAGGTCCTGCTCTATTTTTATGGGATCCTGGCTCTGTGTGAGGCCGAGCCTGCCCGAGACGCGGCGGACGTGGGTGTCGACGACGATGCCCTCGTCTACACCGAAGGCGTTGCCAAGGACGACGTTGGCGGTCTTGCGGCCGACACCAGGCAGCGCCACGAGCTCCCGCATGGTGCGCGGAACCTCTCCCCCGTGCTCCTCCACGAGGGCGCTCGCCATGGCCTGCAGGGAGCGGGCCTTGTTGCGGTAGAAGCCCGTGGGACGGATGTCCTCCTCCAGCTCCTCTGGGGCGACGCCGGCGTAGTCTTCGGCCGTGCTGTACTTCGTGAACAGGTCCTGGGTTACCCTGTTTACCTGCACGTCTGTGGTCTGGGCCGAGAGCATCGTCGCCACCAGAAGCTCGAGGGGGTTCGTCCAGTCTAGCTCGGTGCGCGCGTCTGGGTACTCGGCCTTCAGGCGGGTCACGACTTCAGGGGCTGGTGCGGCTGATGGGTTCACGATGGCCGGGGATTATACCCTGTTCTAAACTGTCTTAGGTAACGGACCGCGACAGAGAGGAGCCCGCGCATGGCAGAGGTCACCTTCGACTACCAGAACCTGACGGAGGTGGAGGGTGGTCTTCGGAGCGATGAGCTGGACGAGATAAGACCACGCCTGAGTGAGGCCGCAGACGAGCTTCTAGGTAACCCGCCTGGCTTCATGAGCTTGCCGAAGACCGGGGAATACGCCGAGGCCTCGGCGCGGGTGGCCGGGGAGATCAGGAGCTCTGGGGCGACGGACTTCATCCACGTCGGCATCGGGGGCTCTGCACTTGGCCCGATGGCCGTGCACAAGGCGCTCAGCCATCCTTACTACAACGCGCTCTCGGGCGAGGACCGCCGAGGCCCGCGCATTCACTTCGCGGAGAACACGGACCCGGCGACCCTCTCGGCCATCCTCGACCTCGCCGACCCCGGCGCAACCTGGGTCAACGTCGTTACCAAGTCGGGCTCGACGGCTGAGACCATGGCTAACTTCCTCGTGATCAGGGGCGTCCTCATCAACTCTCTGGGGGACTTCGGGTTCCAGGGGCGTACGATCGCCACGACGGACCCCGAGGAAGGGTTCCTCAAGCAAATAGCCGACCGCGAGGACCTTAGAGTTCTCCCCATACCCGCCGACGTCGGGGGCCGGTTCTCGGTACTCACGCCGGTCGGGCTGCTGCCTGCGGCCGTGGCCGGGCTCGACATAGACGCGCTGCTCGCCGGCGCGTCCCAGTGCGTGGACGAGGTGAACGAGCAAGGCGCCGAACATCCGGCCGTTCTGGGGGCCGCCATGCATTACCTCATGGATACGGCGAGGGGGCGCAACGTCAGGGTCATGATGACTTACGCCGACGCCCTGGAGAGGCTCGCGGCCTGGTTCGTTCAGCTCTGGGCCGAATCGCTTGGCAAAGACGGCAAAGGCTCAACGCCACACGGCGCGGTCGGCACCACGGACCAGCACTCGCAGGTGCAGCTCTACATGGAGGGTCCCCAGGACAAGGTCATCGAGATCGTCGAGGTCGAGAACCACCAGCGCGACCTCGAGATACCGGAGGCCTACGAGGACCTCGAAGGCGTCGGCTACCTAGGGGGACACACCATGGCCGAACTCCTGGGCGTCGAGTGCGAGGCCACGCGGCGAGCCCTCACCGAGGCAGGCCACCCCAACTCGACCATAAAGGTCGGCGCCACAAACGAAGAGAACCTCGGCTACGTGCTGCAGGCCCTGGAGGTGCAGACTGCAATAACCGGCTCCCTCTACAGAGTCAACGCCTTCAACCAGCCGGGCGTCGAGGCGGGGAAACAGATCACGTACAAAAGGATGGGAAGACCGGGATACTAGGCCTGATGCCTACTTGATCGCGATTCCGAACGTAACAGGCGCGGAATTGCCGTGGAGCGGTGAGGTTTCTCTGTCTCTGACCACGCGCCAGAGTGCCGGGCCTTTCCGCCGTAGTTCGTCGAAAGCTAGGTTCCTCTCGATGTCGTCGGCGAGGAGTAGGGCTCCGCTTCGGAGGTGGGGCCATACGGTGTCGAACTCGCGGCGCATGTTTCTGTGGGTGTGGAGGCTGTCGTGGACGAAGAGGTCGACCGTGGGGATATCTCCGAGGAGCCGGGGCAGAACGCTAGCGCTGGTTCCACGGTGCAGTCTCCACCGGCCCCGCAACTCCTCGGGGACGGCGATGCCCCAGAACCTCTCGTACCTCCTTCTCAGGGGCGGAAGATCCACGCTGTAGAGCGTGCCGCGGCCGTTCTCTTGCATGGCTCTCATGATGAAGGCTGAACTCACGCCGTAGGCCACGCCCGTTTCGACGACTACCTCGGGTGAGGTCAATCGGCATGCCAGGTAGCACAGGCGCGCCATGACCGAATCTGCGGCCCAGTGGGGCGCGTAAGTGTCCTCGTGGCGAATGTTCGCGAGCAAACGGCGCGTGCTCTCCTCCACCTGCCGGAGAGCGGGCTCCTCCAGAATTTCCGCCTCGTTCCCGAAGTGCGCCCCGAGGTCGTCGAGTGCCGTCTCCCAACGGACCGTCTCGTAAGATGGGGGCCTGGTGAGGAGACGCTCCGCCAGAGCCTCAGCGTAACCGAACAGAACGCCGCGTAGCTCTCCCAGCCGGCGGGAGGGCGGAAGTTTGGTCCCGGGCGAAGATCCGGAACGCGTGATGCTCGTGACTCCTCTCTGCCGGACCGAATTGACCGGAGAGATGATACGCCATCGCGAGGCTTCCGAAAAAAACGGAAGGGCGAAGAGAGCTGCCAGGTGCTCGTCGGGGCGTGGGGTGGAGCGTTACGCCCTCTATCTTTTCGGGTTGTGAACGCCGGTTATGGCAACTCTTCGATCTTTACCTCGCCTCCGGAGGTGGCTTCGATGCGTAGTTCGCTACCACGCAACAGTTCCATGCCAATGAGTGGGGGACCTGGGACGGCGTATACGATCACCAAACGCGAGAGCCCGTGCCAGGACAACGCCGCGCGATATACCTCGAAGCTTTCTACGCTGCCACCCGCGAGCGTGGCCGTGCCATCACCCTGGAGCCCGAGAGATAGGTACCCCACCATCTCGGGCGAGAGCGTGAGTTCGCCCGTAAACCCGGTGTCTATCACCGCCTCGATCGATACATCGCGACCCGTCGCGCACGCGCAGCGTCATCAAAGGCTCGCTGCCATCTTCGGCGACGCGCCCGTACATCACGGCTTATCGGGATGGGTGGGCAGAGAGGCGCGCGCCACCGATCCGATGGACGGCTTCGCGCCCGACGCGCTTTACGTAGAACCGCCCGTTAGGGTTCCTTCGCCCGGCGCTCTCGAAGGCCGCAAGCTCGTTATCAGAGATCGAATAATCACCCGTGACGATGTCTATGACGAGGAACCTCCCGAGATGCTCGGGCTCCACCTTCGAGCGTATGTCCCGCTCGTAGAGAGCCTCGCCGCGCGCGACGGTCTCCTCCGTAGTGTATCGCCGATCCTTCATCGCGCCATCTATTCTACCTTCTCGGCGCACCTGAGAGCCGCGCGTTGTTCACAGGGATGGAGGTGTCTAAGAGCACCCTCACACACCGGCTCGCCACATCGGGTCCGCCGCGTGGCGAGGTCATCCTGGTGCTCTTCCACGCTCCGCCCTGCGCACTGCCAAAACCCGCCCTGCCTTGATCGCACAGGCAGACACCGTGAAAGACCGGGCGGCGTGCTGGTGGAGCCGCTCAGTAGAATGGCTCCACCTATTTCCCACTATTGCTCCCCTGATCGAAGATCGAGAGGTACAGGGAGTGCGCGCCGGGCGTGATCGGGGTCTTGGCCGCAAGCAGTTGCGTCGCCCCGTTGTAGGTGGTGCCGGCGGCGTTCGCAGCCGTCATGTTCGCAACCCCGGAGCTGTTGACGCTGATGGCGTCGCCGCTCGGGTCGAAGGCGAAGTTATCCGGCGTGCTGATGGTAGACCCGGAAGTCGTCCAGGTCGAGTTGTCCAGCTCGGCGATGAACGCGTCATTGTATATTTGGCCAACGTACTCGGCATACTCTTCGGAAAGGGACTGGAAATCGACCGAGAGACAGTTCGCGCCGCTCGGCACGTTCAGGCCGACCTTCAAGACGCTCACGTCACGGTCGGAGTCTCCCCGGACGGGTCCGCCTCCGTTGTTCGCACTCTTATCGTCAAGGGAACCTGCACTATCCGGAACGTTTGAATTCGGATCGTCGGCGAAGTTCGCGTTGCCGGTGGTGAGGATGCCGTAGTCGGCGCCGTTGGTGGGGAACGAGGTGAGCGCGCTGTCCGATACGGCGTTCGGGGTCCCGCCCCGTCGGCCAAGATACCGTTCTACCCGTTGCCGCGACACACCAAGTATGCAAGCATTCCGATAATTTGTATGTCGGTCAGATGGCCGTTTCTGTTAGCCGGGTGGCCGTTTTCGGTACAGTATGGCGTTGGCCCGGCTTACTCTTTCCGTCCGGAGAGCAGGCCGAGTTCGACGACCCGGACGGCTGCCTGGGTGCGATCGGAGACCCCGAGCTTGGCGATGATGCGGTGCACGTGGGTCTTGACCGTCGAGAGGCTGATCATCAGTTCGCACGATATCTCCCGGTTGGTCTTGCTCTGGGCGAGCAGCCGCGACACCTCGATCTCCCGGTCGGCCAGCGGTCCCGGCGGCTCCGGAAGCGGTGCGCGCCCTTCCCCAGTTTCCTCGCTCGAAACCGGATGAGTGTGCCGGTCGGCCTCCGCGATCAGGCGCCTGAGCAGCTGCATGTTTAGCTCCTGATCCAGGGGAAACTCTCCCCGGATCGTTCTCCAGATGGTGTCGATGAATTGCTCGACCGGGGCCGCCTTGAGTATGTAGCCGGCAGCCCCGGCTTTTACGGCATCCAGCAGATATTCCGAGCTGGGATACGCGGTCACCATCAGGACGCCGGTGGCCGGACACGACTCCTTGACCCTGCGTGTGGCCTCCAGCCCGTCCATCTCGGGCATCCACACGTCCATCAATACCAGGTCCGGGCGCAGCTTCTGACAGAGCTCTACGGCCTTCCGACCGTTGTCCACCTCTCCGACGACCTCCAGGTCGAGTTCACCCTCCAACATGGTCCGCGTCCCCGCCCGGAGGAGGGCGTGGTCGTCGGCGACGATGAGCCGTGCCGGGAGCGAAACCTCATCCCGCGGGGTGGCCTGTCTTCTTTCGTCCGGAAACGGCCGGTCATCCAACTCGGCGGGACTCTTGCTCGCGGCGGGGTGTGGTTGCCTGTTTCCCATCATCACGTCCCTTCTCGCCCCTCCGCGCTTCCAGACCGGGTGAGGCATGTATAGCTCCTGGCTGTGGTAGCGGAAGCTTACCCCTATGGAGGACGCCGGCGCATCACGCAAATGCGTGATTCAACTTTGTTACAAACGGATTATCTGGAGGCGGGTATAATGGCGGCTGACGATGTTGCGGGCTTTTCTGAGGTGATCTCTATGAAGTGGCTCAAGGTCTACGGTCTTCCGAAGCTTCCGCTGTTTCTGGCGCGGTGGGCGATGAAGCTCGGCCTGCCTGGTCCGACGTGGTACAAGTGGAAGGCCGCCTCGGCTGGGACCGGCGTCATCCTGGACGAGATGATCCGGGCCGCCGACGATCTAGGCTACGACGGCCAGAAGGTCGGCAAGCTAGCCATGAGCCGCATCGGCGAGAAGCAGGGCTCTGACCTGCGCGAGCAACTCGGCGTGAAGACGATGAAGGACACCGTCGACGTCGTTATGCTCGCCAACCGCTTCTTCGACATCGAGATCACGCTGACAGAGACCAAAGACGGCGAGTACGTGATAAACGCGGACCGCTGCCCGTGGTTCGGCGGGATGGGCAACGATGGCGTCCCGGGCTGGGACGTGAAGCCCTGCGCTGCCTTCTCCACCTACGAGAAGGCTATGGTCAGCGCCATCAACCCCAACGTGAAGCTCTCCTATACCGAGAAGCGGACCACAGGCGGCCATACCTGCCGTGGCGTCTACCAGTACCGCGACGCGGAGCTGGGCGACGGACCAGCCACAGGCGTTACCCCGGAGATGGTCAGCATCGGCAAGAAGCCGGAGAAATAGGGGCCCCTACTACAGGCCGCCAGCCCCCGAGGTCATGGGGTATCTGTAACGCTTGAGCAGTGGCAGGGTTCCAGCGGTGACTAGGGCTTTGTCACGGGGCCTCATCTTTTTCTGCCAGGCGCGGTCCTGGCGCAGTTCGACGGTACCGGTGTCGAAGCGGTTGGGGTTGCCGCTGACGGTGTGGCTGATGCCGAGCTTGACCTCCCGCTCGCCTTCGAGCGGCAACTCCGCTTCCTTCTCGCCTACCAGCTTTAGGATTTGCTCGAAGCTGCGGCGAGGTTCGGCGATGAAATCCTCGTAGCGGAGGCGGAGGTAGTTCTCGCGCCAGAGGGCTTCTATGGCGCCGTTCCAGGCGTCCCAGAGGAAGGCGCTCTGCATGGGGGTCTTCTGGTGCATGAACTCGCGCTCGGCGCTGTCTGGCTGGGGCTTCTTCTTCGCCCACGAGTACGCGGCGGCCCTTGGGTCCCTGATCAGGTGCAGTAACCTCAGGTCGATCCCTGGCGCCATACCGAGCGCGTAGCCGTAGGCCGGCTCTTTGGAGGTGTCGACGATCACGCGGCTGCCCGAAACGGACTGAATAGACCTGTACAACCTTCCCGTGTAGTCAAGAAACTTGCCGAGACGCCCCCTTATCTTCCGCCTCCCGCCCTCCATCAGCATCATTGGGATGTGGCGCGTGCGGGCGCCCGAGTATTGCAGCCGCATCATCTCGCGGGCCAGCTCTTCGCTCTGGCCGCCGAACTCCCCTTCGAAGACAGGCCCCCAGAACGGGCACTCCCGAGAAGGCTTGCCGCAGCCGCAGAGCCGGTTTTCGATCAGGGCGTGCTTCCAGATAAAGTTCAGCTCGCCCCCCGAGAAGAACCCATCGACCTGGCCAAGGGTGTTGGCCAGGATCGTACTCCCGCTCCGCCCCAGACCGGCGACGTAGAGGACCTTGACGGGCCTCGTCGCGCCGTTGTTCACGACCGATTCCCCCTTCGGAACCGCCCAGGCACGGCCCGCTGCGCCACTCTGTAGAAGGTGCCAAGGAACTCCCTGTCCGTCTCGGAGAAACCGAGCAGCCAAAGCAGCCCGAAGTACAGTACGCCGAGGAAGCCGCCGAGCACCATTATGGTGGGGATGGATACAGGCACAGGCAGGAACCCGAATATCGCATCGAGCGGCAGGGTGACCTTTAGGAAGTACGTCACGATGCCAGAGACGACGCCAGCCGTCAGGGGTTTCAACCACATCACGTTGACCGGCCAGTACCCGAGCCTCCACTTCACTGCTGACATCGTCCCCGTGTTCTCGACGATGATCGCTGTGGCCATCCCGATGGCGGCCCCCATTACCTCGAAGCGCGGGATCAGGATGAAGCTTACGATCACGCCCGTGATCGCGGCGACTGAGGTCGCGATCATGGCGTAGTTCTGGTTGTCGGTCATGGCGAGCATCCGCGGCGCCGGCCCGATCGAGGAACTGAAAAGCTGCGCGACGGCGACGATGATGAGCGCCGTAACGCCGGCCCCGAACGCCTCCCCGAAAATTCCCATCACCTCGGGGGCAAAGACCACGAGCACGAGAAAAAGCGCGAACGCGCCCGTGAAGATCCAACGCGACACGTCCTTGTAGAGTCTGCCCATCTCCTCCGTGTCCTGCCGCGCGTGCAACCCGGAGATGATCGGGGAGAAGATGCCTGAAAAGGCGAAGCGAACCACCGTCAAGAAGGTGGCCGTGCGCGCGGCGGCGTTGAAGAGGCCCACAGGGCCCCCTGGGGCGAAGACGGTCAGAATCAGGATAGCCGAGAAGTTGTTGAGATACTGGGCACCCTGCGTGATGCTCATCGGTATGGAGACGCCGAAGAGGGCTTTAGGCTCGAAGGTGGTCTGCGCCCTGCGGTCGAAGAGGTCGGGGAAGAGCTTCCTGAGGTAGTAGAGCCCGACGAGGCCCGCGATCAACATGGCGAGGGCGTAGGCGGCGATCACACCGAAGATCTTGGCCCCTAGCACGTAACATACGCCAACGAAGATCAAAAACAGCCCGGGGCGTATGAGCTGCTGGATGTATGCCGCATACGTCACGGTCTTGAAACCCTGGGTAGCCCACGCGGTCATGCTCATAAACACGAAGAATGGCAGCACGAACGCGAACCCGCGCAACACACCAACCATCATCGTCCCGTTCTCTTTCAGCCAGCCGGAGTCGGCGAGAAATCCTGCTCCGAAAAACAGGGCAGCGGAGAGGATTACGCTCAACGCTATCGGGAAGAGCAGGGCCATCACTATGGTGCCGCGCACTCGCGCCTCATCCTCGTGCTCGCGGTAATGGGCAACGTAGCGAACTACGCCGTTCTCCATGCCGAACCGGGAGAGGATCTGCAGACCGTTGATGAGCGCGACGCCCGCCGCGTAGAAACCGTAGAACTTCAGGCCGAGCAGACGCGCGAGCACGGGCTGGGTCGCGAACGCGAGGAGCTTCCCGATCCCCTGTCCGGCTGTGCTTATGCCGGCGCCGCGCGCGACCTTCGCTACGTTGGTGTCGTCTTCCTCTGGGCCGACCGGCTCGTCTACCTGCTGCGCGGTAGGGGCACCGCCCGCGGCCTCATCCTCGCGCACGCGATCCTGTTCTCCCTCGAAGTCCTGTCTCGAAGTCACGGCGTCAGATTATAGAGGTTTTGGGCCGAACGGAAAGCCCCCCGCTTATTGGACACGGGGAAGCGGGCCTCCGGCGTCCCCGAGGACGTAGTCGTCGAACATCCGGTTGACGATATCCTGGTTGTCCGCCGCGATGTCGTTGTCCATCTCGGGGTCGCTCTGTACGTCGTAGAGTTTTGGGTCGGAGCGGTCATTTACGCTTATCATGGCGTACTTGTCGTCGCGTGCCGAGACGTACTGGTTGTAGCCGAGCGTAAAGTGGTCTCGCGGCGTGGGCTCGGAGTCCGAGAGCAGGAGGGTGAGATACTCACCGTCCATCTGCCGGGGCGGCAGGAGGCCTAAAGCGCCGAGTATCGTGGGGGCCACGTCGTGGGTTGAGGCGAAGTAGTCGCTTGTCTTTCCTGCTCCTTTTCCGTCTGGGGAGCGGATAAAGAAGGGTATGTCGGTAAGCTCGGGCCAGAGCGCGTTGTAAGGCTTGCCCGTGTAACCGTGTTCGCCAAGGGCCACCCCGTGGTCCGCCAGCACGACAAGGAAGGTGTCCTGCATGCGGCCCGTGGATTCCATCTTGTCGAGGAAGTGGCCGAGCCAGCGGTCGACCATGGTTACCTCCCCCGAGTACAGCGCCTTCATCCTCGCAAGCTCCGTGTCGTCGATCCAATCGGAGGCGCCGTAGTTTGGAACGATGGGGTCCCTGCCCTCGTAGCCATCGCTGTAGAGGTTGACGTACTCCTCAGGCGGGTCCCACGGCTCGTGCGGGTCGAAGCTGTCAAGGACAAGGAAGAAGGGTTGCCCCTCGTCGGCGCTGTCGAGGTACTCCATCCCCCTCGTGAAAAGCCGCGGCGCGAAGTAGTCCTCCTCGCCCTTGCGGTCTTTGGTGTTGGCGAGATACTGGCGCACCTTGTCGACCATGTTCGCGTCGCTCCCGGCGACGGTGTTCTGGCGTATCTCATCCTCGGGGACGCCGAGCTTGGGGCGGAAGCGGTCTCGCTCCTGTCCCCTGAGCCACTCGAACACCCTGAAACCGCGCTGGAAGTTCATGGACGGGTGAAACATGGGCTGGGTGTCGGCGTAAAGGGCCGTGCTGTAGCCGGCGCCGAGCAGGATCTCGGCCAGCGTAGTCTGCACCTCGGGGATGGGCTGCCAGCCGGCTGGCTGGAACGTCTCACCCGGCAATTCGACGATGTTCCTGAAGGGCCAGGTCCTGAGGCCCGTGTGTATTGCCCTCCTCGCGCATAGGGTCGGCAGGGATTCGGGGTAGGCCCTCGTAAAGCGTAGGCTATCCTCAGCCAGCGCGTCCAGGTTGGGGGTCTGGATCTCGTCGTTACCGTAGACCCCTATATGATCCTTCCTCAAACTGTCCAGGATCACCAGTATGACGTTCACTTCTAGTACCCCCGTATGGATAGGTAGCCGCAACCCGAACCAACGGCCGGGACGCCGCTATTCTAGACTAACAGGTCCCTTTTATCGCGAGGGGCGCCGCGGCGAGCGGGCGAACCCCGTATACAATTAGAATGCGCCTTCGCGGCGGAGGACGGCGCCGAGGGTCTTGAGTATGATCTTGAGGTCGAAAGAGAGCGACCAGTTCTCTATGTAGTAGAGGTCGAGCCGCACCATCTCCTCGAAGGAGAGGTCGCTGCGGCCGCTGGTTTGCCAGTAGCCGGTCATCCCGGGGACGGCCCCGAGCCTTCTCTTGTGGGATTCCTCCATCCCCGAGAAGTCCCTTACGGGCAGTGGCCTGGGGCCGACCAGGCTCATCTCTCCCTTGAGTACGTTAACCAGCTGGGGCAGTTCGTCTATGCTCCAGCGCCGCAGGAGGCGCCCGATCCTGGTCACGCGGGGATCATCCCTGATCTTGAAGACAGGCCCCTCGGCCTCGTTGAGGTCCTCCAGGTCGGCCTGGCGCACCTCGGCGTCCCTTTGCATGGAGCGGAACATGTAGCAGAAAAAGACCTTCTCGTCCGCCCCGACGCGCTTCTGCCGGAACAGCACGGGACCTGGCGAGTCGAGCCTTACGGCGAAGGCGACAGCCAGGAGGAGCGGCGAGAGGAGCGCGAGTCCAGCGACGGAGACAGCCACGTCGAGGACGCGTTTGAGAGTGCGCTGGGTGTTGTCCAGCCCTGGATAGTGGACCTCTAGAAGCGGGAGCCCCATGCCTTCCGAGAGGAAGGTACGGCCCCGCATCAGGGCGAACGCGCCAGGCACCACCCTTAGGGGCATCCCGCGCAACCGCACCGATTGGACGATGTCGAGTAGGTCCTCGTCGGGCAGACGCTCAGCCCCGACGAGGACCACGCCGCGGGCCTGAGTGCGGTCAAGCGTCTCCCGCAGCGCCGCGAGACCCGCCTCTCCATCACCGAGGTCAACCTCTCCCGCCAGAACGTAGGCTCCTGTTGCGTGCTCCATCATCCGGCGCAACCGCATCCTGTCCTCGTCGTTTCCGACCACCAGGACCGGGGTCTGTCCGAACCCACGGCGGTAGATCCTGCCGACGATGCGTTCGTAGAGGAACCTAAGGGATGAGGCGCACAGGAAAGCGAGGAGGGCGGCGAGCACTATCTCCGTGAGGCCGAGGCCGCTCTGAGGGTAGATCGCCTCCCCCAAGGTCACCAGCCCAGCCCAGCAGAACGCGGCCCCGACGAGCCCCCCCGGGCTGCGCCGTACCGGCGCCCTGTCGTACAGACGGAAGGCTGTAAAGAGGGAGATCCAGGCCGCCACGAGCAGCGGCGCCAGGTTCAGGGCGGAGTCGTAGGGCCCGGCCGCGCCTTCGAGGCCTAGCAGGAGCGAGAGTCCGTCCGCGAGCGCGAGAACGAGCACGCTCGCAAAGCGCCGCAATAACTTGAAGCCGAGAAGCCACTTCGAAATGTCTCTCAAGATTCGCAAGGCCTATCTCCGTGCGCGAAGTATACCGCCGTTCCTGATGGCTCCCTCAGGCGCAGTGTGTAATATTGGGGGAGATGGGGAAAGCGGCAAGGTGGAAGGCGGAGGGATGAAAGCCATCGGGGAGCGGTTCGGGTCTCATGCCGATGACAACCCCGCCGTCTTCAGGTTCGAGAAGTGGCTCCAGACCCACGCGGGCAAGCACCCTGCCGCCTTCTACGGTCTGTACCGGCTGGCCCGCAAAGACCAGTCGCGCGTCGTGACCCCGGATACACAACTGGTCATGGAGGGATTCCCGAGGTCGGCCAACTCGTTTGCCAGGGTGGCTTTCAACAGGGCGCAAAAGGAGAAGGTGCGCATCGCCAACGGCCTCCACGTTCCTGCGCAGGTGATCCGGGCATCACGGTGGCGGATACCCACCCTGGTGCTTATACGAAACCCAAGGGACGCGGTGCTGTCTTTCGCCATAAGGGACCCTATCTCCGTCGAGCAAGCCCTCAGGTACTTCCTCGCTTTCTACGAGACCGTCGAAGCGTACCGCGATGCCTACGTCCTCGGAACCTTCGAAGAGGTAACAGGGGACTTCGGGCAGGTCATCCGACGCATAAACGACAGGTTTGGGACCACCTTCTCCCCATTCCGTCACAACGAGCGTAACGTCGAGGCCGTGCTCGCCCGCGTGGAGAGGAACTCGAAGAGGAAGTTCGGGGAGACGCAGTGGGTGGACAAAGCCTCTCGCCCCCTCGCAGCCAGGGAGAACAAAAAGCGCGAGCTGGGCTACGAACTGGAGGACCCGAGGCTAGGGGCTCTGGTCTCAAGGGCAGAGGCCGTGTACGACCGCCTGACGAACCAGGCGCGCGGACCAGCGCCGGAATAGAGCGCTTTGCAAAGGGCCTGAACTTCCTGAAAACCGCTCTAGTTGCTGATCTTATACCCCTCGCCGCAGGCCAGGCCTTCGCGGCAGTAGACCCCGTAATCCGGCCTGACCTTCTTATACTCGTAGACGTGGGAGCGGACCCTCATGTCCTTCCTGCGGGCCGCCGTGCCGACGTAGTGGTGGCGGATGATCTTCAAGCCCTGGCCCCCGTACGGGGAGCCGTCTGGGTTCTGTTTCGGATAACGGTAGAAGACCTGGTGGAAGTGGACCTGGCCGACGGGAATACGGGGGCCGCCGGTCTTGCCAGCGTAGCCGAGCACGGTGTCCCTGTCCACCCTGTCACCCTTGTTTAATCCGCTTCTGAGGGCGCTGAAGTGGCTCGTCAGGTTGACGTATTTGCCGTTGCACGCCTTGATGGAGACGAGGATACCGTAGTCTATGTGGGTCTCGTTGCGTCCGGCGAAGGTCACGCGCCCGCAGTCGAAGGGTGACCAGATAGGGTCCCCCTTGTCCATGGGATAGTCTACGGCGAACCTGTCGTTGGCGTAGTAAGGCTCGTGGCAGCGACCGTACCCGAGGTCGCCGTGGGTGTACTGGCCCCAGTAGTTCGGCACGCCGATCCTGGTCCATCCCGTCGGGATACTGTCGCCCCTGTTGGCGTTGGCTGTGGGGCCGTGCTGGACCTGCACCCAGAACGAGGGATTGGCCTGCCAGCACCCCCCTACGAGCCGCCTCTCTCCCGTTGCCGAGGCCGAGTACTCAACGCCGCCTGACAGCTCCTGGTTCTTGTAGTAGGCGATCGTCTTCTCGACCTCGTCTTCGACCTGGGAAGGCGGCGACTTTTCGGCCAGGGCCACGCGCACGGCCGGGACCCCGCCGTGGTCAAGGGATCCAGCCGGTTCGGGCCTCCAGAGGGTAAAGCCGTAGGTGCCGTCGAAGGTATATCGCTCGCGCTCTACGGTCCAGTTCGCGGGCGATGGAGGCGCCTACGACAGCCCCTTCCGTCCTCTCGGCCTTCGCCGTGGCCTGTCGCGCCACGCCTTCCCCTTGCGCCGTCATGGCCATGACCGCTACCAGACCAAGGGCCACTAGCAATACTCTCCTCAAGCGCACTTTCCCCCCTCCAGGAATACGGACGCTACCGACCGGTCATTATGGACCAGAAGCGCCGGAAGTTGAAGGGTTTCGCTCTACGTTTCTCGCGGGGGCTACCACCCTCCCTTGCCGAGGCGTTGCCAGATCACCCTGAGAAGGAAGAGGGGGTTGCCGAGAAGATAGCGGCGCCACAGGCGGCGGGGCTCGACGATAAGGCGCGCCAGCCACTCGAAGCCGTTGTCCGTGAGGAGATGCGGTCCGCGGCGCAGTTCTCCGGAGACGTAGTCGAAGACGGCCCCACCGGTGAGGGCGACGCCGGCCTCGATGCGGTGCCGGTTCTCCATCAGCCAGATCTCCTGGAGGGGCATCCCAAGGCCTACGAGAAGAATGTCCGGTCTTACGGCGTTGACTTCCCGAAGGACCGCCTCGTTCTCCGGGCTGCCCGACGCGTGGTCGAAGTAACCGTGCCCGACTCCCGAGATGTCGAGGTCGCGATGCCGCAACCGTAGCCTCCGGGCGGCCTTCTCCGCCACGCCTGGCCATGCGCCGAGTAGGAAGAGCGAGAGCCCCTCTGCTTCTGCGAAGGCGGCTAGCCGCCACGCCCAGTCGGCGTAGGTGATACGCTCGGGAATGCGCCTTCCCAGCAGCCTCGCCGCGAGCATCACCCCAGACCCGTCGCAGAAGACCACATCGGCATCGTTGAAGAACGTGCGTAACTTGGGAGAGTCGTGGAGAAGATTGAGGCAGTTGACGTTCACGTTCAGAACCGTTCCCCGCTTCCCGCTCTCTAGCAGCCGTTTTATCTCAGCGTTCAACTCCTGTACGGTGATCTGGTCGACCCCGACCCCGAGCACGTCCACCCTTGACGAGTTTACAGGGCGCGCCACAGGGCATCTTCCAGCTCGCCGAAACGGACGTCCCACGAGTTCTCGCGGGAACGTTCGATCCCGGCCCGCACCCTCTGCTCCGTCCCCTTGTCCCACAGGTTCCGCAAAGTCCTGACGTAATCCTCAGGATGCTCCGCGAGGTAGACGCACTCTGAGAGCTCTTCCATGGCAGGAAGGGGAGCCGCCACGACGGGCCTGCCGGCCGCGAGGCACTCGTAGGTTTTGGCCGGCGAGATGGCAAGGGTCAGCGCATTGGTTTTGTAGGGCAATACGAAGGCGTCAACGCCGATGAGCGCCCCTGGGAGAGCCGCGTGGGAGACCTCTCCCCTGTAATCTACTCCCGGCATCTTCAGTAGATCTCTCCCCGCCCCGTCGAGACCGCCGACGATACGCAACCCGAAGCCGGCATCGGCGATGGCTTCGAGGACGTCGAAATCTATGCGCTCGCTCCTCGCGTCGCCGAAGAAGCAGACGGTACTGACCTCTCTCTCCGGGCCCGAGTCTTGAAGGACGGCGAACCGCTCGTAATCCACGGCTGGACCACTCAGGAAGGCATCGGGCCTGAGGCGCCTCGCCTTCGTTAACAGATGCTTGGAGGTGCAGGAGACGAGGTCGGCGCGCAGGAGGAGTTCGCGCTCCGTCTGCGCGAGGTCTTTCGGGGCGCCGGGGAAGCGCTGGTAGTCGTCGGAGCAGTCGTAGAGGACGAGCCTCGGGTCGAGGCCGGAGATCAGGGCCAGCGTCGTTCTCGTCGGCGGGTAGGCGACGATGATGGGACGGAGGCCCGCTATCTTCCTGAGGTCGCGCAGCGCGCGCGGGACGAGTAGCCGCTCGTTCGACCAAAGGAACGCCTTCGAGGTAGGCGGGGCGGTAAGCGGCGCGTATACGGTAAGGTCCTTCTCTCGCGACTTCTCTCCTTTGCCGAGGGAGCGGCGGAATCGCGAGAGCACCTTGCCAGGACGAGGGTTGGCGAGGCCTGTCGTTTCGACGAAGACGGTAGGATAGCCAGCCCCGGCGAAGAGGGTTGCCAGCGTCTGGTGCCGCTGCCAGAGGAAGTCCCACCTTATGCCGGCGAGGATCACCACTGGCGGTCTCATGAGGGACCCTCTTACTCCCTCTCCATCAAGGCGCGGGCACCCGAAGGGTCTGGCATCGATCCTTCGCCGTAGACGCGGTCGAGACCGAAGAGGTTCAGGATCTCGCCTGTCCTCTGTAGCCGGCGGGCACCCACGCGGGCGCGCCACCCGTCCACGGAGGGAACGGGGGCATCCCTCCGGCTCAGGGGCGAAGGACGCCTGAGTCTATCGAAGACGTTGCCGTCCAGGTCCTCCCCGAGGACGTCGAAGAGGCTCTGAAGCTCTTGTTCCGGATTCACGAGGAGGTTCTCGTAGAAAGTGAGGTGTATCCCTTCGCGTCCGAACTGTTTCAGGGGGACGTAGTTATCTATGCACCAGAGGAAGAGGTGGCGCTCGAAGTCGTCACCGGCGGCCCTTATCTCCCCTTCCACGGGTAGGAGGAAGTCCTCTACCAGTTCCTCCTGGTCCATCGTCTCGTCGAGGTTGTCCTTCCATCCGAGATCGAGCCGCGAGGCGACGACGGCGCATGGGTGTCTGAGCAGGAGGACGATGGGCATACCGGGAAAGTTGGCGCGCATCCAGGCGAGGAGCAAATTGGCCCTTATGTCCTTGATCAGGCGCCGCCGCGCGAAGATCCTCCTGTTGAACCGGTCCGTCCACGGGTCCCTGAGGGCGCCCGTAAGCGCGCGCCGCACAGGCTCGAGGAACTCCTCGCGCCCATCGTCCGGCCTCAGGTATTGTTTGCTATTGAAGTGCCCGAACGCGCCGACCTTGCCAGGGTTGAAGGGCTCGAAGACGTAACGGTAGCCGCCCCCGTGGTTGATTATCTCAGAGAGCCAGGTGGTCCCGCTCCTTCCACTGCCGGCGAGAAAGACGGAGTCTCTGTGGTCCCCCCTACCGAGGTCCACATGGAGGCCCCCGAGCAACCGCGAGAGCGGGGTGCGGATCACCGTGCGGGTTCCCTTCCGAAGGTGTCCCTAACGGCGTCTTCGAAGGAGGCAAGGAACCGGCCGACGCCCTGCCCCGCCGAGCTCACGCCGACCCCCCTTGCCACGCGCTCCACCTGCCGAACGTAGCCGTCCTCTGGATGATCCAAGCCCATCCGGCCGATGATCTTACCTCCCGGTTTGGCCGGTGGCACTATGAGGGTCGGCCTCGGCGCCCCAGTCCTCCCTGGAGGCAAACTTCACGGCGATGGCGGCGAGGATAAAGAAGAAGAGCGTCGAGGCCGGGAGGTACCAATGCCACTCGAACGCCGATGAGACGAGGTAGACTGCGAGGGCGGAGCCAAGCCCGGCCAGTAGGAGCCGGCGTTCCCCAACAGGTCCAGACCGCCAGGCCGCCCTCGCGACGTAGCCAGCCAGGACAACGACGAAACCAAGGAGGGCCAGGAAGGCGAACACGCCGGTCTCGGTGCCCTGCTCCAGGTACAGGTTGTGGACCTGTTTGACGCCCTTGAGCGAGGGCCTGTCCTCCAGCCACGTGTACTGGAACGTCCCTGCCCCCGTGCCGGTGAAGGGGCGCTCCTTCCACGCCTGTAGGGCGACCATCCAGTAATCTCCCCTCGAGCTGATATCCAGCGAGGTGAGCCTCTGGCCGACGTTCCCGGTCTCGTCCGCGTTGCTGAAGAGATCTCCGTAGAACTGAGTGGGACCGCCGACGAGTACGAAAGCGCCGGCGACGGCCAGAAGCACCCCCCCTGCCACGACAAGTATCCCAAGTGCCCTCCTGGCGGCTGGCACCAGCTCGTAGCGGTTCGCCAGGAACGCGAAGATGGCCTGCAACGCGAAGGCCACGAGGAGGGCCAGGATCAGATCGTTCCTGAACATGGTCCCGTCGGCGATCTTCTGCTGCCTGGAGATGCCGGTCCCGAGCAGTCCTGTGAGACCCTGCATCTGCCAAAGCAGCCAGGCGCCCGGGAGCGAGAGAAGTAGGAGGTTGGCGAGCGTCTGCAGGCGGCCGCTTGCCAACACGAAGAGGACGACGAGGCCGATACCAAGCGACCCGATGCCGCCGCGAGAGACCGTGAGGTAGAGCGCGATCAAGAACGAGAGCGCGATGGCGGCGTAGAGTCCCCTGAAGAGAAGGTTGCGTAGCGTGCCCATCCTCGCCAGCGCAAGCACCACCCCCATCCCAAGGACGGCGGCGGTGGTGTTCGCATAACCCAGGGTCGAGTCCACCCTCACCCCGTCGAGGGATTGGACCGGGTAGGCGATGGGGCTGATCTTCTGCAGTAACCCGTAGCCGGCTACGGCGGCGACCATGAGCACCGAGATGTCTACGAGCGGACCGACCTGTCGTCCCGAGGTGAGCGCGGCAAGCGCCAGAACGAAGGTCGCCAGGTATACCGAGGAGCGAAGGGTCTCCTTTATGGTCTCGGTCTCGCTTATCGTCCAGATCATGGACAGCCCTTTTACGGCGACGAGCGCCGCCAGCAGCCCGATTAGCAAGATCCCGACCATGGGCAGGTCCCAGTAGAAGCCGCGCGCGAACAGCGTCACGAACAGCAGAGCGAGGACTCCTACGGCGACGGGCAGCCAGAGCTCATCCGTGTAGAGGCCGTCATCCAGCATCCCGTAGGCGGTAACGGTGAGGAGCGCCAGCATGACCAGAGCCTTGAAAACGGCGAGCAGCCTGCCTGGACGGCGGTGCTTGCCCCGATCGTCTTTGCGCTCCGCATCGGAGAAGCGCTCTGTGGCATCGCCCTGGGGTCTGACCTCCTTCACGTCTTCGTCCCCGGGCGACCGCCGATCAGGAACATCCATTCAACACCACCCCGAGAAGGTTGACTCCCGCTGCCAGCAGGTCTTCCGTCGCCTCGGAGGCTACGCTCTTGGGGGTCGCGGAGGCGTGGACGACGAGCAAGATCCCGTCGAAGCCGCCGAGCAGACTCGGGGAACGGAGTACCCCCCCTGCCACAGGCGCGTCGAGCAGCACCAGGTCCCTGCTCTTCTGCAAGCTTCGCGCTGCCTTCTCGACCCCCTCGTTCTCCATCAGGGGGACGGTGTCCATAAGAACAGGTCCTGTCGGGACGACCAGCAACCCGGGGACGACCTCATACCCGTAGTGCTCCAGGGTCCTACTGTCATCTAGACCGCTGGTAAGCCCCACGAAGTTCGGTTCACCGAGTATCGTGTGCAACTGTGGATCTTCGAGGTTGCAGTCAACGACGGCGGCCCGCCGTCCCATGCCGGCGAGGGCGGCGCCGAGGCCGAGGCAGACGCTCGTACGCCCTGCGCCAGGATCGGGGCTGGTGACGACGACGATGTCAGTCCCCTCCATCCCCAGAAGGTTGGCCGCCAACGCCTCGTAGTGGCGCCTCACCGGTGAGGCGGGGTCAAGCAACTCCCTGGCACCAGCATCGCTTAAGGCCCCCAGGCTCACGTCAACCTTCTGTTCTCTTCTGGGAGTAGTCGGGTATGGTGCCGAGTACAGGCGCCCTCAGCGTTAGTTCGGCGTCGCGCACATCGCGCCAGCCGCTGGCCCGTCCCTCGAGTATCAAAGCCAAGGCGCCCCCGAGCAGCAACCCAGCCCCCGCGGCCATGGCCGCGTAGATCAGGGGCCGAGGACTGTAGCCGCCTGGCACGGCTCTCTGCTCAACGCTGGCCTCGGCGACCGGTACACTATCGGCGAGCGGCCTGTCGCCGAGCTCCTCGGCCCCACGGACGAACAACTCGGCGTAGGCGTTGGCCGCCCGTGCCGCCAGCTCGGGCTCGTTGCCGGAGAACCGTATCCGCAACCCTGAGGTGCCGTTCCTGCTCACGAACGTCTCTGGGTCTAGCCGCTCGGAGAACGCCTTCGGCCCTGCCTCCCACCCGGCCATGCGCCTTACCTCGCCCAACATCTCCTGCGTAACGACGACGACGCGCACGTCTTCGAGGAAAGCGAGCCTGGCATCCTCGCCTTCCAGCCCACCCTGGGGCAAGACGCTTACCCTCGCCTCAGCCGTGTAGACAGGCTCGCGGAAGAGCCCGAAGAGCAGGGTGATGCCAGCAAGGAAAAGCACGGCCCCGACGACCAGTAGACGCCGTCTCTGTAACACGTAGAGGATCTCGGAGAGCGAGGGATCGTCCCTCGCCCCATCCCGCCAGCCCCTGCCGCTAGTAGATGTCACTGGTGATCACCTGCTCGCGGTAGGCCGCTGGGTCCGAGCTCAGCAACTCGAGAAGGCCGGGCGCCTGCTCGGATGGGCTCTGCGCGAGAATGCTACGCGCCTGCCCGTACCTGCCCTGAACGACGAGCGCATCGGCGGTGGCGAGGTCCATGGATACCAGGAGCTGCCTCTGGCGCTCCGTCGCCGGCCCGCGCATCCTGTCCTGTTCGGCCTTCGCCATCCGCCTGGCCCGCTTTATGTTCTTGACGCCATCGGCCACCTCGCCGGTCCGCACCTGGATCCTGCCGAGATCGTAGAGGTCCTCGTAGTTGGCGCTCTTCTCTACCTCGAGAGCTTCGTACTCCTCCCTTGCCTCCCTTAGCTTCCCCTGTCTCGTGAGCGTCCGCGCGAGGGAACTTCTTGCCAGGACGGCGTTCGGGTTGAGCTCGAGCACATCACGGTAGCCGTTCACGGCGGCGTCGAGATCCCCCGTAGCGAGCCTGAGGTTGGCCAACGACAGGTAAGGCAGGTAGTTGTTTGGGTCCCGCTCTATCGCTTCCCTCAACGCAAGGGCAGCCCTGTCATATTTCCCCTGCTGCCGCCACAGAACGGACTTGGCCTGGAGCGCGTCGGTATCGAAGGGGTCGAGGCGGACCGCCCTCCGCGACGCCTCCATAGCCCCAGCCTGGTCCCCGGCGGCGACCAGGCGCTGCTGCTCGCCGCTGTAGTAATCGGAGAGGTAAAGCACGGTAGCCAGCAGGGCCAAAACCCCAACCAGAAAACCCGCAGAGAGTCTGAAGATAACACGGTTCAAGCAGGATCACCGCCCATGAGGATATCCACAACACCTCCCGAATACAAGCCAGGGGACGCGCCGTCTGGCGGGGAATACAGGCACGAAAAAAGCGGGCCCCCAAAGGGACCCGCCCGGTTAGGCCTGGTCAGGTTGCTTAACGGACGAACCTGCGGGCCAGCAGGCCACCTGCCACAAGCAGAACACCGACACCAAGCGCGATCAGCGACGAGCCACCCGTGGACGGGAGCTCAGCAGCCGGGCTGCTGTATTGATACTGCACAGCGGGCGCAGCGCTGGGCGCGCTGTATTCGTACTGCACCGCAGGCGCAGCGCTGGCGGTCGCAGTGCCCGTGGTAACCACGGTGTCGATCACAGTGTTGACTTCAGCCACCGTTGTGTTGCACCCCTGGCCGATGGCCTGGATGATGACGTTGTCGCCGTTCCGGTTGATCTGAACCTTGTCGACCTCTTGCTGCACGGCGGTCTGGACGCAAGCGACGTTGCCGTCGCCCGCCTGCGCCACCGTCTGCGCCAGGGCCGGTACGGCGGCGGCTAACACCATGGCCAACATAGCCGCTAACAACGTTACCTTCCTCAACTCCATCTCCTCATTCGAAACCTGCCTCTAAGGGACGCATTTTTTCACCTCTAGTCCACAATGTCAACGCTATTATCCCCATTTCTTACCATTTTCTTAAAACTTCTTAATATCAATGGAGCGTTGCGTTCTTCTGGCCTGAGGGCTGGCACCAAACCCGTGGTACGTGCGGCGGTTGAGGTTGGGACCCGGCCACAGTCCCGGGTATTTGAGCCTAGTTGCCTGGTGTGTCCCTGGCGTTGGACTGGTTGGGCTCGGATAGGATGCGGTAGGTGGCGAGGGACATCTCTTGCGTGGCGGCGCGCGAGGCGAACTCGCTCGTCTCGCTAGCCATCACGACTATAAAGTAGGCGTTCTTAGCATCACGCGAGCCTTCCGGGAATACCACCCCGGCGTCTGCGAAGGTACTTCCGTAGTAGCCAATCTTGTGTGAGACCCGCGTCCCCTCTGGGAGGAGTTGGGGCAGGCGGTCCTCGAAATCCGTGTTCGCCATGACGTCTAGCATCTCGGCCGAGAGGTCAGGGGTCGTGTAGGAGGGGTCGGCTATCTTCTCTAGCATAAGCAGGACGTCGTCAGGGGTTGTGGTGTTGGGGAGCCAGTACTCCGTCGAACGCGCGCCCGCGTTGTACAGTTCTGCCCTGATGTAGTCCCTCCCCAGGTACCGGTCGAGCATCTTCCAGGCTGTGTTGTCACTCTTTTTGATCAGGATATTGGCGCACTCGCGCAGGGTCATGGTGTACCCGATGGGATACGTATAGAGTACACCTGTGCCGTATGCCTGCACGTCGGAGGCTTGCATGGAGATCTCATCGTCGAGGTTCACCTCGCCGCTGGCGGCCGCCTTGTAGAGGGTCATCAGGACAGGCAGCTTGTTGAGGCTTGCCGCGAGGAAGCGCTGGTCTGCGCCCATCGCCACGCTCTCGCCCGTGGAAGGGTCTAAGACCACCACCCCGTAGGTCGCTGGATACCCCTGCGCTATCCGCTGGAGTTCGCCGCGCAGGGCCTCCTTCTTTTCCTCTGTGAGCTGCGTCTCGACGCTTGCGTCGCCGGTCGCCTCGGCCTGCTGGCCTGCCTGAGACTTCGATCCGTCGTCCAAGGTCGGTGCTTTCGGGCCGGGCGCGACCGTTGGGACCTCGATGCGGGCCACCGCGCTCTCTCCGAGCAAGGCAGGGAGGAGAAGCAATCCAGTGAGGAGGACGATCAGGATGGGAAGCGCCACGAGGAGGCGCCTGGCTCTGTGGCTGGCTCGACTCTGCTGCTCGCGCCACTCGCGACGAGTCCTTGGCGTCTCTTGCGGCGTCTTGGATCTGGGTGTCCGCGCGTGGATCTGGGCCTCCCGCAGAACGTTCGCGCCCCGACGTCGGGGGGTAATGGGGCTACTTGTTTATCGACCTGATAAAGGTAACGATAAAGATCGCTGAGATCAACATCAGCGCCCCTGCCGCGACGAGTCCCAGAGAGACGAAAAAGATGGTGCCCGTCTCCGCAGAGTCCCAGGTCTGGGTGGCCCACACGAAGGCGAACAGGGAGGCGAAGAAGGTCAGGAGGATCAGAATCATACCCCCAGGCAGGTCCCTTATCTGGATCGCCGCCCGCTCCACCGTGTATGCAACGCCCCCGCGGGACGGATAGCCGGTCTCGCGCACGCTCTCGATGGCGCGCCCAAACTCCCCCTCCCCCGCGAGTCCGATGACCCTGGAGAGGTAGTAGGCCTCAGACGGGGTCTTGCCCATCCGCAGTAGCTCGAGATAGTTGCGCCTGTACAACTCCACCGCGCCGGAATGGGGCGAGGCTAGCTGTTTCAGGAAGGCGTGGGTGTCCAGGCGTGTGGCATAGCGGCGGGCCTCGTGCTGGGCGACCCTGGCCTCACGTCCAGCGGAGCGGGCCTGAGTACGGCCCGAGATCTCGGCGACCTCCAGGAAAAACATCTCGCGCGAGAACTCTATGGCGCTCTGGCGCTCGCGGCGCCGGGAGGAGATCTCCGTCCTTATCCCGCGCGAGCGGTACTCCTCGCGCCTGAGATGGTAGACCTGCTCCTGGTAGAAGTCCCTGTCCTGCAGGGAGTCGGCAGTGTCCCGCAGGCGGTAAGCCTCTTCGAGCGTCTCGGGTATCCTGCGTTCGTCCATGGATCAGTGTTTACCTCATACTCCAGATCTCACGCGCCGAAAACCCCTTCCGGGTCCTGAATGATACCATGGGCATGTTACGACAGAAACCTATCATCGGTCCCGAGCTCGCGTTTTTCGGCCTCGGAACCGGTCTCCCACAGCCCGTAGAATAGCCCTCCGCCACGCACCTTGACGTCCAGATGCCCCTTGGCTGCGAGGTCCTCGAGCATCCTGTCCGCCTCGTTCACGGTGAGCGAGGTCTCCATGGCCGCCTGGGCTGGCGAGAGCTCACCGCGCCTCTGCAGGGCCTCCAGGAGCTCGCGCTCCCTCGAACTGGCGACGGCGGGCTCGTCGGGACCGTCAGAAAGGCCCGCAATACCCCTGACAAGCAGCCCGAAGGCGGGAAAGACCATCCAGCCGAACACGAAGATCAACCACCAGAGCCCGGAGGCCAGCGTGAGCAACAGGATCCCACCGATGGCAATCGGGATGAGCACTGCGAGGCTCGCGGCGACCTGAGACCTCGGGCTCATCTTATCTACGTCGAGGCCGAAGAAATCGTCAGAGTCCCGCCCCTCGTGGCGGTGTCCTCCGTGACGGGGCTCCGGGTCGCGGTCTGGTCTCTTCTCCACAGGCTTGCCTCTGGCCTGAATATATCAGCAAGCCTCCCCATAGACCACGCGAAGCGGCCTCTCGAAAGTGCTAACCTCGTTGCAGTCACAGAGGAGGGTTATCGGATGGACTCGAGAGAGCGAGTGGACGGGTCGAGGGAAGAATTACTCGGGGAGCTGAACGAGTTCCTCAGGATGCCTTCTATCTCAGCCCGTCAGGACGAGAACGGAGAGTTCCGCGACTGCGCGCGGTGGGTCGCGGGGAAGCTGGAAGAGGCCGGCGCCGAGGCAAGCGTCATGGAGACGGAAGGTCACCCCGTAGTCTACGCCGAGATCGGAGAAGGACCAGAGACGCTCCTCTCCTACGGCCACTACGACGTGCAGCCGCCTGAACCCCTGGATCTCTGGGAGAGCGACCCGTTCGGGCCGACGGTCAGGGACGGTGGCCTCTACGCCCGCGGCGTCGCTGACGACAAGGCCGACGTGCTCGCCCGCATACAAGCTTTGCGCCTATATAAAGAGGAGCACGGAGCTTTGCCCTTCAAGCTCAAGTTCCTCATCGAGGGCGAGGAGGAGGTAGGCAGCCCCAACCTCGCGCCCTTCGTCCGCTCCAACGCCGACCTCCTCTCCGCCGACGCCTGCCTGTGGGAGGGCTCGATGAAAGACGAGGCGGGGCGGCCCATGATCTTCTGCGGCACCAAGGGGATGGCCTACGTCGAACTGCGCGCCCGCGGCGCCTCATACGACCTGCACAGCATGTACGGCGGCATAGCCCCCAACCCGGTCTGGCGGCTTGTCCAGGCCCTCAGTACCATCAAGGACGAGAACGGTGAGATCACACTTGACGGCCTCGACGAACTGGCCGAAAAGCCCTCAGAACGAGACCTCGAAGCCATAGACCACATCCCCTTCGACGACGCAGCGCTGCGGGGGTCCTGGGGTGTTGAGGCTCTCGACCGTGGGCTTACAGGCCAGGAAGCGCTGCGCGAGATGTTGCTCAGGCCGACCGCGAACATTGCCGGGATACAGTCTGGCTATACGGATCCTGGCGCGAAAACCATCGTGCCTTCTGAAGCGTTCGTAAAGATGGATTTCCGCCTCGTCGCAGGCCAGAGCCCCGGTCCCGTGCTCGATTTGATACGGTCTCACCTGAAAAAGCACGGCTTCGAGGATATCGAGGTCGTTGACTTGCACGGCGTCGAGCCGGCGAAGACGCCCGTCGACTCGCCCGTCGTCGGCACGGCGGTAGAGACGTGGCGGGACCTCGGCCGCGACGAGGCCATCGTGTATCCGACCATAGGGGGGAGCGGGCCGACCTCGCTCATGGTCGCCGAGCTAGGGATACCGACCATCATGACAGGGAGCGTCGCGAACGTGGAGAGTCGTCTCCACTCCCCGAACGAGTGGGTCCGCCTCGACGACTACTTCGAGACCAGAGGCTACGTCGCCCGCTTCTTCGAGAGGTTCGCCTCTTGACCGAAGGAAGGGGCCTGGATCTCCCCGAGCGCGTCCGCCAGAGCCTCGCCACGGCGGTCACGCAGAGGGGCGTGCAGGCGCGTGTGGTCTCCACCCAGGGCCGCGAGTCGATGCGTCCCCCGCAAGGACACATAGTCGTGGCCGCCGAAGAGGAAGAGATAGAGGCGGTCCGCGGTCCCTCCCGCATCGTGCGCCGGCTCGAGTTCTACAAGTCGTTCTACGGCCCCGTCGTCCGCCTCGCCGTGAGCGTCTACCCGATGGGCGGCGAACCCCTCTCCGTCGGCACCACGCTCAACGTCTCCCAGGTCAGCGGCGACACAGCCCTCACCGGCCTCGGACGCCAGAAGAGCATCTTCATGCATTTCTATTCCGTAAGTGGCGACGACGTCACGTACGCGTTCTCCAAGGAGATCCCAAACGCGGCGGAGCAACGTACCGAGGCGAGGAAGGTCCTCAAGATGGCCCGCGACGCCTACACGGAGACCCCTGGGGAGCGCAGGAGCTTCTCTGCCGCCGTCGGGCTCGCCGAGCGGCAGTTCGAGCTTCCTGTACCTGAACCTGACGAAGAAGGATAGTCTTCCGGGGCGAGCCCGCGTATACTGCCGCGTATGCGAGCGGGGAGCGCCTCCAAAGATTTCGTAGAGAAGATCAGCCAGGCTCTCGAAGGGGCCGGAAGAAAGGGCATCCACGTTAGTGTGGGGGCGGGTTCATGCGATCTGGAGGCCCAGCAGTTCAATCCCGACCTCCAGGAAGATGAAGAGACGTTCCCGGCAGGTAGACCTCACCACCTCGAGTCACCGGTAGGTCCGCGGGACCTTGGCGGCGACGAAGGGACCTCGCAGCTTTGCTACTTCCTCGATGGTGTGCAGAGCTCGCGGGAGATAGGGCGCATAAACATGTCACCGGTGATCGTATCCACGGTGGCGGCAGCGATCGTCAACCGTTGCGAGAGGCGGTTTTCGCGGATGCCGCTCGAGAGTCCGCCTGTCGTCGTGCAGGCCGTGATCCTACCCCGCAGCGCGGGCGACGCTGGCGTCGAGGCGTTCTGGGAGCTCCTCCTGGCCGCAGGCTTCTCCGAGCTGGCCCCAGATGAGATCCCAACCTCCCCCCACCTCGTGCTCGACTCAGCCGAGTATATAGGCGGGACGGACCCGTCCGATTATGTAGGTATGAGGGAGAGCGCCAGGGGTAGAGTCAGGACCCTCAGGGAGCGATTGGAGGGCGGAATGCTAAGGCAGTGGGAGGGCGACGACAGGGTTCTCGAGGATTCAGACGCCTGGATCGCAGTCGATGGTCAGCTCAGTGACGTCAGGGAAAGTAATCGGCGCGCCATAGGCCTCATAAAGAGCGTGGCCCGACCCGAGTTCGTCGGCAAAGACGTCGGGATGTTGATGGACCTGGAACCGGGGATGCGAACGACCAGCTTCGTACCGGACTGGCAGCTGCGCCGCGAAAGGAGCAAGCAGCGCACATCCTGGTACCTCAGGATGTGGCCGCCGCAGCGTGGCGCCGACGCTCTGGGTTCGCTCATGCGCGTCGAGGCTGCGCGCGACACCGCGCCGGAGCAGGTCGATGAGATATCGCGTTGGATCCTCGCCGAGCGGGCGCCGCTCGCGAAACCTGATCCCAGGTGGCCAGCGATGATCTACCCCATAAGGTACGTCGAGAAGATCCTCAAGCCCCTGGTGCAGGGTTCGGAGAGGGCCTACGCACGCCTGGAGCGCCAACTCGCATCGAACGGGAGGAACTAGATGCTACACGACGACTTCCTCGACCAGATCTCAGGTCCCATAGGCCGGGTCGTTACCAGCGAGGAGAGCCCGGCCACGGCCCACGAGTTCTTCTTCTGGACCGCAGAGACCGAAGCGGCCCAGAACCTCGACATCTGGCACATAGTCGCAGCCGAGTCCGAGGACGCCACGGCCGTAGCCGTCCTCGACGATCCGCGCCGCTACTCCGATCTGCAGTCTTTCCTGGACGACTTCTACGCCTACGACGGCGACCCCTCCCTAGAAGCGCTCTCCGAGCGGGCCGAGATACTGGTCTTCCGTGCGCGAGTTCTGGCCACGAAGCATCGTAATGAGCGCAAGAAGTCCAAGCGTCCGGTGCGTACGGGCCCCGTCTTCTTCGCCACGAACGCCGCCATCGAGTTCGCCCTCGGGACCGAGGACTTCTCAGGCCACCGCATCCCCATGCTCCTGCACGAGAACGGCAACGAGAAGGACGGCTCTCCGCAACGCACGCCCCTGTATGTTGACGAGGAGTACCTGCTAGGTCCCGAGGCGGGCCACCTCAACATCACAGGCATGAGCGGGCTCTCCACCAAGACCAGCCACGCCCTCTTCACCATAGCGAGCACCTTCCAGACCGTTGAGGACAAGAAGGTCGCCGCCCTGATGTTCAACGTGAAGGGCGCCGACCTACTGTTCCTTGACAAGCCGGTCGAGGCTCCGAAGGACGACCCCGAGCTCGCTGAGCGCTACGAACGGGCCGGGCAGCGGGGATTGCCGCCCGATGACAGGGAGATGTACGACTCTTTAGGCATCCAGGTCAGGCATTTCGAGAACTTGAAGATCTTCGCGCCCTTGCGTTACGGGATGGAGTCGGGGGAGCGTATCTTGCACGCTGAGGGGATTCCCGCTCGCAAGCTGAATACCCGGAGGAGCGCTCGCGGGGAGGACTCGTGCGTGTACCCGGTGATCTGGGAGCTCGGGGACGTGCTTCCCTACGCTGGCTACGTCTTCGATCCTTCCGACATGGACGACAAGTTCAGGGGGTTTATAGAGGAGCTCAGGGACAGGGGCATCAGGACAACCGCGGATTTCTATTTGCTGCTAGATGAGATCGAAGACTACTTCGAGGCGGCCCGCGAGGATGGCAAGAACGTCTCGTCCTGGAACGGGCACAATCACATGACCATCGCGAAGGTCAGAAACCGCTTCAAGGTACTCCCGAACAAGTGCGGCGGCCTCCTGGCCCACGGCCGCGTCGAGCACGGAGACCTGCCGCGCGCAGACGGCCCGTTCGAGGACAACGAGATGCGCGTCGTCGACATCTCCCAGCTCACGGGGGTGCCGCAAGACCTCATCGTCACCAGCGTTATTTCCAGGATCTGGGAGCTCGCAGAGACGGGTGGGCTCGGGGTGGACAAGCTCATCATCTTCGTTGACGAGCTAAACAAGTACGCCCCTTCCGGCAACTCCAGGACCTCGTCGCTCAAAGACACGCTCGTGGATATTTCGGCGCGCGGCCGTCACCTAAGCCTCACGCTCTTCGGGGCGCAGCAGTTCAGGAGCAAGGTGGAGGACGAGGTCATAGGGAACGCCGCGACCAGCCTCTACGGCCGCATCGGCGACGAGGAGCTAACCAACGCGAGCTACCGTTCCTTCTCGGGGACGACGAGGGAAGAGCTGCTCCAGCTAGAGAAAGGCCAACTCCTCCTGCGTCACGCCCACTACGCCGTGCCCGTCTTCGGCCGCTTCCCGCGTCCGCCTGTCCTCATGGGCAAGCAGGGCACGGACATCTTCGGCGAGCAGAGGCAGGACCCCGCATCCTCCGTTCTCGCCGTCATGCGCAACCTCACCGCCAAACCGCCAGCCATCGCCGCCATTCGCACCGAGATAGAGGGCGTCCCCGACGAGCAGGTCTACGAGGCCCTCGACGCCGTTCAGGCCGCCCACCGCACCGGCCACGGCGCCGCAGACCCATACAAGAACTTCCGCTGGAACCTCAAACGCCCGGCGAGGACGGGCTCAGGGCGCCGCGACGCATCCAAGATCCTCTCCGGACTTGATCGGATGAGGGACTAACCAGGCCCGCTGGAAATATGTCCGTGGTATGGACGGGACTACCTATCCAGGGTACTCGCCACGCACAAGGCGTATTCAGGATCTCAGAATGTCGAGGTACACGGCCTCGGTCTGGGGCGATGGGGGCACTCCGAGTTCTTCCGACAGGAGGCTTCTGCAACGCTCGTAGACGCGTAGCGCCTCTGCCCGGTTGCCCACGGCGACGTGGGCCCGCATGAGGAGCTGGTAGCTTGTCTCACGGAAGGGTTCGATGGCCACCGCTTCCCTGGCGTGTCTCACGGCGTATTCCGGCTCGTTGTGCCAGATGGACGGCTCGCTCAGGCATTCGTGGGCCCGCATGAGCACTTCGCGCAGTTCGGAGCGTTTCAGGGTCACCCACGGTCCGTCTTCTCCCATCAGGAAGGACCTTCGGGAGATCTGATAAGCCGCTTGCGCCCATCCCCAGGCCTCCTGCGGTTTGTCTCCCCGCAGCGCGCTCTCCGCGCGGTCGATGGCCCCGCTGGCGGCCTCCACGTCGATCCAGACGTCAGCCGGCAGCAATAGTTGGTAGTGGCCGAATGACGCGTTGAGGGCAACGTCGGAGAGACCGGCCCTTGCGAGTAGCGCGCGTAGCTTGCTGATGAGGGCGCTGAGCGACCTCTCCCAGGAGGGAGGCACCTTGTCCAGCCAGAGCTCCCCGGCCAACTCGTCCCGCGACACGGCCCTGAGGTGCTCACAGGCCAGGTGGGCGAAGGCGAGGCGGCCCTGCCTTCCCATCAGTCGCCGTTCGTCGAGGAGGATCGTGCCTTTGTCCTCGATGAGCACCCGGCCGGTTAAGTAGATCCTGAGCGGCATCTCCAACTCCTTCACAACATGCCGCCAACATTCTAGCAACGGGCGTGGCGTAACATACGCCCAAGAAGGGAGGTGACACAGATGGCAAAGATCATGCTGTGCGACTGCGGGCATGTGGTGCGCGGTAGCACCGACGACGAACTGGTCGCCAACGTGCAGAAGCACGCGCGAGAAGTCCACGACATGGAGATCACCAGGGAACAGGTCCTCGCGATGGCCCAACCGAAATAGAAACCGAAGCCGGTCTGACGGATCGTAACATCCAGAAGGAAGGGAATCGTGGGATGAAGCTGCTCTCCGTGAACATTTCGCCGCCCAAGGAAGTCGTGCATACGGGCAAGACGGTAACGACGGGAATCTTCAAAACGCCGGTCGACGGACGAATTATGCTCAGGAAGTTGAACCTCGACGGTGACGGGCAGGCGGATCTCGTAGGCCACGGTGGAATCTACAAGGCGGCCTACGCGTACTCAGTCGAGAACTACGACTACTGGGAGCGTGAGCTCGGTCGAACAGATTTCGCATTCGGCCAGTTCGGGGAAAACTTCACCGTCGAGAGAATGCTGGAAGACGAGATCCATGTCGGCGACGTTTTTCGGGTTGGCGGCGCGCTGGTCGAGGTGACGCAGCCGCGCGTCCCCTGTTACAAGCTAGGCATAAAGATGGGATTGCGAGGATTCGAGAAGAAGTTTCTGGCCAGTGGCCGGGTAGGCTTCTACCTGCGCGTCCTGGAAGAAGGCAAGGTCGGCGCCGGCGATGCCCTGCATCGCGTCAGGACCGGACCTGAGCGGATGACGGTACAGGAGATCTGCCACCTGCTCTACTTCGATCCCGAGAACCTGGCAGGAGCGAGGAAGGCGCTTGGCATCCGTGCGCTGTCCCCCGGATGGCGGCAATCCTTCGAGGAGCGATTGGCCAAAACAGGGGCTTCGATCTAGTCCGGTGAAGAGCCCCGGTCAATGTTCCGGCCTGTTCTCTGACCGAAGGAAGTAAGAGATGTACGCGAAGCTCGGGGGGCAGGTGGGATTGATTCTTGAACCGGCTCCCCTCGCGCCGTAGACTCTTGGTGTGGACTATCGGGAGTGCAACACCATAGATCCCGACATGCGAGGCGGGAAGCCATGCATCCGAGGAATAAAGATCACCGTCTACGACGTGCTCAGCTACCTCGCCTCCAGGATGTCTCAGGAGAGATCCTGGCCTGTCAGCGAAGAAGAAATTCGAGGTACTCGCTCGTCCGGGCGAAGACCGTAGGGGAGCGAAGGATCACGCGTCGCTGTCGGCCAGACACTTGCTGGCAGATACTTGCGGGTCATCCACGTGGCTAACATCGAGCCTGATGGCGTATTCGTGATCACCGCGTATGAACTGACGGGCAAGCCTCTGGTAGCCTACCGGAGACGCCGTCGTCAGAGAGGAACACGATGAGCCAGACCGAATTTCCTCCAGGTTGGGACGAAGATAGGGTGCGGAAGGTCCTCAGACACTACGAAGTGCAGTCCGAAGAAGAGGCGACCGCCGAAGACGAGGCAGCCTTAGAGGACCGGGATCAGACCTTCATGGAGGTCCCCAACGACCTGGTACCCGAGATCCGCTCGCTGATCGCCAGACATCGCACACGAACTTGAGGTCCAAGCAAGTCCACCATTTGCTTCGGCCGGAATAGCGCAGGATTGAAAAGAGGAATGAGATCGTAAGGATCGCCCACATCTCGGATACGCACCTGGGCTACGCCAGGTACGCGAAGCTCGATGCCGAGACGAGCCGCAACCAGCGCGAGGTCGACGTCCAGGAGGCTTACGGACGGGCCGTAGACGCTATTTTGGAGCGGGACGTGGATCTGGTCATCCACTCGGGCGACGTCTTCGACTCGGTCAGGCCGGCGACGCACGTGATCATCGGCTTCCTGAAACAGACTTTCCGCATAACAGGTAGAAACATCCCCTACCTGGTCGCCGCCGGCAACCACGAGACGCCGCGTCTGCGCTCCACTACGGCCGCCCTTGAGTACGCGAACCTGGTAAACGCGATCTCCGCCCACGGCTTCGAGATAGATTACGAGCCTGTCGATGTCGGTGACACAAGGGTAGGCGTGACACTGGTGCCGCACGGAGCGGTTTTTGGAACCGGCGCGGTGACGCCGGCGCGTGACGCGGACATCAACATACTCGTTACGCACGGGATGGTGCCCGGCCTCGAAGCGCGTCAGCACGAGATGGGCGAGGCCAACCTGCAACCGGGTATGCTGCAGAGCGCCTTCGACTACATCGCCCTCGGCCACTACCACGAGTTCCACGAACACAAGCCCAACGCCTACTACGCCGGCGCGACCGAGCGGTTCGGGTTCGGGGAAGTCGACTCCGTGCCCGGCTTCGCCATCGTCGAGTTCGACAGCGACGGGCTAAAGAGCGTCGAGCACGTGGAGATCGCGGCACGCCCGATGCTGGACCTGAAGAAGATAAGCGCCCGCGACATGGAGGCGGCGGACGTGACGGAGGAGGTGCGCAAACATACTTCGGAGGCCGACCTCGACGGTGCCATCGTACGCCAGAGGGTCTACGACGTGCGCCACGGCGTCGCCAGCGGCATGGACCGCGAGCTGCTGCGCGACCTGCAGCGCCGCTGCCTGAACTTCTCCCTGGAGATCCACGCCGAAGAGAGGCCGGAGGACTTGGAGAACAACGGCTCGCAGAACGCCGTCTTCGGACCACTGGGCGAGGAGTTCGCAACCTTCGTCGCCGAGCGCAAGGAGCGGGGTGAGCTCGAGGCCGGGTTCGCAGAAGAGTTCCTGGAGAAGGGGCGCGCGTACCTGACGAGGGCGGCGAGCGAGGAACCGAGGGCCCCGGAGGGAAGCGCAGCGTGATCCTGGAACGCCTCTTCGTCGAGAACTACAAGCAACTGCGAGACCCCCTGGAGCTCTATCCCCCCGAGGGGGCCATCGGCATCGTGGGCGCGAACGGCACCGGAAAATCCACGCTCTTCGAGAGCATCCTGTGGGCGTTCTTCGGCTCCCGCGGCGGCGGACCGCGCTTCGCCAACGAGTCCATCCCCTGGAGCGGTGGCACGACCAAAGACCCGACCACGGTCGAGGTAACCCTGGCGACCGACGCCGGCTCCTTCACCGTCCGTCGCCGCCTGAGGAGCGGCTCGACGACCGCGGAGGCTTTGGACGGTGCGGGCAGGACGCTCGTCAGCGGGACGGCGGACGTGACGCGTTGGGTGGAGGAGAACCTGCTCGGGATGGACAGGACGGCCTTCGAGGCGACCTTCTACGCCAGGCAGAAGGAGCTCCGGTTCTTCGCCCACGACGAGGGCATAAGCAGGGTGCGCAAGATCTCCAGGCTCCTCGGCATAAGCAGCGTGGAGACCGCCCAGTCTTTCCTGCGCGAGGACCGCAACAACCTCCGCGCGGAAGCCCGGCTTCTGGAAGGGCGCCTCTCCGAAGCCGACCTCGACTCCCTCCAGACCGAGCTGGAGAGCGCCAGCAAGGAATGCCAACGCCTCGAAACCGAGCTCGAGAGGGTCGTCGAAGAACACGCCACCGCCGAAGAGGAGTTGAAAGCGGGCCGCGGGGTCCGCGCCGGATTGGAGACCAGCTACCGCGAGCACTCGCGCCTCACGGCCGACTTGCGTGGGGCCGAGGCCGACCTGCGCCGCGCGCAAGACCGCCGCACCGAGGCCGAGAAAGACCTCGCAGACCTCGCCGCCGCCGAAGAAGAACTCGATCGCCTCAAGCCCCAGACCGCCAGGCTTCCCGAGGTCGCCGCCGAGCTGGAGAAACTGGACGAAGACCGGCGGCGCTCCGAGCGGCGCGACCGCGAACGCAGGGAGCACCTGCAGGCACAGCGGCGCATCTCGGACATCGAGGGCAAGGTCTACGACGATCTGGAAGAGCTGGATGGAGAGGAGGACGAAGTCCTACCGGGCTTCTACGCCCTCTTCGACCTGGATGGCCCCCGGCTGCTCTCCGAGACCCTCGTGGTGTTCGACCGGGCCGCGGGAGAGTTGGAGAAGGCGGAGGCCCGCCACGAGGAGCTGCGAAAGCTGGCGGAGGATCACGAGGCCTACCGGGCCGCTGCTGAGGACGTCCGCAAGTCCGAGGAAGCGTACAGGGCGGCGCAGGCAGAAGCCTCCAAGCTCGCGGAGGACCTCGAGGACCTCTCCGGCGGCGAGGATCTGGAGCAAGCGGAGCGGGAGCTGCGCGGTGGTGAGGAGAAGCTGCGGGAGCTCGCGGCGCATCACAGGGGGAAGGCCAAGGCCGAGGAGCGCGAGGCCGGGAACATCGATAAAGCAAGAGAGGCCATCGACAGCGGCGCCGAGGAGCAGTGTCCTACCTGCCACAGGGAGTTCGAGAGCGGGGAGCAGGGGGAGATCTCCGACACCCTCAGGCGTCAGGCGGTCGCGATCCGTCGTCTGGCCAGGCGCGAGACGGATGAGGCGGAGAAACTCGCCTCTTCCGCCAACGAAACCGCCGAGAAATTGAAGCGCGTCGTCTCCAACCTGAACCGCTGGCGCGAACTGCGCGAGAGGACGGTCCGCGCCGAGGACCGCATCACCGTGCGTCTCGAAGCGCTCGACAAAGCCGGGTCGGCACTGGGAGAGATCGAAGATCGCATCGCTGGCACGGAAGCTCCTAGCGAAGCGGACCTCGAAGCGGCACGCGCCCGCCGCGAACGCATGAGGGACCTTCGCGACGCCCGGCCGCACGTCAAGAGCCTCGCCGCCGAGCACACAAGGCTGACGACGCGCGTCGCGGAGCTCACAGAGAGCCTCGAAGAACTCGCCGGCCTCGCCTATGACGCCGGAGCGCACGGGAAGAAGCGGGAGGAGAAGGACCGGCTGGAGCGGACGCTCGGCAGGGTCGAGGAGTTGGAGCGGCGCCTGGCGACGCGTGCCGAGGTCGAGGCCGCGCTCGAAGCCGCGCTCGACCAGGGAAAGGAGGCGGAAGAGGCGGCCGAGCAGTTGCGGCGGGAGATCTCCTCCCTCGACTTCGACGAGTCCGCCTACGAAGCCTCCGTCGAGCGCGTAACGGCCGCGGAAGAGAACCTCTCCGGACTCTGGAACGCGCGGATGGGTTTAGATGGCCGGTGGAAAGACGCGGACCACCGCATCGATGTGGCGAGAACGGAGCTCAAGCGCCTCGACGACGACAGGAAGCTCGCCAACGAGAAGGCGGCGGCGGCTTCGCGCATGGACGAGATGGATGGGCTCTTCACCCAGTTCTTCCGCAGCCTCACGGCGCGGGCGCGTCCCATGCTGGAGGTCGAGGCGTCCAACCTCGTGCGCGAGCTCACCGACGGCCGCTACGAGCGGATGGAGTTCGACGACAATTTCCGCGTCAAGCTGCTCGACCGCTTCGACGACTCCTACGCCATCGAACGCTTCTCGGGCGGCGAGTCGGACGTGGCCAGCCTCTCCGCCAGGGTGGCGCTCTCACGCATCGTCGCCTCCCGTGGCGGCAACACTTTAGGCTTCCTCGTCCTCGACGAGGTCTTCGGTAGTCTCGACGCCGGGAGGCGCAACAACGTGCTCCTCGCGCTGGAGCGTCTCAAGCGGTCGTTCGGCCAGATCTTCATAATCTCCCACGTCGCAGAAGTGCAGGAGTCGGCCCTCGTCGACGAGGTCTGGATGCTGGAAGAAGACGAGGGCGGCAAGAGCACCGTCAGGCGCATCGACACGTCTCTTCCCCCTGATGCACAGGTACGGGGGGCCCTTGCCGATACCGCGCGCAGCCTCTCGTAGAGCACGCTCAGCCCTTGCGGGCTTCGCTTGTCAGCACGGCGCTTGCAGCGCCTTGTCAGCACTCTTCGCCTCCGCTTTCAGCATTGCCGTGGACGCCTCACGCTCTTTTGAGGTGGGTACCCGGTCCCAGGTTTCCCGCCAGCATCTCGGCCGCTGCCGCGTCGAGGTCCGTGACCCGTAGTGCCGAACCGCCAGATCCCGAAGCAACCTCGGCGAAGAAGGTCGCGAGCCGCGCCCGCCGCTGGAAGGGACTGCGCATCACCCCGCGCGACTGCAACCGCCGCCTGGGCGCGACGGCCGTCTTGCGGCCAAGACTCCTGTAACGCACGACCAGCCGGTCCCCCTCGAAAGCCCATCCGGCATCCCTGTAACAGAGCCATCCGTACGCGGCGGCGGGTGGCACCAGGAACAGCGCGTGCAGGCCTCTTGCGGACTGGAACACGAAGAAGGAGACCAGCGCGGCGGCGAGGGCGATGATCAGGTACCCGAACACGGCCCTGAAGACATAGCGCCTGAGAGCGCGGCGTGGAAGCGGCTCCAGGTGGGGATTCACGCCGAACTCGGATGCTGCCATGGCCAGGAATTCATCTACTTCGTCGCGGGGCAGTAGCGGAAACAGCATGGTCGAGACACCGGCATCCTCGCCGTATCCGGCACTCTCCACACGCACGGCGGCGAGGCCGAAAGGCTGGCGCAACACGCCCTCGGAGACGCGGATGGCCTGTATGCGGGCGAGCGGTATGGTCGCCTCCCGGCGCTCGAGGAGGCCGCGTTTGATGTAAAGGAAGTTACCCTCTCGGGAGAGCGTGAAGCCGTTGTAGGCGAGGACCGTTCCGGCTATCGCCAGCAGCCACGCCAGGAGCAGGCCAGCGGGGACTAGGAGCAGGACCACCATAAACCAATTCGGCGAGAGGGCCTCGACAAGACGCCTGAAGTAACTCTCCGAGAGGAAGTCGTCAAGGAACTGGGACCCGACGGCGAGCACCGAGAAGGCTACTCCGATCTGGCCGCTCGTGGCCCCGGCGACAAGCAACTCCCGGGTGGAGAGCCGCCGCAGAATCGTCGGGCCTTTGGCCTCCTCCGACCTCCCCCTCTGGGAACCTTCGATCTCCAGCCGCAGCGCCTGCGCGGTCTCCCTGCCTAGCGCGGAGAGCGAGGCGTCTGGTTCGCTCGCGCCCCCGCCAGCGGTCTCTATGCGCACCTCGACTACGCCGAAGGCGCGCTGGATGATCCCCTGCACGGTATCCACCGACTGTACGTGATCCAGGGGTATCGTACGTTCGTTTTTCTGGAGGACGCCCTGCTTTAGCCGGAAGGAGTTTCTGGTAACGGCGTAGGTCGTAGCCCGCCAGGTGAGGAACCCCCAGAGCGCCGCCAGCATGGCGACGACGAGGACAACGAGCAGGAAAAGGGCCACCGTCCGCAGGTTGAACCCCTGGCTCAACAACAGGAGTATGCCCGGGAAGACGAGCCCGCCGACCCAGCGCCGTACCGTGCTAATGGCCCCGACGAGCATGGCGACCGGGTGGAGATGCTTCTCAGAGCTCATCCTGCTCCGTGGTCAGCGCGGCGATGCGGTCACGTACCTCCGCGGCAACGGGGGTTGATAGCTCGGGGATGTGGTTCGGCCCGGCCGCGGTGTAGAAGACGACGGTAGAGAGCCCGTAGCGGCGTTGCAACGGCCCCTGCCTGGTGTCGACGTGCTGGATGCGGGCCAGCGGCACGAGCGTACGTTCGATCCAAAAGATCCCCCGCTGCAGGTCGACCTCGTCTGGCCTGATCTCATACCGCCACCTCCTCCACCGCAGCCCCGGCGCCACCCAGACGACCACAACGCCCAGTACAAGGACCGTAAGCACAGGCAAAACCGCTACGAGTATGGATATGTCGCCGAACCGTATAAGGGCCCAATTAGCGACGCTGGCTCCGATAAGGAGTAGCAGCACGTTGAGGGCACCCGAGATCCTCCACAGCGTCTTCGCCCGCGGGTCCAGCCTCTCTGCGGGTTCGCCCTTCAAGGCCTAGATGGTCGGAACGGCTGGACGCCCGCGCAGGTCCTTCGCGGCCAGCTGGCCGCAGGCGGCGTCTATGTCCTGGCCCCTGCTCGGACGCAGCGTCGCCGAGAGGCCAAGCTCCCTCGCGTAACGCAGGAACTCCCTCGCGCCTCGCTTCGAGGTGGCCGAAAAGCCCGTATCCGTCCAGTTGAAGCGGAGCAGGTTCAGGTGGTAGAGCGGATGGTCGAGGAGTTCCGCAAGGGCCTCGACGTGGCGCGGCTGGTCGTTGACGCCGGCGAGCAGGGTGTACTCGAAGAACAGCTTGCGGCGCGTGTGGGTCACGAAGTAGTGGGCTGCATCCATCAGCTCTGGGATGGTGTGGTGGGCGGCGACGGGCATGATCTCACGCCGCTCGTCCTCGAAGGGGGTGTGGAGCGAGATCGCCAGATGGAACTGCTCCGGCTCGTCGGCGAAACGCCGGATCTTATCCACCAACCCACTCGTAGAGACCGCGATGTGCCTCGCCGCGAGGCCAAAGCCCTCCGAATCGTTCAAGACCTTGAGAGCCCCGAGCGTCGCCCTGTAGTTGAGCATCGGCTCGCCCATCCCCATGACTACGACGTTCGACACCCTGTCGGGGGCGATATCTCTAGCGGCCACGAAGACCTGTTCGGCGATCTCACGCTGCTTGAGGTTGCGTTTGATGCCGAGCAACCCCGTGGCGCAGAACTTGCAGGCCATCGGGCACCCGACCTGGGTCGAGATGCAGACGGTGTGGCGGCCCTTCTCGGGGATCATGACCGTCTCTATGGCGTGAGCGTCGTTGGTGTAGAAGAGGTACTTCCTCGTCCCGTCAGTCGCCCTCCAGGTGCGCCGCAAATCCAGAACCGCCGCCGGAGCCTCCTCGTTGAGCACCGCGCGCAAGCTTTGCGGCAGGCTCGTGGCCTCTTCCCAGTCCCGAACGAGCGAACCGCTCAGGGCGGCGTAGGCCTGACCGAGACGGTAGGACGGTTCGTTCCTCGCTTCGAGGACCGACTGCACCTCCGGTAAGAACTCCGCCGCATTCATGGTCAAGAGATTATACCGTGCAGGCCGGCTGTGCCGGCCTGCACAGCACGCTCCGGCTTCGCCTCCGCTTGTCAGCACGCTCTCTTCGGTCGCTTGTCAGCATGCCGCCTGACGGCGGCTCTGGGCGTTTCAGTCAGGCGGGGCGCCGCCCGTAGCTGACGCGCTGAAGCTTCCTTTCCTGTCGTCGGAAACCTGGTCGCTTCCAGGCACCCGAAAACGCTATCGGTTGTACCAGCCCGGTAACCGGTCTGTTCTGGATGCGACCCGAGCACGTCGCTTTGTGGTTGTGGCAGGATAAAGTCTCATCGGAGCGGTAAGGGGCTTGCACCGGCGGTAGAATCAGCGGATGGACTTCGCCGGCCTCAACTTTCTGGACGTGCTCATAGCGCTCTTTATTTTCGTCTCCGTGCTGCGCGGCGCGAGGACGGGCTTTCTCGCTGGCGTCTTCTCGCTGGTCGGCGTGGTCGTCGGGGCTTCTGTGGGCTCGAGGATCGCGCCCTCCCTGATGCCCGACGGGGGGAACCCGATCTACGGGGCCGGGATAACCCTCGGCAGC
>JBBPYN010000035.1:0-9683 GCA_038199875.1 Rubrobacterales bacterium
ACGGACACCTATCCGTACATCGAGATCGAGGAGAAGAAGGTCAACACCGAGCACGAGGCAACCGTCTCGAAGGTCGGCGAGGACCAGCTCTTCTACCTCATGAGCCGCGGGCTCTCCGAGGAGGAGGCCATGGCGATGGTCGTCAACGGCTTCATCGAGCCAATAGCCAAGGAGCTCCCGCTCGAGTACGCCATAGAGCTGAACCGCCTGATCCAACTCGAGATGGAAGGCTCGGTAGGTTAGAGAGCTTGTCAGCATTTCAGCCGGTCAGCTTGCTGACAGACTGAATTTGTAGTTCGCAGAACAGGTTGTATGGGGCGGGCTCCTTTAGGGGGTCCGTCCCGTTTTCTAGTAGGGAGCGAGAGTTCTTATGCAGCAGAAGGAAGCGCCGGAAGTTCTAAAGAGTAAGGGTATAAACCTGGAGTCGGTCAAAGCACTTTCCTCGTTCAAAGACGAGCCCGACTGGCTCACAGAGAAGCGCCTGGAGGCGTGGCGGAGCTTCGAGAGCCTTCCGATGCCGACGCTGCGCGACGAGGCGTGGCGCTACACGGATATCTCAGACGTCACGATAGAAGATTTTCTGCCCTACGCCCCGAGCCCCGATGTGGCGAGCGAGTCGGACCTGCCTGACGCCGTGCAGCGGCTCATCCGTGAGGGCGAGGAGAACTCGGCCCTGCTCGTGCAGCACAACTCGGAGACGGCCTATAGCAGGGTGGATGAGGAGCTCTCGCGCAGGGGCGTCGTTTTCACGGATCTGCACACCGCGCTTGCGGAGCATGAGGATCTGGTCAGGGAGAAGCTGTTCGGGCTCGTGCCTGGCGACTACGATAAGTTCGCTGCGTTGAGCGCTGCGGCTTTCGCCGGTGGGTCTTTCCTGTACGTACCGCGAGGGGTCGATGTGGAGGTGCCGATACAGAGTTACAGGTGGCTCGATGTGGTCAGTTCGATCATGCCCCGCACCCTGGTCGTAGTCGATGAGGGCGCGAGCGTCACCTACATCGACGAGTATGCCTCTGTCGACGGCGAGGACCCTGCGTTCTCCAACGGGGCCGTGGAACTCTACGTCGGACAGGGTGCGAACTTGCGCTACGTCTCGCTGCAGAACTGGGAGCGGAACGTGCTCCACTTCAACACCATTCGCTCGAAGACCGAGAAGGACGCGACGATCAACAGCCTCGTCGTCTCCTTCGGCTCGCAGCTCTCCCGCACCAACGTGGAGGCCGGCCTGGCGGCGGCTGGCAGCGACTCCGAGATGCTCGGCCTGTACTTCGCCGACCAGAACCAGGTCCTCGACCATCACACGCTGCAGGACCATCTCGCCCCGAACGCCCACTCGGACCTCGTGTACAAGGGCGCCCTGCGCGACGAGTCCCTCGCCGTATTCAGCGGGCTGATCCGGGTCGAGCCTGGGGCGCAGAAGACGGACGCTTACCAGACCAACCGGAACCTCATCCTTGGGACGGACGACGCTTTCGCGGTGAGCCTACCGCGCCTGGAGATACTGGCCGACGACGTGAAGTGCTCGCACGGCTCGACAACCGGGCAGGTGGACGAGACCGAGCTCTTCTATCTCATGAGCCGCGGCATCCCGCGCCGCGAGGCCGAGAAGCTCGTGGTTTTCGGGTTCTTCGGTGAGATCACGAGCAGGATCCCGCTGAAGGGCCTGAAGGACAAGCTCGACAGGGCCATAGAGGGTAAGATCGGACTCGGCTTCGAGGAGCGGGTCGCCTAGTGGCGGAGTTCCACAAGGTGGCCGCCGCGGACGAGGTTGGTCCTGGGGAGATCAAACAGTACGTCGTCGATGACCGGTTCGTCGCCCTGTGCAACGTCGATGGCGAGTTTCACGCCTTCGAGGACGTCTGCACCCATCAGTTCACCCACCTGAGCGAGGGCGAGTTTACGGACTCGGAGGTGAAGTGCCCACTCCACGGCGCGAAGTTCGACGTGAAGACAGGCGCCGCCAAGAGCCTGCCCGCGGTCAAACCAGTCCCGAAGCACGAGGTCAAGGTGGACAACGGGAACGTCTACGTCGCGCTCAACCCCAAACGGGTCAAGGTCGGCGGCAGGAGAGGCATCAGGAGGTAAGCGGGCATGCTGCTCCGAGGTTCGTGCCATTGCGGCGCGGTCCGCTTCAGGGTCGAGTCTGAGACGCCGTACCCGTATCAGGCCTGCTACTGCTCAATCTGCCGCAAGACGGCGGGCGGAGACGGCTACGCCGTCAACCTCGGGGCCGACGCGGACACGCTAGAGGTCGAGGGCGGAGAGAACCTTTCCATCTACGCGGCTAAAGCCCAGGATCGCGGCGAGACGGAGCGCAACTTCTGTAAGCATTGCGGCAGCTTCCTCTGGCTCTTCAACCCGATGTGGCCTGACCTTATCCATCCGTTCGCCTCGGCGATAGACACGCCGCTCCCGAAGCCGCCAGAGCACGTCCGCATGATGCTAAATTACGCCGCCCCGTGGTGCGAGATCCCTGACAATGGCAACGAGAAGCACTTCCCCGAGTACCCTGAAGAGTCTCTGGAAAACTGGCACCGCCGCCACGAGCTGTAATAGCGCAAGAACGCGAGGCCCGGCGCGCCCCTGATACAATCCTTTGACAATGATGCAGGGATTCTACAAGGAGATAGTCCTCGACCACTTCGAGCGTCCGCGCAACAGGCACGAGCTCGAGCACGCGGACATCGAGGAACACATAGATAACCCGCTGTGCGGCGACCACGTCACAATCTACGTGAACCTGCGGGACGGGGTCTTTGAAGACGTAAGCTTTACCGGCCGCGGATGCTCTATCTCGCAGGCGTCGGCCTCGATGCTCACCGAGCAACTCACGGGCGCCGGCCGCGACGAGGCGGAAGAGAAGATAGAAGCCTTCCTCGAGATGATGCGCACGGAGGAGAAAGAGGAGCTCGGAGAACTCGCCGCCCTGAAAGGCATCGTGCAGACCCCCAACCGCATAAGATGCGCCACCCTCGCCTGGGAAGCCATGCACCGCGCCCTCGATTAGAGAGGCATCAGGTGTGTAGGGCCGCTTCGCGAAGCGCCCATCCGCAAACCACCGCTCGATTTGCTGACAAGCGGAGCCCGACAGGGCGTAGCGTGCTGACAAGCGACCGTAGGGAGCGTGCTGAGCTAAACTGGCTCTTGCCAGTTTAGCTCAGGAGGCTTTCTATGGACCCCGACAGCAGTCGTTCTACCCTAGCCGACGAGGCCGCCGCGCCGCGCGGCCGGCTGGACCGCGCGCTCGCCCGCGCCAGCGCCGCGCCGCTCCGGGAAGGCAACCATCTGGAGCTTCTCAGGAACGGCCCCGACACCTACGACGACTGGCTCGCGGCCATCGCCGGGGCACAGCGCTGGGTGCATCTGGACAACTACATCTTCAAGGACGACGAGGTCGGAGATAGGTTCGCGGAGGCCCTTATCTCGAAGGCCGGGGAGGGTGTCAAGGTCCGCGTGCTCTACGACTGGTTCGGCTGCCTCGACGTGCCACGCTCTTTCTGGCGGAGGATGTGCAAGGCCGGCGTGGAGGTCAGGGCCGTCAACCCGCCGACGCTTGGCGGCCCGCTCGGTGCCATTCGGCGCGACCACCGCAAGCTGCTCGCCGTTGACGGCGAGTACGCCTCGACGGGCGGCGTGTGCATCTCGGAGGGCTGGCTCGTGACCTCCCCGGACACGGGGCTACCTTACAGGGACACGGCCGTCGGCATCAGGGGCCCCGCGGTAGCAGAGGCTGAGCGGGCCTTCGTGGGGCTGTGGGGCGTCGCCGGTGAAGCCCTCCCTGAAGAAGAATGCCCCGACCCGGAGAGCATCCCGCGAGCCGGCGAAGAGGCGGCGCGGGTTGTCGTCCAGGAGCCGCGCAGGAGGAGGGCCCTGCGGATGCTGCAGTTGCTCACGGCAGGCGTGGAGCGGCGGCTTTGGATCACCGACGCCTACTTCCTCTCCATGGCGATCCTCCCCCAGTCCCTTATGTCCGTCGCGCGCGACGGGGTGGATGTAAGAGTTTTGGTACCGGCGACCAACGATCTGCCCTGGATCGGTGCGCTCTCGCGCACGGGCTACAGGCAATTCCTCGAGTCCGGGGTCCGCATCTTCGAGTACGGCGGACCCATGATCCACGCCAAGACCGTCGTCGCGGACGGCTGGTGGTCGAAGGTTGGCTCGACGAACCTGAACCGCGCCAGCCTCGTCTCCAACTGGGAGATAGACCTCGTGGCGGAAGACAACGGCTTTGCCGCCAAGATGGAAGACCTGTTCGAAGAGGACCTCTCCAACGCCCGCGAGGTCCGCCTCGCAGGAACGACCAAGCACCCAAGGGTGCGCCCGGAGCGCCCGATCCAGGCCTCAGACCGAGACGCCCGCAGGGGCGTCGTTGGGAGCGGTTCCGGCGGGGCTGCCACCCTCCTACGGGTCGGCAGCACGGCCCTCCAGAAAAGCGGCTATCCGCTCGAGACCCACGAACAGGCCCTGGCCGCCGCGGCCAGCGGCACCCTCCTCGGGGTCTCACTCCTTGGCCTCCGCTTCCCACGCTTCCTCGCCTGGCCCCTGGCCGCCACCGGCGCAATCTACGGGGGCCTCGGGGTGCTGCGCGCCGCCCGCTCGACCATTCCAGATCGGTCGAAACCGCCGGCTCTGGAAGAGGTCGAGGACTGAAAGCAGCTTTGGGAAGGGTGACCCTTCCCTAACGCGCTGGTTCAGCTATCGGCGGACCGCTTTGTGTTCTTGCTGATAGCTCGTCGAGCGTAAGGCGCAAGCCTCACGCTCGACGCAGCACCCAGGTGTCTTTCATCTTGCCGCCGCTTGAGATGTTGACCAGCTTGTTGCCAGGCGCGGCCACCCTCGTCATGGCGCCTGGGACGACCTCGACCGTCTGGGCGTCAGGGGCGAGGGCGTGGATGCGCAGGTCGGCGTGGGCGTCGCGCAGGACGAAGCCGTCTTCGCCGGCCTCGCACAGGACGTGGGTCGAGAAGTCTATCGTCTTCTGGGCTACATACTCGACGGGGTTTTCCTCCACGGTGTTGCGGAACTCCTCGATGTCCTCTTTCGCCTCTTGCGGGGCGATGAGCACGTCTTTGCCACCCCAGCCGCTGCGACTCTTTATCACCAGTTCGTCGAAGTGGTCCATGACGTAGCGCCTGTCCTCCTCGACGGCGAGGGAGTAGGTCTTGATGTTCGCGAGCACCGGCTCCTCGCCGAGGTAGGTACTTATCATCTCGGGGATAAAGGGGTAGACGCCCTTGTCGTCTGCGATGCCGAGGTTCGGGGCGAAGACGGCGTCGACCAGGCCCCTGGCCTGGGATTGAATCAGGCCGTCTATATCGTCGTAGATCCTGCCGCTCTCGATTCGCTCGTAGATGATGTCGATACGGCGTCCGCTCTTTTTATGGACGAGCCTTCCGTCACGGTCGAGCCCGACCTCGTGGCGCTCGGCCAGGATCGCCCCAAGTTCCGCGGCGAAGACCTTGTGGTCGAGGTAGTATTGGTCGTCGGGACCCGTGGAGAGGATGGCGATGGCAGGATCTGGCTCGGGCGAAGCGGCCCGCACGACCTCGCCGAACATCTCCATGAGCCCGTCCAGCGGCCTCACCCCGAGCGCCTTGTAAGCCTCGGGTAGCACGTCGGGGGTCATCGCCCTGAGCAGGCTCATCGGCTCGATGCCGACGGGCATCTTGGCGTTGTCTTCTATGACCAGGTACTCCCACTCTCCGGGCCGGCCGGAACGCTCCTCGGCGACTATATCGAAGCCCATCTGCCTGTTTGGAACGTCCCCGAACCTGGTCGGGATCGAAGCGTCGAAGAGGGCGCTGCTCTCGACGACCTCCCATGGGACGACCTCATCCTTTCCGGCCTCGAGGCGTCTTAGCCACTCGTTGATCGCGCGCATCCGCTGCGCCAGGCCCCGCTCCAGAACGTCCCAGTCCGCAGCCGCCACGATGCGGGGAACAAAATCGGTTGGGTGGATCCCACCGTCAGGAACCATACCCAACTCCCGCTGCTTCTCCAGCAGCCACCCACGCGCCCCTTCTGTTCTTCGCCCCCACTCCACAGGCCCCATCCGTCCCATCTCCTCGAGCACGGGCCGGTAAGATGGGAAGGGTTCGTTGTTGGAACCGAAGACCTCGTTGGGAGACGACAGGCCGCGCTCGAAATTTATGGAGCTTTCAGCCATCAAGCCTCAGTAAGACGGTTCGGAGACGGAGGTCGACCTGATGCCTGAAGCCTGTAACCTCTTCATCCAAATATCCCGACGAGGACGCAGGGGGAGCCGAGGAGGAAGGAGAGCGAGAAGGTGATGGTGAAGAAGACGTTCTCGTCGGAGATATAGGAGTAGAGGCGCTTGTAGTGGAACATCAAGAGGGCCGAGGGGATGGCTATCCCGGTCATCAGGACGGCGGTAACGCGCACGGCGTTCAGAGGGCCGAGCCGCCCGTAGACGCCTTCGGTATTGAGGAGCATGAGCCCGAACCAGTCGGCGGTCAGCATGAGGGAGACGCCGAAGACGGCCAGGAGCGTGTAGAACAGGTAGTTCGAGAAAAGGGGTCCCCTGACGGGCGTCTCGAAAGCGTCGTCTTTCAGGTCGTCGAACAGCGTCTTCGGCGGTTCACGGAAGGGCCTGGGCCTCTTTCTTGGATTCCTCATAAGAGAGGTGATGGTAACGCATGGAGGCAGAACATGCTGCTCAAGAACGGAAAAAACCACCCTCGGAGTGGATGGTCTGGCCCGTGATCCAGGCGGCCTCATCTGAGGCCAGGAAGGCCACGAGCCTCGCCGCGTCCTCTGGCTGCCCGATCCTCCCCAAGGGGAACTTGGGTAGGATCTCCTGTTCTAACTCCCCGGAGATCCAACCCGTATCGGTGGGACCGGGGTTGACGGCGTTTACTGTGATACCCTTGTGCCCGACCTCGACGGCGAGGGTCCGGGTGAAGGCTTCGATGGCGCCTTTGGTCGCGACGTAGGCGAGTTCACCAGGCATTGGCCCTAGCGACTGCCCCGAGCTGAAGTTGACGATCCTACCCCCTGGTCCGCCAGGATACCGCCGCGCGAAGTCGACGCTGAGGAGCGCCATAGCCCGCACGTTGACGGCGTAGTGGGCGTCGAGCGCCTGCGCGTCGAGATCCTCGAAGCCGTCGTGAGCTGAGTAGGCGGCTGTGTTGACCAGGATCGAAGGCCTCCCGATCCTCTCCTCGGCAGCGTCGAGAAGGAGCCGCGCCGAATCGGGCAGGGAGAGGTCCATCTCCACCCCCTCGGCCCTAACGCCGGAGTCACGCAACTCCCCGAGCAGCGCCCCAGGCTTGCCCTCGTCCGACGCCCATGGCATCTCGCGGGCATAGGCCCTCCAGTAGGAGAAGACGACGCCTGCGCCGCGGGAGGCAAGCGCCCGGCAGACCGCCGAGCCTATACCCCTCTTCCTTCCTACACCAGTAACAAGCGCCACCCGACCATGCAGGTCTCTCGCCGGGGGAACCGTGGATGGGGTGCCGGACATGGTCTACTCCCCGGCGATCTGTTTCGTGGGCTCGTGCGTCGTACGGTTGGAGCTCTCGCGGAGTGCTTCGTGGGCCTCGGTCGAGTCCATGCCCGCAGCGCGCAGGAGATCCACGGCCGTCGACCTTACCTGGCCTACCAGCATGCTGGTCCTGAGGTCGCTACGCTCTTCGAGTACGGCTGTCGCCCCTCCCGCGGCCTCCAGGGCGAACCCGCGGGTCTCCACAGGATGCTCGGGCTCCTCGATGTACGAGGAGAGGGTCTCGACGGCACGCGCGAGGTCGAGGATGGTCTCGGAGAGCGTCTCTGGCACGGTCTCACCCTCGCGTACCGTCGTCGCTGCGGCGCGGGCGAGTACCCTCACGTTGCGTACCGCGAGGTCCAACTGGTCGGCCGCCGTGGCGTAAAGCCCGAGTTGCCCGAGCGCCCGCCTGCGCGGTGGGGAGAGCCTCGCGGTGTCGTAGCCGGCGTCGATCGCCTCCCTGAAAGCGTCCATACGCCCGTCCATCTCGCGCGCCCTCTGCAGGGCGCGCTCAGCCCGGCCGAGGTCACGCTCGCGCAGCGCCGCCGCCGTCTCCTCCAGTGCGCCGACGAGGTCGTCGAAGATTGGGTGCGCTGCCCGCTCCACAAGGTGCCTGGGATCGCTTGGAAACACGGCCTTCACCCCGAGCGCCACGCCAGCGCCGAGGAGCGCGTCCACGAAGCGTTCCGGCGACCAACCCGAGGTCGAAGGGTCGAGCATGACGGTGAACAAAGCCGTCACGCCAGCCTCGGAGACGAGCGCAGACCCACCCCCGAGCAGCCACGCCACGGCCATCGCCAGCGCGACGACGACCCCGATCTGGACGGGGCCAGTACCGATGAGCACCACGAGCAGGTCCGCGACAGCAAGCCCGCACGCGACGCCGAAGACGAGCTCGAATACCCGGCGTCCCTCCTGACCGACGACGACCCCCGTTGAGATAACGGCGGCTATGGCGGCGAAGTACGGCTGGCTGTGACCGAGCACAGCAGAAGCCAGAAACCACGCCAGGCTCGCCGACACAGCCGTCTGCAAGATAGGCCACACCCCGACTCCCAACCGGCCGAACGCCTCCCGAGACCTTCGCCGCAACGCCAGGGATCCACCATCAGGCACGACCCACGTCAATACGCCCAGGTTCACAACCAACCACCTCCTTCGAGATCCTCGCATTACCTATATGCACTCTGCACACGAACGACACTAACACGATGAACCGGGCGATTAAAGAGTCTCGGTAGGCGTATGAGTGATCTGTTATCGAGCTGTTACAAGGCTGTTACTTTCTCTGGCTTTGGGCTCTATCAGGGACCGTTCGAGGGCACGGAGTCCGTCGGTGAAGGACCATCTCCACCTCGCGGACCACATGCCCGTGGCGCTCCTCCGCCCATAAATATTCCTCTCTATGAGGATTCGGTTCTCAGGCGGCCCCGACCTCCACATACTCGCTGCTGGATGAGGGTTCGGGGATCGGCAGCCCTTCCTCACGCATTCCCTCCAAGTGCAGCTCGACGGCCTCCCCGATCAGGCGCAATACTTCTTCCTTCGTCTCTCCCACGGCGACGCAGCCTGGAAGATCGGGTACGTAAGCTCCGATCCCGCCCTCACCTGATTCCAATATCGCTACGTAGCGCATAACTCCTCACCTGCACGAGCCGCTAACATCATACCAACTCGCCTCTCGCCACCATCTGCACCCGGCCTCCGACGTGGACGGTCGTTTCTTCGTCTTCTTTCGTGGCCCGCAGGTACAGGAGCGAGGGGCGACGGATCTCATACCCCTGCTCGACCCGCACGTCTACGGAGTCGGCTCCGAAGTAGCGGTGTTCGGCCAGGTATCCGGCCAGGCAGCCTGCCGCACTGCCGGTCGCGGGATCTTCGGGGACGCCAAGGTCATCCGCGAACATACGGGCTGAGAGGTCGCCAGGGCCACCTTCGTGCGGTTCCGGGCAGAAGACGTACAGGTTCTTCCCAGAGCCAACCACTTCCACGTAGCGTTCCCAATCGACCTTGCACCGCCGCAGGGCGTCCAGGTCTCTTAGCGGAACTACCAGGGCCGGAAGCCCGGTTGATACCTCCTGTACGGGGAAGCGCTCGTCGAGATCCGCCGTTTCGAGGTTGAGGGCTCGGGCCATGAGGACAGGGTCGAGCGTCGCGCCGAAGGTGGGAGGAAGCTGGC